>JALNZZ010000034.1 GCA_023229065.1 Porticoccaceae bacterium
TATTCAACATTATTGACGTGCCCGTAAGGGTCGCCATCCATCCAGCGGGTGGGAATATCGACCCAGTAGAAATACTGGCTTCTCTGCTCGTTGGTTTTCTCGTTCATGAATTTTTGTCCTGAATGTTGACCTTGAATAGTGGGTGACCTGAGATACAAAGGATTGAGGTTTGGGATGTTGTTGTCAATATTGATAATGGCTTTTGGTCTTTTCGTGCGGTTAATGTAATGGGAAAAACAATACTGTGGATACCGTAGATTGCGTGGTGATCGGTGCAGGAGTAGTGGGGTTGGCCATTGCTCGCGAACTCTCTCTGTCCGGTAGGGAGGTCGTCATACTGGAAGGGGAAGATGCTTTTGGAAGCTGGACGAGTGCGCGCAACAGTGAAGTTATCCATGCCGGAATTTATTATCCGCAGGGATCACTCAAGGCACGCTTATGTGTCAGGGGACGCGATCTGCTATATGAATACTGTGAGAGCCGAGGTGTAGCCTACAGCCGCTGCGGCAAGCTTATAGTGGCAACTGACGCGGAGCAGCTGGCTACTCTGGAAAGCATCGCCAGCGCGGCCCGCCGTAATGGTGTTGATGATGTGAGCTTGCTCAGTGCTGACGAGGCTGTGGCACTGGAACCCCAGTTGAGTTGTGTGGGGGCTTTGCTGTCTCCCTCCAGCGGTATTATTGATACCCATGCCTACATGTTGTCATTGTTGGGAGAGGCGGAGGCACACGGTGCGGTGCTGGCCTATTGCACCACAGTGACAGGCCTGCAGCGGGCATCAGATGGCATTGAAATAACCACGAACGACGAACAGAGTCCACAGTTAAAGGCACAGTTGGTGGTCAATTCGGCTGGATTGGCAGCTCCCGCTGTTGCCTCCCTGCTCGAGGCCCTACCGCCGGAGCAAGTGCCCAAGGCCTATTACGCCAAGGGTAGCTACTACAGCCTGGCTGGACGGTCGCCATTCTCCCGGTTGATCTACCCGGTTCCGGAGCAGGGTGGGCTTGGCGTCCATCTGACTCTGGATCTGGGCGGGCAGGCGCGCTTTGGGCCTGATGTGGAGTGGGTCGAAGAGCTGGATTATGAGGTCGACCCCTCTCGGGCAGCTGGTTTCTACGAAGCCATCCGGTGTTATTGGCCGGGTTTGAAGGAGGGAGTCCTCAGCCCGGGCTATGCCGGTATCCGCCCCAAGATATCGGGCCCAGATCAGGCCGCAGCAGATTTTCTTATATCCGGCCCAGCTGATCATGGCTGCCGCGGAATCATCAATCTGTTCGGAATCGAGTCACCAGGCCTTACGGCGTCACTGGCTATTGCTGAGCTTGTTGCCGATATGGCGAACACAACGAATTGAGGTTGAAGGGTGATGCGCAATTGCGGGGATTATGACTTTATTGTTGTCGGTGCGGGTTCTGCCGGCTGCGTGCTGGCTAACCGTCTGACAGCCTGTGGTAAGTACCGGGTACTGTTGCTGGAAGCCGGAGGGCGGGACAGCAATCCGTGGATCCATATTCCGCTGGGCTACGGCAAGCTGTTCAAAGACAGCAAGGTCAATTGGCTATACGAAACGGAACCCCAGGCACAGCTGAATAATCGCCGTATTGCCCAGCCACGGGGCAAGGTGTTGGGCGGCTCAAGCTCTATCAATGGTCTGGTGTACATCCGCGGACAGCAACAGGATTTTGATGGTTGGCGTGATGCGGGCAATCACGGCTGGGGCTGGGAGGATGTCCTGCCGTACTTTATAAAGGCTGAGGATCAGGTACGCGGTGAAGATGAGTTTCACGGCGTCGGTGGCCCCTTGTCGGTTTCCGACCAAAGTGAGCCCCATGAACTATGCGACGCTTTTATTGCCGCAGCAGAACAGTATGGCTTGCCCCGTAATGATGATTTTAATGGCGCGGCCCAGGAGGGAGTCGGGTACTATCAGACCACCTCGCGCAAGGGGGTGCGTTGTAGCAGCGCCAAGGCGTACCTTGTTCCGGCCCGGCAACGACCGAACTTGACCATCATGACCGGTGCCTTGGTGACGCGAGTGCGTTTTGATGGCGTTGTGGCTAGTGGTGTCGAGTGGCTGTCGCAGGGGCAGCCCTGCTATGCCCGTGCCGGGCGTGAGGTCATTCTCTCCGGCGGTGCGATCAATACACCGCAATTGTTGCAGCTGTCGGGTGTTGGCCCGGCACCGTTGCTCGCGCAGTATGGAGTAGAGCTGGTGCACGACCTGCCGGGAGTGGGAGAGGGATTGCAGGACCACTTGCAGGTTCGCACGGTCAACCGCTGCACCAAGCCGATAACACTGAATGATGATATGCGGAGCCTGTGGCGGCAGGCCCGGCTGGGGTTGCGCTATGCCTTGTTTCGCAAGGGTGGGCTGACTATCAGTGCCGGGTATGCGGGGGCTTTCTATCGCACAGCGGCAGAGCTGAACAGACCGGATATTCAGGTGCATTTCATTACGTTCAGTACTACCAGGATGGGTGATCAGTTACATCCCTATTCCGCATTTACAGCCTCTGTCTGTCAACTGCGGCCGGAAAGCCGTGGCTCAGTGCGGATTCAAAGTGCCGATCCTGCCATTGCTCCCACTATTGACCCCAATTATCTAGCAGCAGAGATCGATCGAACGACAAATGTTGAGGGACTCAAGGTGCTGCGCCAGATTCTGCAGGCGCCGGCCATGCGTCCCCTTATTGAGTCTGAAGTGGAGCCTGGTCCCGCCTGTGTGTCGGACGACGATCTGCTTGAGTACTGTCGCCAGCAGGGGGCTTCAATTTACCACCCAACCTGCACAGCTCGGATGGGCAGTGATAGGCTGGCAGTAGTGGATGAGCGCTTGCGGGTCCACGGGGTACAGGGGCTGAGGGTGGCTGACGGCTCCATCATGCCCTCTTTGGTGTCTGGAAACAGCAATGCTGCGATTATCATGATAGGTGAAAAGGCAGCCGACATGATTCTTGAAGATTGCAATAGGATAGGTGCCCCAGAATAGGTGCCACGGTCCTTGGGGATTAGCTGGCGGCATCTCTTCGCGACTCATGCCGCCAATCCTCAGTGAGATGCTAACTGGCAGCTGGCAGAGTGAGAGCAGCTCAATCTGCCGCTGGTGGGGTAAAGGGGAGCGTTTCTGGCGTTGCTGATAAGCCCCGGCTTCACTTGCTGCTGGCTACTAGGCCTCAGGAAAGCTGCCTGCACGCACAGCCGTGGCAAAAGCCTCCATTGCGCCCTGGATACTGCCTGTTTCCGCCAGGAAGTTTTTGCTGAAACGTGGCTGTCGTGGTGAGAGGCCGAGAATATCGTAGAGCACCAGTACCTGGCCATCGGTACCGGGTCCAGCGCCAATGCCGATCACGGGAATGTCCAGGGTCTGACTGATTTGGGTGGCGAGGGGTGTCGGTACACATTCCAGTACCAGCAGATCGGCACCTGCTTCCTGTAGCAGAACTGCATCTCCGAGTATTTGTGTCGCCGCCGCGTCGTCCTTGCCCTGTACTCGGTAGCCGCCCAGTTTGTGCACGGACTGCGGCGTCAGGCCCAGGTGGGCGCATACCGGGATGCCGCGCTCTGCGAGCAACAGTACAGTCTCTTCCAGCCAGGCACCGCCTTCGAGTTTTACCATATGAGCACCGGCCTGCATCAGGGCTGCGGCATTGTCCAGTGCCTGGAGTTCGCTGGCATAGGCCATAAAGGGAAAGTCGGCGATGATCAGCGACTTGCTGTTGCCGCGCGCCACGGCCTGGGTGTGGTGACACATGTCATCCATGGTGACGGGTACAGTGCTGTCGTAGCCCAGTACTACGTTGCCAAGGGAGTCGCCTACCAGCACCACTTCGATACCAGCCAGTTCGGCAAGACGGGCAAAGGAGGCGTCGTAGGCCGTGAGCACGGCGAACTTTTCGCCGGCGGCTTTCATGGCCTTGAGGCTGGTCAGGTTGATGTTTTTCATAGCGCTGATCCTCTCGCTGGGGCAGAGTCGCTGCCAGCTGCGTAAAGCATGCCCCGTTAGGGGTGCGGAGTGGGATTGAAGTAATGTTTGCCGCTCTTGATGGTCAGCAGGTACTCCACCAAGGTACGGTAGTCGCCATCGTTGTTCACCAGGTCGATCTCGGTGGCGTTGACGATCAGCAGTGGCGCCTGCTCGTAATAGTAGAAGAACTGCGTGTAGGCATCGTTGAGGGTGCGAAGATAGGCCGGGTCAATATTCTGCTCCATGGGCGTACCGCGGTGCTGGATGCGTTCCATCAGCACATCGGTGGGTGCCTGCAGGTAGATCACCAGGTCTGGAGTGGGGGCATCGACAGTGAGCTGGGAGTATACGTTTTGGTACAGCTCCAGCTCGTCGTCATCGAGCGTGACCTGAGCGAACAGAGGGTCTTTCTCCATCAGAAAGTCGGCGATACTCACTGGCTGAAAGATATCCCGTTGGCGCAGAGCCTGGAGTTGCTTGACGCGCTGGAACAGAAAAAACAGCTGGGTAGGCAGTGCTGCTGAGCGGCGATCGGTATAGAACTTTTCGAGAAAAGGGTTTTCCTCGGCCTGTTCCAGCAAAGTGTCGTAGTTGAAAGTATGGGCGAGGCGCTTGGCGAGGCTGGTTTTACCCACACCAATGGGACCTTCTACCGCGATAAAGCGCGGCAGTTCATAGCTACTCAGGTCCAGGTTGATATCGTTGGCGAGCAATTCCACATCATTCTCCGTCAGAGTCGCGGACAATACCGCCTGACTCGCACTTTGCCAAGAGTTCCGTGAGAGGAGTTCCGTTCGGCAGAACCAGTGTTGGCACCAGATCAGCAAGAGGGTAGAGCACGAAGTTACGCTCTGCCAGGCGGGGATGGGGCACGGTGAGGTCGGGCTCGGTGACCACTTGATCACCATATAGGAGGATATCCAGGTCAAGAGTACGCGCTGCCCAGCGTTGGTTGCGCTGCCGGCCCTGGGCCTGCTCTATGGACTGTAACGCTGCCAGCAAAAGTCTGGCGGGAAGGCGAGTGTGGAGCTCGGCGACTCCATTGAGGTAGTCGGGTTGCTCGCCGGGGCCGATTGCGGCGCTACGATACCAGGGTGAGACCGCCACCAGCTGTGAATCCGGCAGCTTGGCCAGGGCGGCTATGGCCCTGTCCACCTGGCGCCGGGGGTTGCCGAGGTTGCTGCCTATGGCGATGAAAGCGGTTGCCTCCGCGCTCAAGCAGGTTCACCTCCACCGGATTTGGGGCGCGAGCGGCGACGACGGCGTTTAGTGCCGCTGCCGCGGTTGCCCAGGGCATCGACCATCGCTTGGCGCTCAGCTTCGCCAACATCTTGATAGCGAGTCCACCACCGGCCTAGTCCATCAAGATTCTCACCGGCTTGTTCGCGCAGTAGCACGAAGTCGTAGGCGGCGCGAAAACGAGGTAGCTCTACCAAGTGTGCAGCGCGACGACCGTGGCGTAGCGGCAGCCGTTGTTGCATGTCCCAGATTTCACGCATGGGGAGAGTGAAGCGGCGCGGGATGGCAAGGCGCTCCACTTGCTGAGTCACCACCTTGCCGCCAGCCCTTTGTAGCGCCATCACCGGATTTTCCCCCTTGGCCTGCAAGTAGGCTGCGGTCTTCAACACCACGGGCCACAGCAGTGCTGCGAGCAGGAATGCCGGGGTCACTCGCTTGCCGTCGTGAATTCTGGCATCGGTGTTAGCCATGGCCTGCTCGATAAAGCGTAGATTGAAGCCGTCGTCGGTCTCCAGCAGTGGCGCTACAGTGGGGAACAGCTCGCTAAACAAGCCAAGCTCGCGCAGGGTACGGAAAGTAGCGAGAGCGTGGCCGGACAGGAACAGTTTCAGCCACTCGTCGAACAGCCGCGCGGGGGGAATATCCCGGAGCAGCGGCGCCAGAGGGGGAATGGCGGCGGCGGTGGCAGGCTCGATAGTGAAATCTAGCTTGGCGGCAAAGCGAGCGGCGCGCAGCATGCGCACGGGGTCTTCGCGGAAGCGGGTTTCCGGGTCGCCGATGATACGCAGTAACCGACTGTCAATGTCGGTCAGGCCATTGGCGTAGTCATAAAGAGTGTTATCGCGGGGGTGATAGTAGAGGGCGTTGACAGTGAAGTCGCGGCGCAGTGCGTCTTCGTTGATATCGCCGAACACATTGTCGCGCAGCAGCAGGCCGCGATCATTGCGCTGGGCTTCGCGGTGATTGTTGCCATCGTGGCTGGCGCGGAAGGTGGTCACTTCCACCATGTCCCGACCCATGTGGACATGGACGATGCGAAAACGGCGGCCCACGATGCGCGAGCGACGGAACAACGCCTTGGCCTGCTCGGGAGTCGCGTTGGTGGCGACATC
Organism: Porticoccaceae bacterium; assembly: GCA_023229065.1. GTDB lineage: Bacteria > Pseudomonadota > Gammaproteobacteria > Pseudomonadales > Porticoccaceae > NAT127. Next base: position 6,316 of record JALNZZ010000034.1, read on the forward strand.
AAAGTCCTTGGGGCGACGGCCTAGCAAGATATCCCTCACGCAACCTCCAACGACAAATGCCTGGAACTTGTTGTCCTCGAGGATGTCTACCACTTTACTGGCGCCACTGCTGATATCTCGCGGTCTGATGGGGTGCTCCCCGGCATGGAGAATCTGTGGGCCGTCGGCAAGAGTACGAGATTGGCGAGGGGTAAGAAACTTGATGAGCTTTTTCAGCATCGCTTGTCAATCGTGGGAAAAACGGCAGTTTAGCACAGGCAGAGCCAGCTCAAATTGCTGAATAGATGGGAAAGGTGTTATGAGCAGGTGGCAAGATAGGATAAGTAGAAAAGCAAAAGGGAGGCTTGCGCCTCCCTCAAGGTCCAGATGCTTGTTGGAAACGGGTCCTAACCCCCCTGTGTCCTGATAAGCATTCCGTCAGTCAGTTTATTTTTAGTGTTTTTTGTTTTTATTCCGCTGGTTGCTTTTATTCTTATGCTTAATAAGGAGCACAATGCGTGCCAAAAAATAATACCTCTCTATATTCAATGGGTTGTGATTTTTTGAGCAAGGTTTCTGTGCTTGTGGATGTCGTATAGTGTTACTTATTCTCCCAAAAAGTGTTTCCGCCGGTTACGTTTTGATTCGAGAGTCAGTAACGATTATGGAGTCATCAGGCTGATTTTGCCCGCGGAATACCTAACTTCTGGCGGCGTTCCCACAGACACTTACGGCTGATACCAAGCTTTTTAGCCAGCTCTGTTTCACTCATAGCATGCTGATTTTCCAGCACAAAACGGGTGAAGTAGTCTTCCAGCGAGAGCCCGTCGGGAGAGTCGGCATCCATCAGTCGGCTAGCTTGTTCGGTTTCGGGAGTCTGGGTCACCGCTTTATCGTCTTCGATTTCCACTAGTGCCAGTTCAATCCCTAGCAGGTCATGGGTGATCGGTTGATTGTCGTCGCAGAGAATGACAGCTCGCTGGATGGCGTTTTCCATCTCGCGAATATTGCCGTGCCAGGTGTAGGTGGTGATGGCCTGGATGGCATCAGGTGCCAAGGTCATTGGAGCTTTGCCCAGCCGTTTGCAAAACTTGTCCAGGAGGTAGTCTGCCAGTCGCAGAATGTCCTTGCCGCGCTCTCGCAATGGTGGGAGACGCAAGTTGACCACATTGATGCGATAAAAGAGGTCCTCGCGGAACAGGCCTTCTTTACAAAGTTTTTGTAGATTGCGGTGAGTTGCGGCCACTAGCCGCACATCCACATCGCGGGATTTGATCGCACCGATGGGGCGGACCTCGCCTTCCTGAAGCACTCGCAGTAGCCGTGCCTGGGCCTCGAGGGGCAGCTCGCCGATCTCATCCAGAAATAAAGTGCCGCCGTCGGCGGCAGTTACCAGGCCGGTGCGATTCTCGTGGGCGCCGGTGAACGCGCCTTTTTCGTGGCCAAACAGTTCGGCTTCGATCAGCGTTTCAGGAATGGCAGCACAGTTGACACTGATCAGAGGGGCTTTGGCGCGACGGCTCTCATTGTGAATAGCTCTGGCAACCAACTCTTTGCCGGTGCCGGTTTCACCCTGGATCAGTACCGTGGCATCAGTGGGCGCCACTTTATGGATAATGTTGTAAACCTCCTTCATTGCCTGACTGCTACCAATCATGCCGCTGCTGGCGTGAGTGGGAGAGTTAAATTCACGAGGTGCAGGTTGCGCGTTGAGTATGCGCTTGACGGAGTTGAGCACTTCCTTTTGATCGAAGGGCTTGGGGATATAGTCTACTGCCCCCAGCTTCATGGTATCCACCGCTGAGCGCAGGCTGGCGTAGCTGGTCATGATCAATACCGGCACATCCCCGGCCAGTTTGATCAGATCGGTCCCTGGCAGGCCGGGAAGGCGCAAGTCACTGATAATAAGAGAGAAGTCGGTGAGGTTGTGGTGCTGGAGTGCATCCTGGATATTGGCCGCCGCTTCCATTTGATAGCCGTTGCGTTCCAGCAACTTGAACAGGGAATTGCGAATGACCTCCTCGTCTTCAACAATCAGGATTCGTTGCATGGCGAAACTCTGGTCAGTTGAGGGGTCGTCTAGTGTTACCTTCCGTGATCAAGGAATCAAGTGGGGGAGGGGGCGGCGGGTTGAGAGCAACGGTTATCCGCGTCCCCCGACCATTGGAAAGGGGGCTGGTAATGGCGATAGTACCGCGATGCAGGCGCACGATGCTGTACACCAGTGACAGCCCCAAGCCGGTACCTTCGCCAGGTTCTTTGGTGGTGAAAAATGGTTCCAATACCCGTTCCTGCAGTTCGGGGGGGATACCGCTGCCCGTATCGCTGATATGCACCAGGCGGGTATCGCTGGGGCCCGCTTCGTATTCGACTTGGATGGTGCTGTTTTCGGGACTGGCATCGCGTGCATTGGCCAGCAGATTCACAAATACCTGAGTCAGCTGGTGGGCGTCACCATTGACTAAAAGATCAGGAGGAACGCTCGAAGTAAAGTTTACTGCCTTGGCAGCCTTGTCCAGGCTCAGTAGCTGGATGGCATCGTCCACAGGCCTGGCGAGGTACACCGGCCCATGGTCGCTATTGTCGTCGCTGCGGGAGAAGTCGATCAAGGTGCGCACGATCGCGGTAATGCGCTCGGTCTGGGCGAGGATGATCTCCGCAGTGGAGCAGGTTTGTTGATCGTTGCTCTCACTGATCAGATCCTGGGCCAGACAGGAAATCCCGGTGACCGGGTTGCCGATTTCATGGGCCACACCGGCGGCCAGGCGTCCCACAGAAGTAAGCCGCTCGGCGTGAGCCAGCTCCTGGATGAGGCGCAGGCGTTCACTGATGTCCTCAGCGAGAATAATTTGATTGCCGGCATGTACCGGCGAATTGTCGTCTACCCGGTATTTGTGCAAGTGAAACCAGCGGCTGGGTGTACCCTTGGCAGAGGTCGGTGGCGGTGGTACTTCGTGGGCCGGCCAGTGGTCGTCGTCGCTATCGGCAAAGGTGAGTAACAGCTCGCCCCAAGGGGCGGGTAAATCGGTGAGCTTGGCGCCCTCCGCCAGTCGGGGGCTGATGCCACTACCACTGGCCAGGCTGTGGTTCCACAGCAGGATCTCCCTGTCGCGGGCAATGGAGCACACACCGACGGGGAGGTTCTCAAGAGTCTGACGGTGATAGATACGCAGTTTGTTGAGCTCGGCGGCAAGGCCGGACATGGCTCTGCCGGCACCTGCGAGGCGGGTTTCCAGCAGGCTGATATCGTCGACCGGGGTGTCTCCTTGTCCGTCGAGGGGCATCACGGCATCAACGACCCGCTCGCTGGCAAAGGTGCCGAGTTTATCGCTGAGATTGTAATTTAGGCGGTCGCGGAACATGCGCAGGGCGAGGGGGCGGTTGTCGTCGCGATCCAGTTCCAGTTCGTGCAGCACCTGGGCGACTTCGCGGCTGGCCTGGGGGCCGATTTGTTCTGCCAGCCGTTGTTCCACCGCGCTAAAACTGATGGGATCAAGGCTGGATCGCTGAGGCACGGGCATGCTGTCCACCATGGTGTGGTGGGCGTAGGTGCGCTCCTCTCGGGACATGCTGGTCAGACGCGACACCACTAAGGTGACCAGCAAATTGGTAATCAGGGACTCCAGCAGCCAGGAGGGCCAGTTGGCGGCGCCGACCACCAGAGTGCCGCCCAGGAGGGGGGGGCTTGCTTCGGTGTGACCTGACAGCAAGGGCAGCAAGGCACCGTAAGCCCAGATTGTCATTCCCACAGCGAGCCCGGCCAGGCAGCCGGTGCGGTTGACCTTGGGCAAGTAGAGGGTCGCGGCCAGGGCGGGGATTAGCTGGGTCAGGCCCATCATACCCGTGATGGTGAGGTCCGTGACGCTGTGGGAAGGAATGTCGATAGCAAAAAGCAAGGCAGCCAGTACCCACAGCGCCGCCGCTCGGAAGCGCCAGCGCTCCAGCCAGCTGTCGAGCACTCTGTCGCGAAAGGAGTCCTGCAGGGGAGCCACGAAGGTGGTGACAAAGAACTTGCCCACCGCCAGAGCCATGACAGCCACCAGGCCGAGACTGATAAACAGGCCGGCCAGCAGTGTGAGGGTGTGCAGCCATGGCTGGCCGAGCAGTGCCGGCAGCGCACTCACATAGTGGTGGAAGGGTACCTCTAGCTGCAGGTTCAGACCCGTCCACAGGATGGGCAGCACAGGCAGTGCTGCTAGCCATAGCATCAGCGGTTGCAACCAGGACGAGGTTAGATCCCGGCTTCTGTCGCGCGTCAAGCTCAGCAGATGAGCCAGCTGGGGCATAATGAAAGGCGCGGTAAAAAACAGCAAAATCAGCGCATAGGCGTTATCGAAGCGCTGCACGACGGCGACCTGGCCGCTGGATTCTGCCCAGCTGTTGAGCTCAGCGAAGCTGCCGAACCCCCCGTAGACGGCGAGGAGGCCGCACAGCAGCAAGGCGGCAATAGCCAGCAGGCCGCCGCAGGCCATTACCAGAGGGATCGCGCGGCGCTGATGCTGGGTGCGACTGAAGGCAGCGAGAAAAAGTATTGCCAGAGCGGCCATCGCTGCCATCAGTACGTTGCGCAGGGCAGTGCTGACCTCACTGCCGCTGAAAAAGGTATCAGGGATGGACTTGAGCTGAGCGGCGGCGATGGGCAGACTGGCGAGAGCCAGTACCAGAGAGGCGATCCGGCCGATCCGCACCGAGCGAAACCGGTACACCAGCAGGTCGGGTATGGAGGAAAAGGCCTGGGAGCGGGAGATCCAGCGCAGCGGCTCGATAAACAGGGGGGCAAAGATAAAGACCACCGTGTAGGATATGACACCGAGCAGTCCCGCCAGGCCATAGCGGCCCATCATTTCTACCAGTCCGTAATAAAACAAGACGCCACTTACGCCGAGAAAGGACAGGGCGTTGATCAACGGGTGGCTCCACAGGCCGGCGGGCATCCGCCGATACTGGGCGAGCAACCCGAGCCCAAAAAACATGGCTGTGAACAGAAGCAGAGCCAGTACCGCTTCAGCGCTCATAGCGACCCCGCCGCCGCTGCCACAACCAGCTGGCGATGATGACCAGCAGCCACGCTTCGTAGGGACGCCACCAGCCGGCCCCTGGCGTCGTGATCCAGTGGATGGTCAGGGGGGAAATGACGCAGGCCAGTAGGACCAGCAGTGCCGCGAGTCGATGGTTTAGCATGAGAGCATGGTAATGTGCTGTGGGTGCGGGGTAAATGGTTTCGAGGTTAGCGTCAGACCACAAATGGCAACCGCCGCGCCAGGGTGATTTCTTCGGCTGTCACTTTGCATCCATAGGCCAACACTTCCACTCCTGCCGCTAGAGCCTCGCGCAGAGTCGCGCCATAGACGGGGTCGATATCATCGGCGGGACCGGCTCGGGTGGCGCCGCTGTGCTGTACACAGTACAGCAGTATGGCGCGGTGGCCAGCGCGTACCATGGTGGACAGTTCTCGCAGATGCTTGGTGCCCCGAGCGGTGACAGCATCGGGAAAGGTGAGCAAGCCGTCGCCCACTTCCAGGGTAACGTTCTTTACTTCCACATAGCAATCGGGTCGATCGTCGCCCTGCAGTAAAAAGTCGATGCGACTATTTTCTTCACCGTAGCGCACTTCGCTGCGGATGTTGCGGTAGCCGGCGAGTTCGCTGATAACGCCCTCGGTGAGAGCTTCGCGGACTAGATGGTTGGCGCGTCCGGTGTTGACTCCCGCCAGCCAGCCGAGAGGTGTGGTTGTGATTTCCAGGGTGCCGGGCAACTTGCGTTTGGGATTGTCGCTGCGGGAAAACCAGCAGGGGGTACCCGGTACCACGCAGTTTTTCATGGAGCCGGTGTTGGGGCAGTGTACCGTCAGCAATTCGCCGCCGGGGAGCTCCACATCGGCGAGAAAGCGCTTGTAGCGGCGCAGCAGGGTACCCTGCTCAAAAGGGGGCTTAAATTTCACGGCGGGCAAGTACTTTGGCGAGGCGCTCCACCGCCTGCTCCAGGCGCGGCAGTGGTTCGGCTGTATAGGAAAAACGCACGTGGTTGTGTGCCTGAAAGTGCCCAAAGTCCGTACCTGGGGTGATGGACACCCCGGCGCGGGCAAGCATGTCCCAGCAGAACGCTTCGCAGTCGTCGGCCAGGGTCTCGATACCGGCGTAAATATAGAAGGCACCGGGTGGCGGGTGAGAGATGCGCAGGCCCAGCTCCCGAAGTGCCGGCACCAGGAAATCGCGACGCGCGCGGAGCTCGGCGCGGCGCGCCTCAAAAAGAGCAATGCACTCGGGCTCGAAGGCGGCCAGGGCGACGTGCTGTGCCAGGGAGGGGGGTGAAATATGGAAGTTTTGGGTCATCAGCCGCAGCGGGTCGAGGGCTTCCTCGGGCGCCACCAGCCAGCCCAAGCGCCAGCCGGACATGGCGAAATACTTGGAGAAGCTATTAATGACAAAGGCGTCGTCTGTCAGCTCCAAAACAGAGACTTCGCTCGCTTCATCATAGCTGAGGCCATGGTAGATCTCATCGACAATCAGGGTGCCACCGTGCTGGGTCACGGCCCCGTGCAAGGCGGTCAGCGCTGAGCGGCTCAGCATATCGCCCGTGGGATTGCCCGGCGAAGCTACCAGCAGCCCGGCTGTGTCGTTGCGCCAGTGACGCTGAATGTCCTCAGGGCTCGGTTGGTAATGATTTTCCGCTACTACGGGGATACGCACCGGTGTGGCGTCGCAGCGGTGTACGAAGTTGGCGTTGCAAGGATAGCCGGGGTCAGTCAGTAACAAGCTATCGCCCGGGTTCAAGAGCAGGTCGCAGACCATGCCCAGGGCGGCGCTGCTGCCGGTGGTGACGATCACCCGCGCCGGATCGAGGTCGATGCCGTAACGCTGCGCATAAAAGTGCGCGATGGCCTGGCGAAGTGCCGGCATACCGAGGCTGGAGGTGTAGCCCTGGTGGGTGTTCGACTGGGCGTGGTGAGCGGCAGCCGCCATCGGCGCCGGCAGGCTGAATATCGGCTCACCGACCTCCATACGAATGATGTCCTCGCCGGCGGCTTGACGCGCCATGGCGGCGTCGAGAAAGTCCACCACTTTGAAGGGGGTCAGTTGGCTAGCGCGGCGAGCAAAGCCGCGTTTGGGGCTGTCGGTCATGATGTGGGCCTGGCAACCGGGGCTGGGCATTGTAGCGGACGGGGCAATCCGGTGGGAGTGAGGGCGTATTTCTTGCTGCGCCCCGGGCAATGCATTGGCCATGAGCACATCCTTAAAGCACCATATCTTGAGCCCTACAGAATCGCACTCCATGACTTTGCTTTACACACGCAGTACCTATGGCTAGCCTTGCTGGAGCAAAGTCTCCTCTCTGTCGCGGTCAACACTATGAAAAAGATGGAATACCGAGTCGAAACCGATAGCCTTGGCAGTGTCGAGGTTCCCGTCGACGCACTTTACCAGGCCCAGACCCAACGTGCGGTGGACAATTTCCCGATCAGTGGCAGGGCGATGCCGGCGCGCTTTATCGCCGCCGTGGCACTGGTGAAGGAAGTGGCAGCTGGCGTCAACTTTGAATTGGGGCTGATGGATGAAGGTCGTGCCGGCGCTATTCAGCGCGCTGCACGCCGGGTGCGCGGCGGCGAGTTCGCCGATCAGTTTCCCGTGGATGTATTTCAGACGGGTTCCGGCACCAGTACCAATATGAACGTCAACGAGGTGCTGGCCACTTTGGCCAGTCGCGAGATGGATTTACTGGTAAGCCCTAATGACCACGTCAATCTTGGCCAGAGTAGCAATGACGTAATTCCTTCGGCCATTCATATTGCCGCCACCCTGACGCTGCGGGAGCAATTGTTGCCGGCCTTGGGTCTGCTTGCCGACACTATTGAGGCGCGTGCGGGAGAGCTGGGAGAGGTGGTGAAGACTGGTCGTACCCACTTGATGGATGCTATGCCTCTCACTCTGGCCCAGGAGTTGGGCGGCTGGTCGGCACAGATTCGCGCCGGCATCGAGCGGATCAAGAGTGTGCTGCCCAGGCTGCGCCAGCTAGCTCAGGGAGGTACGGCTGTGGGTACGGGGATCAACGCCCATCCGGAATTTGCTGATCGCTTTGCCGCCGCTCTCACTGCGGTCACCGGCGAGCCCTTTGTGCCAGCGGAGAGCTTTTTCGAGGCCTTGAGCAGCCAGGACACCGCTGTGGAGTTGTCCGGCCAGCTGCGCACTGTCGCGGTGAGCTTGATGAAAATTACCAGTGATCTGCGCTGGATGAACAGCGGGCCTCTGGCGGGACTGGGTGAAATTGAGTTGCCTTCGTTACAGCCGGGCAGCAGCATCATGCCCGGCAAGGTCAACCCTGTGATCCCCGAAGCTGTAGCCATGGTGGCTGCCCAGGTGATGGGCAACGATGCCACTGTCGCTATAGCCGGGCAGTCGGGGAACTTCCAGCTCAACGTGATGCTGCCAGTTGTCGCCCATAATCTGCTGCAATCTATTGAGTTGTTGGCAAACGCTAGCCGCCTGCTGGCAGATAAAGCTATCGCTGGCTTCCGTATCAACACGGACCGGGTGGATCAGTTGCTGGAGCGCAACCCTATTTTGGTAACCGCCCTCAATCCGGTGATCGGCTATCTGAAAGCGGCCGAGATCGCCAAGGCCGCCTATGCACAGAGGCGGCCAGTGCTTGATGTGGCGGTGGAGATGACGGATCTCGATCGCGGGCAGCTGGAAAAACTGCTCGATCCCAGAAATCTTACCGACAATAAAGCGCCGTAACAGAAGGCTTGCAACTACGGTGTGATCTCCAGACGCAACGCCGACTATTCAAGTAGTGTGAACAGGCTCTAAGTATGGACCGACAACTTGATCTGCCACTTTTCCCCCTTGGCCAGCCTCTGTTCCCAGGTGTTGCTCTGCCCTTGCGCATCTTTGAGCAGCGCTATCTCAAATTGGTACGCAATGCCCTGCGAGAGCAGTCCAGTTTTGCCGTCATGCCTATTGTGCGTGGTAGTGAAGTAGGTGAGAAACCAGACATCCATCCATGGGGAACTCTGGTGACCATTTGCGATTGGCGGCAGCAGGAGGATGGCTTGCTGGGGGTCACTGTCGCTGGTGAGCGGCGGGTGAGGGTGGAAAATATTCGCGTACAGGATGACGGTCTGCTGCGTGCAGATGCCGAGATCTGCAGGCCGGATTCTCAGCAGCTGGTGGCCGGTGAGGATGCCGACCTGGTCGATTTACTGGACAAGCTGGCCCGCCGCCTGGCACTGCGAGATCTGGTACCTGATCAGAGCCTGACTGTCGCTGCTCTTGGTTGGCGTCTACTGACCGTGCTGCCTTTCGACAATACCTGGCGCCTCGCCCTGCTGGCGATGGATGATCCACAGCGGCGTCTGCAGGCTATTCGCGACCATTTGCAGGCTTTGGGTCGGCGCTGAGTTGCTGGGGCGTAACGCGGCGCGCTGCACTCCTCCCCGGCCCGGGGCAGAGTCACCAGACAGTGGCGATAGCAGCCCGCTAGCGATGCCCGCTATAATAGGCGGTCTACCCACGACTATTTGTAAATCCATGGATATTCAATCGTATATGGTGGCCCTCGGTCGCCAGGCTCGTCAGGCGTCGCGGCTGTTGGCGCGGGCTGGTACCGCTGCCAAGAACCGTGCCCTGCTGGCAATTGCCGATGCACTTGATGCCAACCGCGCTGCCATAATTGCCGCCAATGGTGAAGACATGGCGGCCGGCACTGCCCGCGGACTGGATGCGGCGCTGATGGAGCGCCTGGAGCTTAACTCGGCACGAATTGATGCCATGATCGAGGGGCTGCACCAGGTAGCTGCTCTGCCCGATCCGGTGGGAGAGGTCTCCGACCTGCGCTATCGTCCCAGTGGCATCCAGGTGGGGAAAATGCGAGTACCTCTCGGGGTGGTGGGCATTATCTATGAATCGCGGCCCAATGTGACTATTGATGCGGCCAGTCTGTGCCTGAAATCGGGCAATGCCGCAATTCTGCGCGGCGGCTCAGAGGCTTTCCACTCCAATCAGGCAATCGCCAACTGTGTGCGACAGGGCCTGGTCGCCGCTGGCCTGCCGGAAACAGCTGTGCAGGTGATTGAAACCACTGACCGCGCTGCCGTCGGCGAGCTGATCGCCATGCCGGAATTTGTTGATGTGATCGTGCCCCGCGGTGGCAAGAGCCTGATCGAGCGTATCAGCCGCGATGCCCGGGTGCCGGTGATCAAGCACCTGGATGGCAACTGCCACGTCTACATCGACGATGCAGCCGATCTGGACAAGGCCTTTACTATCGCGATCAACGCCAAGACACATCGCTACGGCGTGTGCAACGCCATGGAAACCTTGCTGGTGTCGGAGGCTGTTGCTGCC
>JALNZZ010000035.1 GCA_023229065.1 Porticoccaceae bacterium
TGGAGGGCATTGCCCTGATTATCGGGGTCGACCGGTTGCTGGACATGGTGCGCACCGCTGTCAATATCACTGGTGACGGGGTGGTTTCCTGTATCGTGGCTAAGAGCGAGGACCTGCTGGACGAGGAAATCTACAACGATATGTCCGATCCGAATGGCTACCGAGAGCTTGTTGCTCAGGAAGGGGCTGAGCTCCAGGGCTCACGGCCAGCAGACGCGCAACGGGCCGATTCCTAACAGGCTCTTCTGGCAAAGCTAAGTACCAGTGGCTAGCAGCGCAGTAACTCTGCAAGACTGGTTTTTTGGAGGCAACTGTCTGTTGCTGTGGCCCGGCTTTCAGTGCCGCGTCACCTTCAGCCAAATAGCCCTTTGAAGAAGAAGAAAAACAGAATCGCTAGTCCGGCGCCAGCGGGCAGAGTGATCAGCCATGAGGTGAAGATGGTGCCGATTACCCGCAGGTTCAGGGCGGCAATACCCCGCGCCAGACCGACACCCAGTACTGCGCCTACCAGGGTGTGAGTGGTGGAAACGGGAATGCCAGTGGCTGACGCCAGTACCACGGTGGAGGCGGCACCAAGCTCGGCAGCAAAACCGCGACTGGGGGTCAGCTCGGTGATCTTTTTGCCGATGGTGGCCATCACCTTGAAGCCATAGGTACCAAGCCCGACAACAATACCGATGCCGCCCAGCAGCAGAATCCAGCTGGGCATGGCCGTGGTGTTGGTCACAGCCCCGGATTTCACCACTCCCACAATAGCTGCGAGAGGTCCTACAGCATTGGCAACATCATTGGATCCGTGAGCAAAAGCCATACAACAGGCTGTGAAGACCATCAGAATAGCAAAGACTTTTTCAACGCTATAGAAACGATTGTGCTTTTCTTGTTCGGGGTTACGCTGGATGCGTCTGAGAAAGTAGATACCGATCACTGCTGTGATAATGCCGATCAGTATTGCCAGGAGAGCGGCATGTCCCATGCCGAGTGTAATCCCTGAGTCGCTGAGGACATAAGTCAGCCCCTTGACCATGGTGACCATGGAGATCAAAAAGCCTACCAGAAACATGTAGATGGGAATAAAGCGCTTAGCCCGGGCGAATGGGTCATCGGTGTCGAGAATCAGATACTGTACGCTGCGAAACAGAGCGAAGGAGATGATGCCGGCTACCAGTGGTGAGACCACCCAGCTGGCGACAATATGAGTTATTTTGCTCCATTGCACGAACTCGGGCCCGATACCCACGGCAGCAAAACCGACAATAGCACCGACGATGGAGTGCGTGGTGGAGACCGGCCAGCCGAGCACACTGGCAATCAGCAGCCAGATTCCCGCCGCCAACAGTGCCGAGAGCATGCCGTAAACCAGGTAGTGTGGCATGTCCACCATAGCTCCGGCGTCGATGATGCCGCTGCGGATAGTGGCAGTGACCGCCCCCCCGGCCAGGTAGGCACCGAGGAATTCGAATACCATGGCGATAAGGATGGCCTGCTTGAGGGTGATGGCTTTGGAGCCGACAGAAGTGCCCATCGCGTTGGCGACATCATTCGCACCGACTCCCCAGGCCATAAAAAACCCGAAGATACAGGCAAGAATAATGAGTATTTGCCCATATTCAGCAAATAGTGTCATGGGGTGTCCTCTTGGATAGGCGGTTCAGCGGGCGACGAGGGTTTGCAGGCGACCACCGACGCGGCGGGCGCGGTTGGCGAGGCCGCCAACTTTCTGAATGATGTCGTAGAGGAACATCATGTCGAGGGGGTGGTAATCCTTTTCCACGGCGAAAAGTTTGTGGCGGATAGTGCGCTCCAGCACATCGGTGCTGCGCTCCTTGTCATCCAGCTCGTGGATCTGTTCTTCCACCAGATCGACTTCGCGGTCGGCAAAGCCGGTTTCTACCAGCTCGTTCAGTTCATTGATAAGTCTCAGGGCCTGGCGAGTGACAGCGATGGCACCTTCCACCAGCAGGCACATTTCCTCACGGATGGGCGCCGGGATCTCCATCTCGCGCCCCAGCATCAGCCCGGCGATATCCCGGGCGCGGTTGGCGATGTTGTCTTGAACGGTGATCAGTTCCAATACATCGGAGCGGGAGACAGGCATGAACAGCCCTTTGGGCATCTGCAGGCGCAGCTCACGCTTGAGGTCATCGGCCTGGTTTTCCAGACTGCAGATGCTGTCGTAATGAGCCTCGGCACGGGGCCAGTCACCACTGATGGCGGCCTGAAAGAAGTCGCTCAGTTCAGCCGTGCAGTCGGTGACCAGAGACATGTGTTCCTGGAGCTGCTTGATGGGGGATTTGCCAAACAGCATGGACAGCGGATTGCTCATGGATTGCCCCTTCGGAGGAAGTGGCGGGAGTATAGGTCGATGTCACAAAAATGTCAGGTAATTGTCATATGTTTTTTGTGACTATTTTGCGATGAGTTAGCGGCGGTGAGGGTGGGGGCAGGCTTATCACTATGCAGAAACCACACTTTTCCGGCCCGGAGAGGGCCGCACAACATCGCCTGTGCAGCTATGCCTGGGCAAACTTTTCGTTCTCTCCCAACCAGCGACGAATCAGCAGAGCGGCATTTTGTGGTTGGCGGGCCAATAAGCGCACCGCAGCGGCCTTGACCTCGGGAAGCAGCTCGGCATCGCGCTGCAGGTCGGCGATGCGCAGCTGCATGGCGCCGGTCTGGCGAGTGCCGAGTACCTCGCCGGGACCGCGCAGCTCGAGGTCTTTTTCGGCGATGACAAAGCCATCACTGGTTTCGCGCAGGATACGAATGCGCTCTTTGGACTGGCGCGACAGCAGATTGCCGTACAGCAGTACACAGTGACTTTCGCGCTGGCCGCGCCCCACCCGACCGCGTAGCTGGTGGAGCTGGGCCAGGCCGAGGCGCTCAGGGTTTTCGATCACCATCAAGCTGGCGTTGGGCACATCCACGCCGACCTCGATCACTGTAGTGGCCACCAACAGGTCAATGTCGCCGGCTTTGAAGGCGCGCATCACCTGCTCCTTTTCGGCCGGCTTGAGGCGGCCGTGGACAAGGCCGATAGACACGCCGGGCAGCATCAGGTGCAACTCCGCTGCTGTCGCTTCGGCAGCTTGTGCCTCTAGAACATCCGATTCTTCGATCAGAGTGCAGACCCAGTAGGCCTGGCAACCCTCAGCGCAGGCGTTGCGCACTCGCTCAATGACATCGCCACGGCGCAAGTGACTGACGGCCACGGTGTTGACGGGGGTGCGACCAGGGGGCAGCTCGTCAATCACCGACAGGTCTAGGTCGGCGTAGGCACTCATCGCCAGAGTGCGGGGGATCGGGGTGGCAGTCATAATCAGCTGGTGTGGCACCAGGCCGCTGCCCTTATGACGCAGAGCGAGACGTTGGTGGACACCAAAACGGTGCTGTTCATCAATCACGGTGAGGCCGAGCTTGTGGAACTGCACCTCATCCTGGAACAGGGCATGGGTGCCTACCACAAGCTGGGCGCTACCGTCGGCGATAGCCGCCATTTGCATCTCTCGCGCCTTGCCTTTGATGCGGCCGGTAAGCCAGGCGATGCGAATGCCGAGCGGGGTGAGCCAGGCCTCGAAGTTGGCGCGGTGCTGCTCGGCGAGAATTTCGGTGGGGGCCATCACGGCGGCCTGATAGCCACTGCCAACTGCACACAAGGCGGCAAGCGCCGCCACCACTGTTTTACCAGAGCCGACGTCGCCCTGCAGCAGTCGCAGCATTGGATAGGGCTGAGCCAGGTCGCCGATGACATCGGCGCTCACTCGTTGCTGGGCGGCGGTGAGGGTAAAGGAGAGCTGCGCCAGAAAACGTTGCTGCAGCTCAGTGGCAAGTGGCAGTGCTGGCGCTTGTTGTAAGCGCATTTGCTGGCGCAAGCGCAGCAGGCTCAGGTGGTGGGCTAGCAGTTCCTCGAAGCTCAGTCGCTGCTGAGCAGGGTGCTGGCCTGCTGCCAGGACTTCCAGTGGTGCCTTGGGAGGCGGCTGATGGAGATAGCGTAGCGCGTCGGCGAGACTGATGCCGCAGTGGATAAGGGGGCAATCAGCAGCCAAGTCCGCAGGCACCAGCTCCGGTAGGCTGCCGTCATCGAGAAAGGTGAGAGCTTGTCCAACGATACCGCGCAGCCGCTGCTGGGTCAGCCCTTCGGTAGCTGGGTATACGGGGGTGAGGGTGTCCGCCAGCGGCGGTGGACGGGTATCGTCCAGCAACTGGTACTCCGGGTGGACCATTTCCAGTCCGCTGGCACCAGGGCGAACCTCGCCGTAACAGCGAATGCGGGTACCCGTACGCAGGTTAGCTTGCTGACCGCTGGAAAAGTGGAAAAAACGGAGCGTCAGGGTGCCAGTGTTATCCTGTACTTTGCTCACGAGGCTGCGGCGGCGTCCCAGAGCAATACTTGTAGCGCGGATGACACCTTCAACAACCACATCGCCATGGGGTTGCAAGGCGCCGATAGGCGTTATGCGGGTGCGATCCAGGTAGCGCAGAGGCAGGTGAAAAAGCACATCCTGCACCGTGTGGATATGGATTTTTGCCAGTTTTTGCTCCAGTTGAGGGCCGACTCCGCGCAGGCGAGTGACGGGGAGTTGGTCGAGGGGCTCTCTGTTGCCAGGCATGGGTGGGCTCCTGTTCCCTTCCGCACTATTCTGCTTCTTCCACCCCCGGCAGTTTGGTGGCCAGAATCGCTGAACGCAAGGCATCGATTGCCTTGTGGCGGGGGAAGCTGGCGCGCCAGGCAAGCGCTGCAGTGCGGCTGGGTACAGGTTTGGCGAAGGGGCGGGTCACCAGGTTCTGTACCTGGTTTTGGGTGCCGAGTACTGCCGTCAGGGGCAGGATGGTAATGCCCAGCCCGCTGGCCACCATGTGGCGCATGGTTTCCAGAGAGCTGCCCTCGGTGTCGGTGCGGATACCCAGCTCGTTGTCGCGGCCCTGGCGGTGAGCCAGATTGGGTAGTGCCTCCAGTACCTGATCGCGAAAACAGTGGCCTTCCCCGAGCATGAGAATGTTCTCGTCGTCGAGGTCTTCGGGCTTGATGGTCTTCTGCTTGCTGAGAGGGTGGTCGTTTGGCATCAGCACCACAAAGGGCTCGGTATAAAGGGGCTGAGTGACCACATCGGGCTCGGTGAAGGGCAGGGCGATAATGATCACGTCCAGATCACCGTTGCGCAGACGGCGGCGCAAGGTCGCAGTGTAGCTTTCCTCTACCACCAGCGGCATGTTGGGAGCCAGTTCCCGCAGCTTGGGGATAAACTGAGGAAACAGGTAGGGTCCAATGGTGAAGATTCCACCCACCCGCAGAGGGCTGTTGAGTTGATCCTTGCCGGCAGCGGCAATATCGAGAATACGCGATGCTTCCTCCAGCACCTTTTGCGCTTGAGCGATAACGTTCTCGCCAGTGGGGGTGGCGGAAACCTTGCTCTTTGAACGCTCAAACAACTCTACACCCAGCTCCTGCTCGAGTTTCTTCACTGCGATGCTAAGGGTAGGTTGGCTTACGTGGCAGCGTTCGGCGGCCTGGCCAAAGTGTTGCTCCTGGGCAAGGGTGACGATATAGCGCAGTTCCGTTAGAGTCATGGCAAATTCACTACCGTAGCTAAACTTGAGCTCTATCATAGCTATAAATTATTGAAAATGGAAATTTGATTGAAAATTTTGTTGGTTGGGTTTGGCGATATTGCCCGCCGCCTGGCACCGCGCCTGGTGGCAGCAGGGTGTGAGATCAGCGCCTTGCGGCGGTCCTCCGGGCTCGAGTCCGGTGTGCGCATGGTGCAGGGTGATTGCCGGGATGAGACTCTGCTGGCGGAGGCCGTTGCCGGGCAGGAAGTCGTGGTCGTGACTCTGACCCCGGACGCTTTTAACGAGCCGAGCTACAGAGAAGCTTATGAAGCTGGTGCTCAGACCTTGGCGCGGGTGCTTGTCGACACTCCTGAGCCACCAAGGCGGGTGCTGTGGGTTTCCAGCACCAGCGTCTACGGTGAGAGCGATGGCGGCTGGGTAGACGAGACCACGCCTGCTGTGCCGCAAGGCTTTTCCGGTCGCAGCCTGCTAGCCGCGGAGAGAATCATGCATGGTCAACAGGTGCCGACCACGGTGGTGCGATTCAGCGGTATCTACGGGCCAGGCCGCACACGCCTTATCAGTCAGGTGCGTGGCGGCCACTGTGCGCCACAGTGGCCCCAACAGTGGAGTAATCGCATTCATAGCGAAGATTGTGCCGGTGTCTTGCACCATCTGATTCAGTGCCACCGCGCAGGAGAAGAGTTGGCTCCGCTTTACATAGGCACTGACTGTGAACCTGTGCCGCTTTACGAGTTGCACCAGTGGCTGGCACAGCGGATGGCCGTAGCGGTGACAGAGAGCTCCGAGACTGCCATGAGAGCCAACCGCCGCTGCAGCAATAAACGACTGCTGGCCAGCGGCTACCGGTTTCTCTATCCCACCTGGCGGGAGGGGTATGCTGCCCTGTTGGCCGAATGATTTGTCATTCTGGCCAGCGAGAGAATCCGACGTTTTGCTCGCCTTGGCCAAGGCAAGAGAACCGGCCTTTTTGTCGTCTCAACCAAGGGAATAGATCCGATCTTTTGTTGTCGTGGTCAGTGGGCGAGCCTTAGTCTTTTTGTCATCCCGACCGGTGGGAGAGTTCCGGTTTTTTGTCATCTCGACCGATGGGAGAGTTCCGACTTTTTTGTCATCTCGACCAACGGGAGAGATCTTATGGCTCGGTGGTTTAAGATCCCTCCCGTTGGTCGGGATGACAAGACTGAAGTGAGCGGGATGACAAGACTGAAGTGAGCGGGATGACAAGAACTGAGCGAGCGGGATGACAAGAACTGAGCGAGCGGGATGACAAGAACTGAGCGAGCGGGGTGACAAAGTTGAGTGCCGGGGTGGCAAAGCTGAGTAGCCGTGGTGACCTGGAGCGGTTGGGATGGACGGGCTGGGTGGAGCGTCGTTACTCCGGTTAAGGGCTCTTCCTGTCCAGTGCCAGACAGGTCGGTGGGTTGAGGTAGGTGGCGGTGACATCCAGCAACCCCAGATGGCTGATGGTTTTGCGCCCAAGCAGCACCGGGTAGAGCATGTTGTCGCGGTCGCGGAGGGTGAATTCCTCGATATGAACATGGCCGCCGATACAAACGGGAAGCTCTACTGCAGGACGGCGGTCCTCGCCACCCGCACCGCGGATGCGGACGATGCGCTTCAGGGGCTGCTCCAGCTCCTGGTAGATCTCCTCGCCGGTTTCCGTATCTTCCAGGTGGAGCACAAAGCGCACCCAGCGTTTACCCTCGCGCTGGATTATTTCAATGTCGCGGGCGTCCATCGATGAGGTCAGGGCACCTGAATCCAGTTTTACTTTTACCGTGACCCCGACCGGCATAATGATTGCTTTTTCGAGCCAACCAAAGATGGGCTTGTCTGCTCTGACATCTTCTGCCCAGGCCGCGGCGGGACCCAGTACGTAAACCAGTAAACAGGCAACAGCATAGCGGGACAAGTGACTCATGAGGGGCTACTTCCGGTTGAACGCACTGTAGGCTGCCGCCTCAGATCACCATGACGCCGTCCATTTCGACCAGAGAGCCGCGAGGCAGAGCACCGACGCCAATGGCGGCACGGGCCGGATAGGGCTGGCTGAAGTGGCGGGCCATGATGTCGTTGACAGTGGCAAAGTGGCTGAGATCGGTGAGAAAAATATTCAGTTTGACGATATCGCTGAGTTCGCCGCCAGCGGCTTCGCATACCGCTGTCAGGTTGCGGAACACTTGCTCCACCTGCGCCTCAATGCCGTCGACCAGAGTCATGGTGAC
This sequence comes from Porticoccaceae bacterium, assembly GCA_023229065.1. Classification (GTDB taxonomy): domain Bacteria; phylum Pseudomonadota; class Gammaproteobacteria; order Pseudomonadales; family Porticoccaceae; genus NAT127. The sequence goes on from JALNZZ010000035.1 coordinate 7,800, forward strand.
CGGGTCGAGAGGAATCTGGCCTGACAGGTAGACGGTGTCACCTACCTTGATGGCTTGGGAATAGGTACCGATAGCGGCGGGAGCATTGTCAGTATGAATCACGGCTTTGTTAGTCATAAAACGTATCAACTTAGAGAGAGGGGGTCAGTTTTTGTTCCGCGCCACTTTTTGTACGGATTTGAGAGTGCGAATGCGGCGCATGATATTGGCAAGGTGAATACGGTTTTTCACCTTGAGAGTAAGGGTGACGATATTGGTTTGGGCGTCGCGCTCATTGACGCGGATTTGCTCAATAGTGGCATTTTGCTCGGTGACCCGCGAGGCGAGGATAGCGATGATGCCGCGCTCGGCAGCTACTTCAACGCGCAGTTCCGAGAGGAACTCTCCGTCTACAGCGGGGGACCAGCTGAGAGGAATGCACTTCTCCGGATTGAGGCGAATTTCGTTGAGGTTGTTGCAGGTCTCCTGGTGAACTACCAGGCCGCGCCCCGGGCTCAGATGGCCCATGATAAGGTCGCCGGGAATCGGGTGGCAGCAGCGTGCATAGCTGAGCAGCAAACCGTCGGCAGAGTCGATCAACACCGGGGAGTTGATACTCTTGGCGCTGTCTGCGGGTTTGCGTTTGGTCTCCGGTACCAGCAGGTTGGCTACGGCATAGGCTACTCGGCTGCCCAGGCCGATCTGCTGGAGAATCGTCTCAAAAGTGGGTGCCCCTGTTTCCTTGAGCAGCCTTTTGATCTGTGATTTGCGGATTTGTTTGTAGCTGGAGCCGAAGCTCTGCAGAGCGCGGTCCAGCAGGCGTTTGCCGAGATCAACAGACTCCTCATGCTGCTGATTCTTGAGAAAGTGACGTATGGCACTGCGGGCCTTGGCGGTGGTGACAAAATTGAGCCAGGCGGGGTTGGGCTGGGCGTTCTTGGTGGTAATGATTTTCACCTTATCGCCGCTCTGCAAAGCCTGGGAGAGCGGTGCCAGCTGGCCGTTAACCTGGCAGGCCACGCAGCTGTTGCCTACCTCGGTATGCACGGCATAGGCAAAATCCACCGCTGTCGCCCCGCTGGGGAGTTCGATGATCTGGCCTTTGGGAGTAAATACATACACTTCATCGGGGAACAGGTCGGCCTTCACATGCTCGATGAATTCCAGCGAGTTGCCCGCTTGTCGCTGCAGGTCCAGCAGCCCTTTTACCCAGCGGTTGGCACGAGCGTGGTTGGCTTCGTCTTCGGCACCGGATTTGTACAGCCAGTGAGCGGCGATACCGTAGTTGGCCATGGCATCCATGTCTTCGGTGCGGATCTGCACTTCGATGGGCACGCCGTGCATACCCACCAGCACCGTGTGCAGCGACTGGTAACCGTTGGCCTTGGGAATGGCGATGTAGTCTTTGAATTCACCGGGTACCGGCTTGTAGAGGTTGTGTATCACCCCCAGCACCCGGTAACACTCGTCAACGGTCGGTACCACAATGCGGAAGGCGTAGACATCCATGATGTCCTTGAAGGACTTTTTCTTGCCCTTCATCTTTTGATAGATGCTCCACAGATGCTTCTCGCGTCCGGTTACCTGGGCTTGAATGTCCTCGACTTCGAGACGCATTTCTATGGTGGCCTGGATTTCGGTAACGATTTCCTTGCGGTTGCCGCGAGTGGCGCGGATGGCCTCCCGCAGGCGCCGGTGACGCAGGGGGTGGAGGGCGGCAAAGCCCAGATCCTCAAATTCCACCCGCATGTCGTTGAGCCCCAGGCGCTGGGCCAGAGGAGCATAGATGTCGAGGGTCTCGCGGGCGATACGGCGGCGCTTCTCGGGGGCCAGAACACCGAGCGTGCGCATGTTGTGAAGGCGGTCGGCCAGTTTTACCAGCACTATGCGGATGTCCTTGGCCATGGCCAGGGTCATCTTCTGGAAACTTTCGGCCTGCTGCTCGGCCTTGGAGGAGAACTCGATTTCGGTGAGCTTGCTCACCGCATCCACCATGGTGGAGACGGTGCGACCGAAGCGCCAGGTCAGCTGGCTCTTGGTCGCAGGGGTATCCTCAATGACATCGTGAAGCAGGGCGGCCATGAGGGTCTCATGGTCCATATGCATGTCGGCGAGAATATGGGCCACGGCAATGGGGTGGATGATATAGGGATCGCCACTCTGCCGCTCCTGTCCCTTGTGGTACTTCTCTGCGAACTCGTAGGCGCGGATGACCTTCTTGACCTGAGAAGTATCAAGATAGGAGGAAAGCTTGTGCTCCAGCGCGTCGAGGGCTTGCAAGTTTTCCTCCCGAAGTATCGGCTATTGTCAGGGCTCGTCGGCGGGCTGGGCGTCGCCGGACAGGTCATTTTCTGGCGCATGGAGCATGCTGAGGTCGAGGAAATCGTCGCTCTCTTCCTTCTCGTCGAGGATGGCGGCGGTGACCAAGCCTTCTTCAATTTCACGCAACGCGACAACGGTGGGCTTGTCGTTTTCCCACGGCACCAGGGGCTCCTTACCGCCAGTGGCCAACTGGCGAGCGCGTTTGGCGCCGACCATGACCAGTTCAAAACGGTTGTCTACATGATCGAGACAGTCTTCTACAGTGATGCGAGCCATGCTGTGCTACCTGTGTTGCAAAAAAGTGGGTGAAGCGAATTTTACCGAGGCCGGGCACTGTGGTCGGAACGACGGAGCCACAGCAAGTGCACTGCCGCCAGGTGCCGGACCCAACAGTGTACAAAAAAACACCGCCTCAGGACAACAGATCTCTCAGCAGGGTATGGTGGCGCTCTTGTTGCCGGTCGCGAGCGAGCCGGTGACTGATAACAATAGCGCGCAGTTCGTCGAGGGCAGTGGCGAAATGATCGTTGATGATCAAAAAGTCCGCTTCCTGGTAGTGAGACATTTCGAGGGTGGCTTCAGCGAGGCGTCGCTGGATGACTTCCGGCTTGTCCTGGCCGCGCCCGTTGAGGCGCTCTACCAGCGTCTGGCGCGAGGGGGGCAGAATGAAAATGCCCACGGTGCCGGGCATCAGGTGCCGTACTTGTGAGGCTCCCTGCCAGTCTATTTCAAGAATTACGTCGATACCGCGGGCGAGGGTTTCTTCCACCCAGGCACGGGAGGTGCCGTAGAAGTTGTCGAAAACTTGGGCGTGCTCGAGAAAAGCGTCAGCAGCAAGCATCATCTGGAAGGCGACAGTGTCGACGAAGTGATAGTTGAGGCCGTCTACTTCGCCGGGTCGACAGGCGCGGGTGGTGTGCGAAACAGACACCTGAACAGCCTCAAGACTGTCGGTCAGCGCTTGTACCAGACTGGTCTTGCCCGCCCCGGAGGGAGCAGAAATCGTAAAGAGCGTACCTTTGCTGGTCATGCGGACTGATTCTCTGGTTGCGGCCGGGTGACGGGGCATTATAAGGGCAATCCGCCGCTATCGTCATGGCACGGCCCGGCTTACTGGTCTACTCTCAGGGTGTGCTGGTCGTGAAGAGTGAGTACCGGCACACTGGATGACAACAACAATCGAGGAATGCATTATGGGTGTGGAAGTTGGCGGCCTGCTTGGCCTGATCTGGCTGATCATCATTATCTGGGCCATCGTCAAGGTGGCCAAGAGTTCTGCAAGTTCAGTGGCCAAGCTGCTGTGGATTCTGTTCCTGCTGTTTGCGCCGCTAGTGGGGCTGATCGTCTGGGCCTTGGCTGGTCCCAAGGGATAGAGGGGCCGGGCGCGTCAGCTGAGTAAAAAAATCAGCCGGCGTGCCCGGATCACATGTTTAGATGCTGTCACTGTCTGCGGCCCAAGGCAGACGGGCCTGGATAACCGTCTTGTCGGCGGCGATCAGGCGCAATTCGCCATTGTCATCCACATCGAAGCGGTCTATTTCGGCCAGCAGTGCCAAAAAGCGTTGCTCCCGCGCCATTGCCGCTGCATCGCATGCCATCTTGGTGGTGGCTACTTGCTTGATAGTCAGCCCCTCTCCTGTGAGAGAGTAGTCTCCCATGTAGCGATTGCAGGCTGCGCGCCCGCTTACTCGCCCTTCTGTATCGAAGCGCAGGGTTAGATCTGGTGAGGGTGCGATTGTGTCACCGTCGAGATCGACCACCTGCCAGTCGCTGCCTTGCAGCAACTGTTGCGGCGAGCCGCCACAGCCTTCCAATCGCTCGCTGCCCTTTTCGAGGCTCACAGTGCGTGGATAGGGCATGCCGCTCATGGTGTCGCGGCACACTGCATCTGTGATACGTACCGTCAGCGAGTTATCTTCAGTATTGAGCACGACATCGCCCTCTTCGGTGCCTGTCTGGTAGGTCTGTGGTTGTGGTTCAATCGCACCGGGTCGAGTAAGAGTCAGAATGCCGTTGTCTGCTGCCAGGTGCCAAAAAGGCTCGTTGCCTCGAGCTTCAAACGGCTTTTCCAGAGCACCTGGCTCCAGGCACTGGGGCCAGCTCTGTCCATCCAATACCAGGGTGGCGGTATTGCCCTTGGTCCAGAGCCAGGAAGTCTCGTCATCCGCGGCTTGATAGCGAGCACCGGAAGCGCTGATAGCAGCTTCCATCTGCCAGCGGTTCTCGCCCATCTGTACCAACAGTTCGTCGCCGCTGAATTTGAGAACGACGGGTTGTTGTCCGCAGTGCATTGCAACCGAGGTTGCGATGGGGGCTGGTGTTCTGAGCGGGTCTGTGGCGCAGGCGGCCAATAGCAGCAGGGCGGTGGTCAGGACAGGTAGGGTCTTGGCGGCTGACATGGTGCGCATCTCTCTGTGTTTTGTTCATGCCTAGAGTAAAGCATTGCGATGAGAATTGCCGGCTGCTTTGGTGCCGAGCAAAGTCGGCAAGGGCTTTTTGCCACAGTCATGGGTGTTGTGGCGCGATCGGTCAACCACTGCGGTGCTTGGTGTGGCGTGTAGCGCTGGCCTGCAGTGGATCATCGGGCCAGGGGTGCTTGGGGTAGCGACCGCGCAAATCCTTGCGCACCTCGAAATAAGTAGTGGCCCAGAAATTGGCCAGGTCACGGGTCACCTGCACCGGGCGTCGCGCTGGAGACAGCAGGTGAATCAGGATCGGTACGCGGCCGCCGACCACGCGGGGTGTATCGCTCTGGCCGAACAGCTCCTGCAGCTTGACCGCCAGCACGGGCTCGTCACCGCTGTAATCAAGGCGAATGCGCGAACCACTGGGCACGGTGACGTGGGTGGGAGCGAGAGAGTCCAGCTCCCGCTGCAGAGCCCAGTCCAGGCTGTCGAGCAAGTACTGTCCGAGAGGTAGATGGGTTACCTGGTCGAGGCGGGTGAGGGAGGCTAAGTGTGGACCCAGCCACTGATCGAGCGTCGCCAGGAGGTGCTGGTTGTCGACAGCCGGCCAAGGGTCGCCAAGAGTGCGGTGCAGCAGGGACAGGCGCCCCAGCAGCTGTCGGTCTGCGTCACTCCACGGCAGCTGGCTACTGGCCTGCAACGCTTCGGTAAGGGCTGTTTGTACGGCTCCGGATGGCAGCTGAGTGAGGGGGCGGCGCTGCACGATCAGCGGGCCGAGAGAGCGTACTTCCTCACCCACCAGGCGGCCTTGTTGTGCGTCCCAGTGAGTGTTGTCACGCCAGTTGGCGAGAGCCGGAAAGCAGGATTCCAGAGTCGGCAGCTCGGTAGCAGCAGCGTGAAAAATACGTGCACCGCTGGTCTGGCCGTCCAGCTCAATGGCAATCAGCCAGGGGGCGCGAGCTAGCGGATGAGTCTCGGCCAGTAGCGCCTGGCCACCGCTTACCAGCTTGAAGCGCCCGACAGCCTGGCGCTGGGCAATGCGGTCCGGGTAGGCTCGAGCCAGTAGTGTTGGCAGCGGCTTCAGGCTGGATATATCAAGACCGCAGCCCGCTCGCGTCGCCCACTGGCGGGCAGCGCGATACCAGCGGCCACTGTCACCAGGCCCGTCGCGCTGCGGACGTTGCTCCAATACTTGTGCCATATCCACAGCGTCAGCACTGGGCCCCTCCTCCAGCCAGGCGACTAGCCAGCAGGCTAACGGTAAGCCGTCGGTGTCGGTCGCGGTTGTCGGTGAAGCGGCTTCCAGCATGGCTGCCAGGCGTGGATGAGTGGGCCAGCGAGCACAGCGCTGGCCGAGCGCTGTAAGGCTGGCTCGGTCATCGAGGATGCCGAGATCGCGCAGCAGCTGGCGCCCGCTGGCCAGCGCTGCGGCGGGTGGCGGGGTGACCCAGGGCAGGGCGCTGGCATCTGTCACGCCCCAGCGGGCAAGCTCGAAGGCCAGCCCGGCCAGGTCGGCCTGTAGAATCTCCGCCTCGCCGTGGGCTGCCAGGGGCAGCTCAGGTGCCCAGAGCCGATAGCAGTGCCCCTCTGCTTCGCGCCCTGCGCGACCGCGACGCTGGTCGGCACTGGCACGATTGACCCGGCGGGTGTCGAGACGGGTCAGACCGGAGCGGGGCTGAAAGACGGGGGCTCGCTCCAGACCAGCGTCCACCACGACGCGGACGCCGGGCACGGTGAGGCTCGACTCGGCAATGGCCGTGGCGAGAATTACCCGACGGCGCGGATCTGCATCCGCAGTGCCAAGAGCTTCCTGCTGTTGGGGCAAGGTGAGCTGGCCGTGCAGTGGGTGGATGGCAATCTCAGCTGGGAGAGAACTTGCCAGCAACTGTTGCAGGCGCCGGATCTCTCGCTGCCCAGGCAGAAATACCAGCAGGTTGCCTTGGTGCGCCGCCAGCGCCTCGCGCACTACCCGCGCCTGGTGATGAGCAGGCTCCTCGCGGGACTGAGGGGGGCGGTGATGGGTGGTGACCGGCCAGCTGCGCCCAGGGCAGTCGATCACCGGAGTGGCGTCCCCCAGCACTGCCAATAGCGATGCCACGTCCAGGGTGGCGGACATTACCAGCAGCTTGAGGTCGTCGCGCACACTGGCCTGGACATCAAGAGCCAAAGCGAGCCCGAGGTCTGCCTCCAGACTCCGTTCATGAAACTCGTCGAAAATGATGCCGGCCACGCCGTCGAGCAGCGGGTCGTCCTGGATCATACGGGTGAGAATGCCCTGAGTAATGACTTCCAAGCGGGTAGCGGGGCCGATTTTCTGCTCGCCGCGCACCCGGTAGCCGACGGTGACACCCACAGGCTCACCCAATTGCTTCGCCATATAGACCGCTGCCAGCCGTGCGGCTACACGGCGTGGCTCCAGTAACAGCCAGCGACCGCACTCGGGAGAAAAGTCGCTGAGCAGAGTCAGCGGAACCCGAGTCGTCTTGCCAGCACCGGGTTGGGCGACAAGCAGGCAGCGGTTGTGGTCAGCCAGGGCAGCGCGCAGCGCGGGCAGTGCGTCATCGATGGGCAGGAGTGTCGTGGATGGGTTCACGGCTGAATACTGTGCTCGGACGGAGGAAGCAATGGTACCGTGACAGTGACACTGCAGGTAGCTGGAGGGAGGACACCCTTGGCAGAGCCAGTGGTGCTGGCGGCTCCAGTGCCGTTTCAGAGGCAGGTCAGACCGGTCGCGAGCTGCCAAGGACAGCGGTTGGCTATAACTCTTTCGCAAGGTAGAACTTGGTGGACTTACGGAGCCCACCCTGTTAACGTGCCGCCTCCACGGTGCCCTCGGTCGGCGCTCGTCGTGTCAAAGGTGCCCGTTGTGTTCAAGGTGGTATAGCTACCATCCCTCTCAGATGCCCTTCCCAGACACCTTTGCTAATCAACCCGCCTGCGACCGTTCCATCGCTCTGCGCAATGGACAGGCCGGTTCTGGAGTAATCAACTACATGCTATTTACTGAACTCGGCCTGTCGGCCGAATTGCTACGTGCCGTTTCTGAACAGGGCTACACACAGCCCACTCCCATCCAGGCTCAGGCCATTCCCGTTGTGCTCAGAGGTGGTGACGTACTGGCTGGTGCTCAGACTGGTACCGGTAAAACTGCCGGTTTCACCCTGCCTTTATTGCAGCTGCTTGGCGCTGGCGCATCTTCTGGCAAGGGCCCGCGCCCGGTGCGCGCCCTGGTACTTACCCCCACTCGCGAGCTGGCGGCCCAGGTGGGGGAGAGCGTTACCACCTATGGCAAGTATTTGCCGCTGCGCTCGGCGGTGATCTTCGGTGGGGTCAATATCAACCCCCAGATCGCTACGCTGCGAAGGGGTGTCGATATCCTGGTGGCCACCCCTGGCCGCCTGCTGGATCATGTGCAGCAGAAAACCCTCGACCTGTCGAAAGTGGAAATCCTCGTCCTTGATGAAGCTGACCGCATGCTCGATATGGGTTTTATTCACGATATTCGCAAGGTATTGGCGCTATTGCCCAAGCAGCGCCAGAATCTGCTGTTTTCCGCGACCTTCTCTAACGAGATCAAACAGCTCGCCGACCGTCTGTTGGACAAGCCGACGCTGATCGAAGTGGCGCGTCGCAACACCGCCTCGGAAACCGTTGCCCAGGTAGTACACCCGGTGGACCGCGAGCGCAAGCGGGAGTTGTTGTCTTTCCTGATCGGCAGCAACAACTGGCGTCAGGTGTTGGTGTTTACGCGCACCAAACACGGTGCCAACCGCCTTGCTGAACAGCTGGGCAAAGACGGCATCAGCGCAGCTGCTATTCATGGCAACAAGAGCCAGGGTGCCCGTACCCGCGCTCTCGCCGATTTTAAGTCTGGGGCTATCCGGGTGCTGGTGGCCACCGACATCGCGGCCCGGGGGCTCGATATCGATCAGCTGCCCCACGTGGTGAACTTTGAACTGCCCAATGTTGCTGAAGATTATGTTCACCGCATTGGTCGCACCGGCCGCGCCGGCAACGAGGGCGAGGCCATGTCGCTGGTGTGCGTCGACGAGCACAAGTTGCTGCGGGATATTGAACGACTTATCAATCGTGAAATTCCCCGTGTGGTGGTGGACGGCTTTGCGCCAGACC
>JALNZZ010000232.1 GCA_023229065.1 Porticoccaceae bacterium
GCTCAAAGAGACTAACGGCCGCGGCGCTTTCAAGGTAAATACCTATGAGCTACAACCCCGATTACGACCCCACCGGCCTTGAGGGCGGCGTGGACACCAACACCCTGCCCTGGATCGCCGTCAGACAAGTTGAAGGACTCTCCTTCAAACCGCTGCGAGCCAGCAAGGAAACCGGCCTGTTTTCGGTCCTCCTGCGCATTGAAAAAGGCACGACACTACCCGAGGCGGTTGGCCTGGGCGGCCTGGACCTGCTGGTGCTGTCGGGCAAACTTGTCTACACCCAGGACAGCAAAACCAGCATTCTACGCCCAGGCAGCTGGGGCTTTATGCCGGCCAACAAGCCCATTGCTCCCCTGGTGGCAGAAGAAGCAACGGAGCTTCTCTGCACCTGTTACGGGCCGGTGAGCTTTATGGACGGCGAAAGCCCCATCTACCTGCTCACTAACCAGGAAATCCTGTCAGGTGCCAAAGAACACAACGTCGGCACCATTCCAAGCACCCTGTCGGAATGCATCAGCACGGAGGAAAATCGCAGCGATGTGGCACGCTTTGAGGGCACTGGTACACCGCTCGCCATTGCCAACCGCGATGCCAGCGCCCTGGTAGTGGCCTCTTCCGACCAGCTGGCGGACAACTCCGAGATAAATCACTCTTGCTTCATCGACACCCGCAGCGTGCCCTGGGTCAGCCCTCCCGGCCTGGAGGACCTCAGCCTCAAGATGCTTCGCGTCAGCGAGGAAACAGGCGTAGCCTCAATGATCGTCCGCCACAACGGCATCGCAGCCCCCCACACCCATATCGGCGGCGGGGACTTCTTGCTATTACATGGCCGGATTGGTTACCGTGCTGGCCCGCCCGAAGGCTATGGGCCCGGCGTGTGGATATACGAACCGGCGGGTGCCCGCCATGATGCCACCCAGCGGGTAACCGACGAAGACCTGATTTATACCGCCAACATCTATGGGCCAGTGGCTTTCGACTCAGGTCGAGGCACAGACATCACCAACTTGATTTCCTGGGTTGAGTACAAAGCGCTGGCGGATCACGCCGGTTACCAGCTGGTACCCAGCTCATAACTCCCCGAACGAAAAAAACCTAAGGATTGACGATGAGTAACGAGATTCCCTTTCCCGGCCTCAAAGAGACGAACAGCGCGCCCGCTGACGCAACCCGGGATTTCGTGTTCAACCAAACCATGCTGCGCGTCAAAGACCCGCAAAAATCGGTGGCCTTCTACACCGACGTGCTGGGCATGACGCTCTTGAAGCGTCTCGACTTTCCCGACATGACATTTTCCCTCTACTTCATGGCCTACCACCGCCCCGAAGATGACCCCATTCCGGACGACGACACCGAACGCGCCATCTACACCTTCCGCCAAAAAGCCACCCTCGAACTGACCCACAACTGGGGCACCGAGTCAGACGACACTGACTACCACAACGGCAACAGCGACCCCCGGGGTTTTGGCCACATCGGCATCAGCGTCCCCGACGTTTATGCCGCCTGCGAGCGCTTCGAGAAAATGGGCGTCGAATTCGTCAAACGTCCCGACGACGGCAAAATGAAAGGCCTCGCCTTCATCAAAGACCCCGACGGCTACTGGATCGAGATCCTCTCCGCCCCGTCGTTGGGGAACATGGTCGCGGGCAAAGCGTAGCGGAGCACATTAATGCTTCAAGCAACCTGAGGCGAGCCAGCCGAAATAGCCTTGGCCAAATCTTTGGGAGTGGCACCCAAGACCAGGAGTGATTTCATGATCAAGTCGATTGACACACTTGGGTCGCCCGCTTCCATTTTGGCTACTCGTGACTGACTGGAGTGAACCTTTTTGGCCAGCTCTGCCTGGCTCAATTTGTTATGGAGCCTGCGTTGTCGCAGGGTATAACTCAGAGCCAGTTTCATCTCGATGTATACAGACTCTTCCGGCGTAAGCTCCAGAAATTCATCAGCAGTGCCGACTTTCCACCCGGTATCCTCTAATTTCTTTCGTTTACTGAGTTGCATCATCATACTTCCTGAGTCGAGATTTACATATCTCAATGACTTGCTTGGGTGTTGCTTCAGTCTTCTTCACAAACACCTCAGCTATAACAATCGAATCCGTGTCTACTCGGTAGACTATGCGCCAAATCTTGTCTCTGTCTGTAATACGTAGCTCATGGCAATGAGGACCAATTGATGGCATTGGCCTTGAGTGCGGCAGAGACAACTTTTCCCCGCGTTGCAAACACCGCAGCAGGTAGCCCGCTTCCAGTCGGCTGGCCGCCGAGAATGGCGGCGTCTTTACAACTCCATGTAGCCAAACGAGTGGCTTGTCCTTTGGGCTCATAGAGTTCAATTTATGTCAGATATGGTATAAATGCAAGCCTCTCCTCTTCTGCAGTACCAAGATTAACGGGTTGCAGCTAAACTAGCCGTCCAGCACACATCGGACTCGCCCGCACGCTTGGTCGAGCCGCATCAAGAACAATCGCGCAGGAACATTATGGCCAAGTACATCGAAAGCTCACTGATCCAAGGCGAATCCATGGTGGCGGTTTACAAACACCACTGGACCCTATGGCTGTGGTTCTGGCTGTTTATTATCCTCGCCGTCCCCACCCTGGGCATCACCCTCTTCCTGGCACTGTACCAATACCTTCGTTTGAAGGGCTGGGAGCGGGCGACAACCAACAAACGAATCGTGGTCAAAACCGGCATCATCTCCCGCAAGACGGAAGAAATGCGCCTTGAGAGCGTGGAGACCGTCGAGATCGAACAAACCGTCTGGCAGCGAATCCTCGGCTCCGGCACCATCAAGGTAACAGGTCGCGGCGACAGCGACCTG
>JALNZZ010000234.1 GCA_023229065.1 Porticoccaceae bacterium
CTGCTGACCGGCAAATTTTACGCACATGCCCATCAAGGCAAAGGCGAGGGCACTGGTAAGCATATAGCGGGCACCGAGAGGGATGGTGCTGAAAATCATGGTTGGTGTCATGGAGGCGGAGTCAGTATGGCGGCAACCGGCGGATTATAGCCGTGCCACTGTAAAAGAACCGGTTTTCCAAATTTTGATCAAACCAGGACAACTTGATAACACTTGCATGAATACATTACAGGAATACAACACCGTACTGACTTTCTGGTTTGAACAGACAGAACCAGCCCAGTGGTGGGCGAAGGATATAGCTTTTGATCGCCGGGTTGCCGAGCTTTTTGGCACCCTGCACCGCCGTGCATGTCTCGGGGAGCTTTATCACTGGCGGACAGAAGCTGGCGGCAGATTGGCCGAGATTATTGTGCTGGATCAGTTTTCCCGCAATATTTATCGCGACACGCCCGCCGCTTTCGCTGCCGATGGCATGGCTTTGGCGCTTGCTCAGGAGGCGGTGACACAGGGGGTGGACCAGGAGCTGCCGGCAGTGGAGCGCAGCTTTTTCTATCTGCCTTATATGCACAGCGAATCTCTGCTGATTCACGACGTCGCGGTGGAGTTGTACCGTGCCAATGGCATTGAGGATAATCTGCATTTTGAAATTCTCCACCGCGATATCATCGCCCGCTTTGGTCGCTATCCGCATCGCAATGCGATTCTGGGCCGCCAATCCACGGCAGAGGAGCTGGCGTTTCTCCAGCAACCGGACTCGAGCTTCTGAGGGCAGGGCTGTCATGCTCCCGATGGCTTGCGGCAAGCGCTGAGCCTGCGTATCAGCCCTGGGTAGAGAAGCCTAGTGACAACGGTCCAGCACCTGGATCAATCGTTCGCATAAAATCTGCAAATCCTCCTTGCTGATGATATAGGGTGGCATCAGGTACACCAGCCGGCCAAATGGTCGCACCCAGATACCGGCGTCGACAAAGGCTGGTGTGATCACCGCCATATCCACCGGCTCGCGCATCTCCACGACACCGATGGCACCCAATACCCGCACTTCTTTTACGAAAGACCGGTCTGCTGCTGCAGCGAGGCCTTGCTTTAGACCCGTCTCGATATCAGCTACCTGGCGCTGCCAGTCACCGCTGGCCAGAAGGTCGAGGCTGGCGTTGGCGACCGAGCAGGCCAGTGGATTACCCATGAAGGTGGGGCCATGCATAAAAACACCAGCCTCGCCGCTACAGATGCCCTCACTGACTTCGGTGGTGCAGAGTGTAGCTGCCAAGGTCAGGTAGCCACCGGTAAGAGACTTGCCGAGGCACATGATGTCGGGAGCAATCCCCGCCCACTCACAGGCGAACATCTTGCCGGTGCGGCCAAAGCCCGTCGCTATCTCGTCGGCAATCAACAGGACACCATGCTGGTCGCACAGTTGGCGTACTTGGCGCAGATAGTCAGGGGAGTAGAAGCGCATGCCGCCGGCACCTTGTACCACGGGCTCGAGAATGACCGCCGCCAGTTCGTCGCAGTGCTGTTCGAGTAAATGAGTGATAGGAGCGATATGCTCAGGTTTGCAGGTGTCATGAAAGCTGCAGGCGGGCGCTTCAGCGAACAGTTGCGGCATCAGCACCGGGGTAAACAAATGGTGCATGCCGGTGAGCGGGTCGCACACCGACATGGCGCCGAAAGTATCGCCGTGGTACCCACTGTGCAGTGCCAGAAAGCGGTGCTTGGCAGGCCGCTGGCGGGCCTGCCAGTACTGCACGGCCATCTTCATTGCCACCTCGACGCTCACCGAGCCGGAATCGCTGAGAAATACTTTTTGCAGGGGCTCGGGGGTGAGTGCCACCAAGGTTTGTATGAGTCGCGTTGCCGGTTCGTGGGTGAGGCCGCCGAACATCACGTGGGCAAACTGGTCGAGTTGCTGTTTGGCGGCGCGGTTGAGTTGCGGATGGTTGTAGCCGTGAATTGCAGACCACCAGGAGGACATGCCGTCAATCAGACGGCGGCCGTCTGCCAGCTCCAGCCTGACGCCCTCGGCGCCAATGACCTGGAAGCAGGGAGTGGGAGAAAGCGTGGAGGAGTAGGGGTGCCAGGTGTGTTCCCTGTCGATGCGGGCAACATCTGCCGGGGTCATGGGGTGAACTCCTGTAAGGCTGGGCCCGGTAAGACTGGGCATGGAAAGAAAAAAGATGGCATTGGTCAGGGCGGCGACCTCAGACTGTTGCCTGCTCTATAGCGTTGGAGGGGGACTTCTCGGCGGGCAAGCGTTGTGAGAATATGTGCCATGCGGCGGTCATTGTAGAGCAGGTGTTGCGCGAAAACACCGTCTATACTACGCCTGTTGTCAGCAATATCACTGTCAGGGTTTTTGCATCATGAAACTGCATCGCTCTCTGTTCCAGAAAATTTGCTTGTGTCTGACTCTGTCTTCCCTGGTATTTAGTTACACCGCCCTTGCCAACAAGGCTGCGGTAACTGAATACGAACCCTATGGCGACACTGCGCTTTGGGATCGCCATAGCGAAAACAATTCAAAAGTAATCGACCACTCTGCGTGGGCGAAGATTCTCGCCCATTATGTTGTCGAGGTGCCGGATTCGCCCATTCGCCAGTTCCGCTACCGGGCTATGGATAAATCCTCCCTCAAAAATCTCAATGCCTATATTCGCGGGCTGGAGAAAACGGACCCCAGACAGTACTCCAAGCAGGAGCAGCTGGCCTACTGGATGAATCTCTACAACGCTGTGTCTGTGCGCGAGATCCAGCCCTTGGTGGCAGCGCAGGGTGAGACTGTGGTACTGCCTGCCAGCTTGTGGAC
>JALNZZ010000235.1 GCA_023229065.1 Porticoccaceae bacterium
CAAAGACTGCGCACAACGCTAAAAAGGAGGTTTGCACCATGAATCAGCCACTGAGAGCCTTTCACACCCTGTCGCCCTCTCGACACCGGCACCGCGTGAAACTCCTCGTCGCTGTCGGTGTGGATGGCAATGCCGTGGTAGTCAACGTACTCGAAGGCAACCCGGATTTACTCAACGATGTCACCACCATGGAAGCCGCCATGGCATTGTGGCCGAGCCCCATTCCCAAGACCCCCGGCCTGTATTTATTTTCCGGTTATTCGCAGTGGGAAACCCTCAATGGGAGTGCTTTCGACGAGAAAACTCTCGACGAAAAAGCTCTCGAAGAAAAAGCCCTCGACGGAAAGATTATCGACGCCAGCGATGACACCCTCCTCAAGGAGGTTTTCCACCGCTGTACCTATCGCCCCGTCAGCAGCGCCGAGCTGTCCCAGCTGGAGTCCGCGTAATCCCGTGCAATCCCCGCTCAGGCTTTCCTGCTCGCCGCCGGCAGCTCAATGGTAAACTGCGCCCCATCACCGGTATTTTCAGCAAACAGTCTGCCTGACTTCTGCTTGATGATGGAATAACTGACCGACAGCCCCAAGCCGGTGCCATCCCCCACCGGCTTGGTGGTAAAGAAAGGCTCGAACAGCCGGTCGATATTTTCCATTCGAATACCCAGGCCATTGTCTCGCACCCGAATAATCACCAGCTGCCCTTCGGCAGCGCACTCGAGCTCGATCCGCGGCTGGTGCCCCGGCTCCTGGCGACAGCGCTCCTGCACCGCATAGAGGGCATTCATCAACAGGTTGAGAATCACCTGCTCCAGGCGATCCGGGTGGCCCACCACATCGGGCAGTTCCCCATTGATCAGGCGCAATTCCACGCCTTCCTTGGCCAGCCGCTCTTCTACCAGTACCAGGGCACCGGCCACGGATGTGCACGGATTGAATGCCACCCCCTCCATATCGGACTGACGACCAAAAACCCGCATATGGTCGACAATAGTGGCGGTGCGCTGGATTTGTTCAGCCACCCGCTGCATTTTATGAAACAGATACTCGGGGTCCGCCTCATCGCGAGACAGCCGCGTCAACAAATTGGTGACGCTCATATGCATAACGTTAAGAGGCTGATTGATCTCGTGGGCCAGGCCAGTGGCCATCTGCCCCAAGGTCACCATCTTGGCACTCTGGAATAATTGCTGGCGCGCCTCCTGCAGCTCGGTATCGTCCCGCGCCACCGCCTGAATTTCCACCAGCTTGCCAGACTCATCAAACAAGCCGCGCTCACTGACAATCCACCAGCGCTGGCGCCCATCGCTGCGGCGCACACACACTTCATAATCGGCGTTGGGGCTGGCGGGCGTCATGGCAGCAAAACGCTGCTGGGCCTGGTTGCGGTCCTCGGCTGAAATAAACTCACCCAGATCGCATTCCACCACCAGCTCGCCTCCCTCCCCGAGCAGCGGCAACCCCAATGAGGTCGCCAGCATCCGGTTGGCAAAGGTCATGCTCAGATCGGGGCGATAGCGGCAAATAATTGCCGGCGAATCCTCCACCAGAACACGGTAGCGCTCCTCACTGGCCGCCACCCGCTCGGTAGCAAAGCGGCTCTCGCTGATATCCAGACACAGGCCCACCACCTCGACGGGAATGCCTCTATCGTTGCGCAGCAACAGGGCTTCGTCCTGTACCCAGCGATACTCCCCGCTGGCGTGACGCACCCGGTACTGGCTGCTGGAGCGTCCGCCCTGTAGCAGAGTGCGGACATGGCGGAAATAATTCTCACTGTCAGCGGCGTGAATATAACTGGCGTAGGGGCGCTGCAAAAATTCCTCAACCGGCAGGCCGAGCAGGGTTTCGCTGCTGGCACTGCAAAACGCGGGCTGCAACGCGCCGTCACAGTAATCCATCACATAGATCATGCCGGGGGCGCTGTCGATCAGCCCCTGCAAACGCGATTGCGCCGAGGCGGCCTCTTCCTCGCGTATTTTCATATCGTGAATATCGAGCGCAAAGCCCGTCAGGCAGCGCCCCTCGGGGCCGTCGATCAGCTCACCCTCCCACTGGTACCAGCGCGCTTCGCCGTCCACCAGCAAGCGCAGTGCCAGCGCCATCCGCCCTTCCTGCACAGTGTCGAGCCGCACCTGAAACTCGTCGCGGTCGAGAGGGTCCACCAGCGGCAGCCACTGGGTGGGGGCCAGCCACTCGGCATCCGGCGGCAAGCCGAAGCGCTCCAGCAAGCCGCGCGCCAGGCGCAAGCTGGCCTTGTCCGGCTGGTACTCCCACCAGCCACCGCAGCGCAGCTGCTCGACCACCAGGTGGCGGGCGCGAACAAAGCGCTCTTCCTGCCGCTGCAAGGTGCGCAACAGGGGGTTCGCCACCGTGCTGAACAGCTGGTACCACTCATCGTTACTGGGCCACAAATCCCGTTCATCGGTGAGCGGATCGCCGAAGCACAACCAGGCTAGCGGGCGTCCGGCATCCCGGTAGGGCAACAGCCAAAAAGTGTCGCCGCCGGGTATTCGGCAGTGCAGTAGCCCGCCCTCTCCCGCCACCGAGACATGGCTCTTGATCACCGCCAGATCGGGCAGTTTTACGCCGTCCCAGCGTTGATAAAAGCCGCACAAACGCCGCTCCTTCCCCAGCTGGGCACCGACCGCAGCCCAGGGAAGTTTCAACCGCACAGACACCAGCTCAAGCCAGTCCGCCACTGTCCCCACACTGGCCGCCTTATGATCGCCCTCCTCCACGCTAACCCAGGGCAGACGCTCATAGCCAGTAGCAATCTGAGTGGCAAAACCTACTGTTTTCTGTACCA
>JALNZZ010000237.1 GCA_023229065.1 Porticoccaceae bacterium
TGGGTCTCTCTCGGCAATAAAGCGGAGGGCTGTGCACCTCTGTCTGCGGCAGCGTTGGCGCTTAAGGTACGTGAATTACTGGTTAGTTAACTCTGCTCGGCCGTATCGGCTCTACGCAGCAGCAAGTAGAGCTCATCCTTGAGTTGGAGTTTTTCTTTTTTAAGTTGCTCGATCTTCAGTTCTTCGTTGGGATCGATACGTGCTTCCATATCGATAATTTTTTGGTCCAGCTCGTTATGCTTATTGAGGAGCCTGTCGAAGTGGCGATCCTTGTGCTTGAGTTTAGTGATCAAATCACGAAATTCAGGAAACATGGTAATGCCCTCCTATAGTTTTAGGTCTGTCCCATACTATCAATTCGTTGCCGCGAGGTGTAGGGGTGAAAAAAGCTAACGCGCCGCTCTGAAGAAGACGGGAGCGTTAGCTTTTTGTCGCAGCAGGCCCAGCGAAAGTGACGCCAGCTCAGGGTGCTTTTTACTGCAGTCTGGTCTGCTTCTGTCGCTATCTTGTCGCCGCTATCTTGGGCGGCAGGGAGGCTAGTCAGTGCAAACGACTGCTACTGGCCTGCCAGAGTGGTGACTTCAATGCGTTGAACTCAGCTTCCTGGCCTGTTGTATACCGTAGCGGCAGTATCAACTGCGCGGTGCTGAGAGCCATGGCAAAACGCCAGAGCAGAGGCGCTGCCACGCTGCCAGCGGTGGGCGACAGCCAGTCGGCTAAGGTACGGCTGGCTTCTTCCAATAAATGATGTTGCAACAGGGCGTGACTGCCGAGTATGAAACCTTCCTGGTGGCTGATACGCCGACAGCGAAGCGGCTGGATCTCTACGCTGCGCTTGGAGCCCGTTACAGTGACTTCGGCCAGAGGGTCGAACAGTTCATCGGCAGCGAGCGACAAACCCACGGCCGCCAGACCAGTGCGCCAGTTGGGCAAGTTGGCGCTCTTGCCCTGGACATAGTGCAACAGCCAGAGCCGGTAGCTGACCAGAACTAGGCTTTCCGCCGTGGTCAGATCGCGCAGAGAATAATCACGGTGGTAGCGGAGAATATTGTTCTCGAGCATAAGTCGTTAACCTTCTTGTCGACGATAGGTGGTGGAGCCCTTCAGGCAGCGCTGCGCTTATTGCGTGTTGCTGGGGCTGTATTGTTAGGGATGTTGTTGAAAGAGCTGGCGGCAGTTTCGGAATGTGGTGCGGTGAGAGAGTCGTTGCCGAGGGCATAGATTTGGCCTGTGCCGCTGATAAATCGCCCCCTGACTGTTGTCAGTCGAAACAGTCGAAAATCATTGAACTGACTGAGGGACAAGAGGCGGTCGCCATGGCGCTGTGCCAGCACAGCAATACCTTCGTCCCAATCGCTGTCGTCGAACTGCACCAGCTGTGCTACTACCTGATAAATCACCCGGGTGCGTACGGCCTGGGCGCGAGTTTTGCCGTCGTCTTCAATCAGCAACACCATCGCTGGTGGTGGGTCGGTCTGCAGGTTTACAGCTTGCGCAGCGATCCCGTTAAGTGGCACATAGAAGGCTGAGTTAGCAACGGCGAAGGGCGCACAAGAAGCGTAGGGCTCTCCATTGCTGTCCAGTGTCGACAGCATGAGGATTTTCCTTTGATCAATAAAATGGCGCATCTCGCTAGCGACGGATTGCTCTGCTATTGGATAGGTCATCTTCCCACTCCTGTTATGACGCCAGGATGCCTGGCTGAAAGGGTTGTGAATCCCACTGGTCGGCTTCAGGAAGTTTTTACTTACCCGCTGTCTCTTCCCGAATGACGTTGCCGAGAGACAATCTAGCAGCACAAAATAGAAATGTAAATAATAATGGTTATCATTTGTGTTTTTGGGGTTGGCGAAGTTGCCTCCATGGGTCAGGACAGTGCGTTTTCCAGTTTCAGCAGCAAAGCCTTTCGCTCCAGTCCCCAGGCGTAACCGGTCAGTGATCCATCGCTGCCGATCACGCGGTGGCAGGGAATCAAAATACTGATGGGATTGCGACCGATGGCGGCAGCTACAGCGCGCACAGCAGTGGGACGGTTGAGACGGTGGGCAATGGCGGTATAGGTGCGAGTTTCGCCTGAGGGAATTTCCAGCACAGCGCGCCATACTTGTTGCTGGAATTCAGTGCCATGGGGCTTGAGGGAAAAATCGCTCGTCAGAGTGCCGGTACCGAGATAGTCACAGACTGCGCGCTCACAGGCATTCAGGAGTGGATCGTTGTCAGACCACTGCCAACCCGGCGGGGGTGGTGGAGCATTCTGTGGGTCGAAAAAGCAGCAGTGGGTTAGCGCATCGCCGCTGCCGGCGATGCGCACGTGGCCCAAGGCAGACAAAGAGGCAGGCAAGCGTGGTGAGAAATCCCGGTACCAGGTGGTCATCAGTGTTCTCCTTTGAGTTATGTTGTGGGCTTAAATTCAGTGTCGTATAGCTGTGCCAGGGTTGCCAGAAAATTTGACTTGGGAAGTTGTGCTGCAGGACATAATGCTGAAAAGCAGGCTGTAGTATGAGTGTTGCCATGTCTTTATCATAATGCTTTGGCACGGCTATCGAGCAGAGTCAATTGCACGGTATCAGGTTACAGGACACAGCTCCATAGCCTAAGATCACCGTTCTTTATTGGCGAGCCGGAGGAGGTGGCGGAGTGATTCGTTTGTTGGTAGCGCTGTTGGTGGTTGGGCTGGCGCTGTATGCGCTGTTTTTCAGGCAGGACAACACCGACCGCAGCGCTATGCTGTACGAGATCCAATTGCGACAGGGGCAAGAGGTAGAAGCACAGCTACAACAACAATTGGAAGAGCGTATGAA
>JALNZZ010000236.1 GCA_023229065.1 Porticoccaceae bacterium
TTCAAACCCCTCCACGAGATCAACCCCCTGCGCGCCAACTGGATCGATCGCCACGCCAGCGTAGCCGGCAAAGAGGTGCTGGATGTCGGCTGCGGCGGCGGCATTCTCGCCGAAGCGCTGGCCCAGCGCGGTGCCAGGGTCACAGGTATCGACATGGGAGAGGCGCCGCTGGCAGTCGCGGAGCTGCACAAGCTGGAAAGCGGCGTCGCGGTAGACTATCTGCGCATCACTGCCGAGGAGCTGGCTTTGCAGCGCCCCGCACAGTTTGATGTGGTAACCTGCCTTGAGATGCTCGAACATGTACCTGACCCTGCCTCGATCATCCGCGCCTGTGCGACGCTGGTGAAGCCAGGCGGACAATTATTTTTTTCTACCATTAACCGCAATCCCAAAGCCTGGGCCTTTGCCGTGGTAGGTGCCGAGTACGTACTAAAGCTGTTGCCGCGCGGCACCCATGATTACGACAAGTTTATCCGCCCCGCCGAATTGGCTGCCTGGCTGCGGGAGGCAGATCTTGATCTGCACCACATGACCGGACTGCTGTACAACCCCCTCACCCGCCGCTATCGTCTCGATGAGAAAGATGTGAGCGTCAACTATATGTTGCATGCCAGCAAGCCGCTCGAGGGCCGCGAGCTCGCGGCGAGCGGCTCGTCACCCTATGGAGCCCAAGCAAAAGGAGCACAAACGACATGAGTTCACCTCGTCACCACGCTGTCCTGTTCGACCTGGATGGAACCCTGCTTGACACCGCCCCGGACTTTGTCACCGCCATCAACCCCTTGCTGGCCGCTCGGGATTTGCCAGCCCTGGATGAGCCACAAGTGCGTCAGGCAGTCACCCATGGCTCGGCAGGGTTGATTACCAGTGCTTTTGGCCTCGCCGCTGAACACCCTGACTTTGAACCCCTGCGCCAGGGTCTTCTGGCCAACTACCGCCAGTGTCTTGCAGATCGTACCCGGCTTTTCCCTGGCATGACGGAAGTGCTGGAGGCACTGGCAGAAGCGGCCATTCCCTGGGCTATCGTCACCAACAAACCATTTGAATACACAGCCGCCATCGTCGAACGCTTGTCCTGGCCGGCACCGCCGCGAGCAGTAGTCTGCCCAGACCATGTACGCCACACCAAGCCCGACCCCGAACCTATGCTGCTTGCCTGCAGCCAGATTGGTATCGCTCCCGAACGGTCGCTGGTAGTAGGCGATCACCTGCGCGATATCGAATCCGGTCGCCGCGCGGGTGCCGTCACAGTAGCTGCCAGCTATGGCTATCTCGACGCCGACGAAGATCCCGTCAACTGGGGTGCAGACCATACGATCGAGCGCGCTGAAGAGCTGCTCGACATCCTTTTTTAGGGTGCGCTTCAAGGGCTTTCTACGAGTGCCCAGTTCAAGAACCTGAATCCTGCCAGGCAGTACTTTCTCATGGATACACGTTTTATTGGTGATTACCAGGCTCCCGGCGATCTACTCGCCGGGCGCGTCATCCTCGTTACCGGTGCAGGGGATGGTATCGGCAAGGCCGCCAGTCTTGCCTTTGCCCGCTGCGGCGCCACAGTGATTCTGGTGGGCCGCACCACCGCCAAGCTCGAAGCTGTATACGACCAGATCAGTGCCCAGGGGTGGCCCGAAGCGGTGATTCAGCCAGTAGACCTGGGTGGCGCCAGCGAAGAGGACTACCAGCCTCTGGCGGCAGCCATTGACGCCGAGTTTGGCCGCCTCGACGGCCTGTTGCACAATGCCAGTGAACTGGGCCAGCGCACCCCTATCGCCAACTACCACGCCAGCACCTGGCACAAAGTGATGCAGGTGAACGTGAATGCCCAGTTCCTGCTCACCAAGGCCCTGCTACCGGTCTTGGAGAAGTCGCCCGATGCCTCTATCGTACTTACCTCTTCCAGCGTCGGTCGTACAGGTCGCGCATTCTGGGGCGCTTACGCTGTGTCGAAGTTTGCTACCGAGGGCTTTTGCCAGGTATTGGCAGGGGAACTCGCGGAAACCACCAATATCCGCGTCAACTGTCTCAATCCCGGCGCCACTCGCACGCGTATGCGGGCCGCCGCCTATCCGGCAGAAGATCCACGCATCCTGAAAACACCGGAGGAAATCATGCCTGCCTATCTGTATTTGATGGGACCGGACAGCTGTGGGGTAAATGGAAGAAGCTTTGATGCGCAAGAGGCTTTAGCTGCACGTCAGACAGTGGCTGGAGGTTTGACACCAAAAGACTGACGCTAAAAAAGTGAGGCACGGATGCCTTCGATGCTTGCTGCCACCATCAACACATCCTCCCAGTCTGGAGTTACTGGGCGATATTCTTCGCCCCTCGCCGACGGCCCTGACGTGTCTGTCTAAAGGCCACAAACACCCCTATCGAAGTGCCCACCCCGTCGGCCACCAGGTCAAGCAGATCGGCACCTCGACCCGGCACAAAATGCTGCACGCCTTCTGTCAGCGCCCCAAGTGCCAGCAAAGGAATATAAAATACCAACCACTGGCGCGCCGAACTCATCCAACCCCGCACAAGAGCCCAGCCACAAAGCCCGAACAGTCCTGCATGAACCAACTTGTCGATAGGCAGTCCACCGGAATTCATACCCGAGTTCCCCCAGGGCCACCACTCGAGTACCCATGACTTGCCGTCTTCAATTATCGAGCCAGGCATCATCAACACAATCAGTGTCAACGATAGAGAAAATACGAAAAAATAGCGGTAGCGAACCGCCGCCAGCGACTTGTCAACCTTTACTTCAGTCAAAACAACCCCTGACTCGAATGGCACTGATTTAGGTTCTCAATAAA
>JALNZZ010000238.1 GCA_023229065.1 Porticoccaceae bacterium
CTCCCGTTGGTCGAGATAACAAGCTATGGTGCGCTGTCGTCCCGACTCTTCCTGCTTTGTCATCTTAGCCGCTTTATTACAGCCAGCGCTTTTTCCTGAACACTGCCAACAACACTACAATCACTGTCGCCATAAAACCCAGCACGGCAAAGTAGCCCCATCGCCATCCCAGCTCTGGCATATAAACAAAATTCATCCCGTACAGGCCGGCAACAAAACTCAGCGGGACAAAAATTGCTGTAATGGCCGTTAATACCCGCATGGTGTTGTTGAGCGCATGGTTGGTAAGAGAGATATAACCGTCCACCAAATCGCCAGCCAATTCGTAGTACAGCGTACTCAGACTTAACAAGCGTTCATATTTTTCATAAACGTCGATCATCAAGTGGCGGTACTCGTGACTGCTGGCATTAAAATAATCCGTTTTAACCAACCGCAGGCTTTCGAATACTTCGGCTTCGTAATTAAATAATCGCCGCAGCTTTCGCAGCCGGGTGCGGTACTGCGTCAGCTCGGCCATGGTGCTGTCGTCTGGCCGATCCTGAATTTCATCTTCCAGTTCGCTCAAGCGCGGCTCGAATTCCAGCAGCATATCGACAAAACGTCGGGCGGTAGAAATAGACAACTCCATTGCCAAGTGGATACCACCGGAGCGCAGCAAGGTGGATAATTCGTTAGCCGACAGCCAGTGTCGGATGCTGGCGGAGGGCGCCTGGTGACGGGTAATTAAAAATCGCTGACCGGCGAACATCGCTAATTGCGCGACGGAAAAACTCAGATCGGGATCTGCTTCTTCCAGTTCACTGAGCAGAATAAAAATATGATTCTCAAACAGCTCCACCTTGGGCGGGTGACGCTCGCGACGAGCATCGCGAATCGCCAGGGCATGCAAACCAAACGCCTCGAACACTTTGGCCTCGTCCTGCTCAGCCACACCGCACAGATTGAGCCAGATCCGACTGGCGGGATCGGCTTGCCATTGCGCTATCAGCTCAGCGCCCCCTCGCTGCAGACCGCCCTCGCCGCTCACCAGTACCGCTTCCACACTATTCACTTGTCAGCCCTCGCGCTGTTTCGCTCAGACTGTAGCGGATTGAGTCGGTGGCGGATAGTAGGCGAGGAAGCGTTAGCGGGCTCTTTGCCCGCAGTTAATTCACCGCGATGTAGCGCTGGGGCCCGACTTTCAGTGGCTCGACAGGGCCTCGCTCAGCCACAAAGGCGGGCCGTGGCGGTCGCCCGTCATAGGGCTCCACTGGTCTGTTGTCGATATGGTTGTAAACGAAGAACAGATTGCTTCGCGGGCTAGGGGTAATATTGCCGTTCGAACCGTGCAGCGTGTTGCAGTCAAACACAATCAAAGTGCCGGCCTTGCCGGTGGCCTGCACGATACCGTGGCGCTCTGCCAGGTGGGCGATGCTGTCGGCATCCGGGATGCCAAACTCCTGTCGACGCAGCGACTGCTCGTAGTGATTTTCCGGTGTTTGACCAACGCAGCTGATGTAGTGTCGGTGAGAGCCGGGGATCAACATCAGCGGGCTGTTCCAGGGTTCGTTATCAGTCAGCAGATATAGAGCAGCTCAGAGTGCGCATACGCGGCAGACCATCCTCGGTATGCCAGGTTTCAAAATCGGAATGCCAGTAAAACTCTTTGCCGCTAAAGCCGGGTTTTAAATTGATCCGCGATTGGTGGACATAGAGATCACCGCCCAACAGTTGGCGCGCCAATCCTGCCGTTCGCGTATCCCGTGCCACCTTGGCAAACAGTGTATTGCTGCGGTGAATGTCAAACAGAGAGCGCAGTGCTCCGCTGTCCGGTTCACGAATCGCCGCCGGAGACTGGAGCACTTCCGTGTCCTGACTCAGCCGCTGCAGCTCGGCGCGAAACAAGTCCACCTCTTCGGCATTAAAGGTTTCCGGCAGAATCAAAAAGCCGTCCCGCTCAAAGCTGTTCAGCTGTTTGCTGGTCAGTGGTCCTGTTTGCTCAGCTGGCGTATATACCACCGGGTCCAGACGTTCTTGCCAGTGGGGTTTGCTAAACTGTCGCGACGGATAGAGATCAGTCTGTAGATTGTTCACGGTGTGCCAACTCCCCGGTCAGCCTGGTGACCCGTGTTATCTTGGCTCGCCACTGAGGATGGCATATCAAGGGGACGCAGCTTGCAGTGGCCGCCAAAAGAAAGGAGAAAGCGAGGATAAAAAGTGGTTGATGCGGGGTATTCGTAGGTATTCATTTAATCCGGTTAGTTGATGAGAAAACTGCACTGATGAGCAGAAGCTCCCGAAAACCAACATATAAAAAACGAAGCTTCCACGTAAAAGATGCTAGCAGACTCTCAATAAATTTCCAGCCGCCGGGTGCTCGTCTTGGGCAAGACCGTTGCTAACTGTTTGTACTGCTGCTTGTCTTGTTGGTCGTATTGCTGGACCTGGAATAGAGATTAAAGAAGCAAGACCAGAGCCCTGACTATCCCATTTCCCTCCCATTTAATTAGGGCCTTCTGGCCGCCCCTGCTATTATCTCGCTATGAAAATTTATCTGGTTGGCGGTGCGGTACGCGACGAACTGTTGGGCTTTCCCCACACGGAGAAAGACTGGCTGGTGGTGGGTGCGACACCGGAACAAATGGGTGCCAAAGGGTTTCGCCCGGTGGGCAAGGACTTTCCAGTATTTTTGCATCCCGATACCGGCGAGGAATACGCCCTTGCCCGCACCGAGCGCAAAACGGGGCAGGGCTACAAGGGATTCAGTTTTTTTGCCGGCCCCGAGGTGACCATCGAAGAGGATCTGATAC
>JALNZZ010000056.1 GCA_023229065.1 Porticoccaceae bacterium
GCGGCAGGGAGGATAGTCGTCTAAAAAAGTGTAGCGGCGTGGAGCCGCCGGAGACTACCAGGGCGGCGCTGCCGTTTTGCTCGATCGCCTTCGCCAGCACCCCTGCCACACTGTTCGCCAGCGCTTGATCCAGCGCTGAGCGGGTAGGAAAATAACGACTATTCACGCCAGCTCCTGCCGTCTTTTTCGATCAACAGCCCCGCTTTGGCAGGCCCCCAGGAGCCGGCATGGTAGGGCATTACTTCCACGGCCTGTTGTCGCCAGGCGTGGATGATGGAGTCGCACCAGCGCCAGGACTCCTCGACTTCCTCCGCGCCGACAAACAGGGACTGATCGCCGCCGATCACGTCCAGGAACAAGCGCTCGTAGGCGTCTGGAATACGGTCCAGGCCCGCCGTTCCAAAAAAGTCCAGACTGAGGTTTTCCCGAACCAGGGACATTTTATCTTTCAGACTGTGCAGTTTTGCCGCCATTTGCATCTCTATTGCCTCGTTGGGCTGCAGGCGAATCACCAGCCGGTTGGGTATGTTCTCCCCGGCGGAGAAGATATTGTGGGGCAAGCTTTTGTAGCAAATAACGACCTGGGTAAGCTTTTCGGCTAGGCGCTTGCCGGTGCGCAAATAGAAAGGGACGCCCGCCCAGCGCCAATTATCGATAAAGGCCTTGATGGCCACGAAGCTCTCGGTATTGCTGCGGGGGTTAGCGTTTTCTTCCTCCAGATAGCCGGGCACTGGCTCGCCCTGGTACCAGCCAGCGCGGTATTGGCCCCGCACGACATGCTCGCTGATATTGCTTTCGTCGATAGTGCGCAGGGCCTTGAGAATTTTTACCTTTTCATCGCGGATTGCCTCAGCGGTCATGGCGTTGGGTGGTTCCATGGCCACCAGGCACAACAGCTGCATCAGATGATTCTGAACCATGTCGCGCAGTTGCCCGACACCGTCGTAGTAGGACCAGCGACCCTCAATACCCACTGTTTCCGCCACGGTAATCTGCACATGATCGATACAGCTCTGGTCCCACTGGGTATTGATAAAACGGTTGGCAAAGCGCAGTACCAACAGGTTTTGCACTGTCTCCTTGCCCAGGTAGTGATCGATGCGATAGATATCCTGCTCGCGAAAATAGCGGCTTACCGTGTCGTTGACTTCGCGACAACTTTTCAGGTCGTGGCCGATGGGCTTTTCCAGCACGATACGGCTGCTGCCCTCCAGACAGCCGCTGTTGCCGAGATGTTCACAGATGGGGGCGAACAAACTCGGCGGTGTAGCCAGGTAAAAAATGTTGATGCGATTTTTCGACAGTGCCTCCGACAGGCTGCGATAATCCGCTTCGCTGCTGAAGTCGAGCCTCAGATGGTTGAAGCGTTGGGCAAAGCGCGCCCACTGTGCTTCCGACCAGAGATTGTCGTGGATTCTCGGGCGGATTTTTTGCTTCAGGTCGGCCAGAAAAGTGTCTGTGGTTGGCTGTCTGCGCGCCAAGGTGCGCAGGCGCAGGGTTTTCGGCAGCAAGCCGGCCTGGTCGAGGTGGTAAAGGGCAGGAAACAGTTTGCGCGCTGACAGGTCGCCGCTGGCGCCAAAAATAACCAGATCGGTATCGTCAGCCATATTGTCAACTATGCCGTCAATCATGGCTTGCTCAACTCCCTTCCGGTGAACGGATAGCGGCCACCAGGTCGACGGCTTCCCTGGCGAGGGCGGTAATGCCCTGCCAGTCACCAGCCGCCACTCGCGATCCGGGGGTCATCCAGGAGCCTCCCACTGTGGGCACTGACGGCAGCGCCAGATAGGCAGCAAGGTTGTCGGGACTGATACCGCCGGTGGGACAAAACAATACCTCTGGAAAAGGGCCTCTGAACGCTCTCAAGGCACGGGCGCCGCCACTGGCTTCGGCGGGGAAGAATTTCAGTGCCGTTAGTCCTGCCTCGACACAGCACATCAGTTCGCTGACCGTCGTAATGCCGGGCATGAAAGGTACGCCACAGGCGCTCCCGGCGCGCAGCAGATCAGGTGTCAGGCCGGGTGTGATGACAAAGTCGCTCCCGGCCTCCAGCACCTTGTCGAGATCGCGGGGGTTGAGCACAGTGCCAGCGCCGACGATGACCCCCTCGACCTCCTCTTTCACCCGCTGAATAGCGTCGAGCCCTTGGCTCGTGCGCAGAGTGATTTCCAGCACGGGCAGACCGCCCTGCTGCAGCGCTCTCGCCAGGGGTACCGCGGTATCAAGGTCATCGACTGTAATGACCGGAATTACCGGTGCCATGCGAAAGAGTTGTTCCGCTGTATAACCCATGTATTACTCCGTGGTTGGTCGCCGTTGATCAGGCGTCGAACAGCACCGACGCACCCTGCTCCGGCGTTGACACCAGGCGGCGAAAACCGGCGAACAGTTCACGGCCTACGCCTGCCCTGCTCTCCTCTTCTGGCCGTGCCGGAGTGCGAGCCTCCAGCTCATCGACAGCGACCAGCACATCCAGGGTACCGGCCTCGGCATCGAGCCTGATGATATCGCCATCCTGAATCTGCGCCAGCGGACCGCCTGCAGCCGCTTCGGGGGACAGGTGAATGGCAGCGGGAACCTTGCCTGATGCGCCAGACATCCGCCCATCGGTTACCAGCGCGACCTGATAACCTTTGTCCTGAAGCGCTCCCAGCAGCGGAGTGAGCTTGTGTAACTCCGGCATACCATTGGCTCGCGGCCCCTGAAAGCGCACCACCAGCACACAGTCCCGATTCAATTCACCTGCGGCGAACTTGTCTGGCAGGCAGTGCTGGCTGGCCAGCACGATCGCTGGGGCCTCCACTACCCGGTGCGCCTCGGCAACCGCTGACACCTTGATGACACCCCGTCCCAGATTGCCCTGTAGCAACCGCAGGCCGCCTTCGTCGTCAAAGGGAGCTGCCACACTGGTCAACACTGCGGTGTCGAGGCTCTGCTCGGTACCGTCATGCCATTGCAGTTTGCCCTCCGCCAAGCCAGGCTCTCTGATACCGGCGGCGATATTGTCGCCCCACACCGAGCGGGCATCGCCGTGCATCAGCCCGGCGGCAAGCAGTTCCTTGAACAGAAAGCTGGTGCCCCCAGCGGCGTGGAAATGATTGATATCGGCCTGGCCATTGGGGTACACCCGTGCCAGTAGAGGCACCACCGTGGAGAGCCGGTCAAAGTCGTTCCAGTTGAGAATGATCCCCATGGCCCTGGCCATGGCAACGAGATGAATCGTCAGGTTAGTCGAGCCGCCGGAGGCCAGCAGGGCAACGACAGCATTGACAAAGGAGCGCTCATCAATCACCTCGGCCATGGGGCGGGGATCACCCCCCTGCGCAGTGATCCGGGTGATGTGGTGACAAGCCTCGCGGGTCAAGGCCTCCCTCAGTGGGGTGCCGGGGTTGACGAAGGAGCCGCCCGGCAGTTGCAGCCCCATCGCTTCCATCACCAGCTGGTTGCTGTTGGCTGTACCATAGAAAGTGCAGGTGCCCGGCGCGTGATAGGAAGCAGCCTCTACCGCCAGCAGTTCTTCCCGGCCCACCTTGCCTTCGGCGTAAAGTTCGCGGACATGGGCTTTTTCCTTGTTGGGAATACCGGAGGGCATGGGGCCGGCGGGAATGAACATTACGGGCAAGTGGCCGAAGCTGGCGGCGCCGATAAATAACCCCGGCACGATCTTGTCGCAAATGCCCAGACACAGCACACCGTCAAACATTCTGTGGGACAGCGCTATGGCAGTGGCCTGAGCGATGGTGTCGCGACTGAAAAGCCCCAGTTCCATACCGGGCTGGCCCTGGGTAACGCCATCGCACATGGCGGGCACACCACCGGCGACCTGGGCGGTCGAGCCGAGCTCCCGCAGGTAGGCCTTGATGATCTCGGGGTAGTCGCCATAGGGCTGATGCGCCGACAGCATGTCGTTGTAGGCAGTGACAATGCCGATATTGGCGGCATTCATCAGCCTGATGCGACTTTTGTCTTCGCTGCCGCAAGCGGCAAAGGCATGGGCCAGGTTACCGCAGCTCAGGGTGTGCCGCGACGGGCCTTGTCGTCCGTATTCCGCCATGCGGTCGAGATAGCGCCGCCGGGAGTCCCGGCTTCTGGCGGTGATTTGGTTGGTGATATCGATGACGGTGCTGTGCAGGTCGGTCATGATAGGCGTCCTCCATTCCGGTCATGATTCTAGCGTAGCCCGGAAGCGAGACTAGCGCACGATGCTAATGCGATACTCTACCCTGTCTTCCCGAACTTTCGGGTATTACGGTATTTTTTACTACTGGAGGATGTATGGAGTATTACCTTCACATCAAGCTGGCCCATATCTTTTTTGCCCTGTTCAGTATCAGCTTTTTTGTGCTTCGCGCCCTGTGGTCGGTGTTCGAGTCGCCTCGCCTCAAGGCCCGCTGGATACGGGTACTGCCCCATCTCAACGATACATTGTTACTGGTCGCAGCCATTTATCTGGTGGTTGTCAGCCACCAATATCCCTTCCAGCAGCACTGGCTTACAGCCAAACTCGCCGCTTTGGTGATCTATGTGGTACTCGGCGCTATGGCCATTCGGCGCGGGCACACACCACTGCAGCGAGGTTTTTTTGCCCTGCTCGCCATTGCTGTATTCATCTATATTTTTGCTGTGGCCGTGACCCGCTCAGCACTGCCCTTTGGCTGAACTAGGGCCTGTTAACACTACTTGAATAGTCGTCGCTGGAGGCCATTTTTTCGACCAGCGAGGCGGAAGGAGAGAAATATAGTGGGCTTATATGAACGACTGACAACGAAGCTGGGCGAGAAAATGGCCCCAGCCCTGCGGGTTGCGCCTGAACAAGCGCCCCTCTGCGTTGCTCCTCACTTATTTGGAGTGACCAAACTACGCTCGTCGTGCCTTGATTGGCGCTTGTTCAGGCACAACGCCGACTATTCAAGTAGTGTTAACAGGCCCTAGATGAACGCTCTGGCCCACTCTACAGCTCATCAGAATCTCCGCACCCTGTGCCTGATCAGATTAATCCCTTTGGGCGGCTTGTCACTGGCAAGCCTGTATCTGTATCTGGCAGGGAAAATGCCCTTGTCGTGGGCGCCCATTGTTGTGTTGTTGATCCTGTTCGTGGCGCAGATTGCTTTTTCCTGGTGGCGCAGCGGGCGATCCGCCCCTATCAGCGATCGCTATTTCTTTGCCCAGCTGGTAGCCGATGTCGCCCTCTTCGGCTTGTTGCTGTACTTTACCGGTGGCGCTTCCAATCCCTTCGTCTCCTACTTTCTGGTACCGATCACCATCGCTGCCATTACTCTGCCCCGCCGTTACACGGTGCTGACAGGCGCGCTGAGTCTGGCGGCTTACACCGCATTGTTATTCTGGTTCGTCGAGGTACCTGATTTGGCGCCAATCCAGGCGCACCACCACAGCGAAGCGGGTGAACTCAACATGCATATCATCGGTATGTGGTTGAACTTCTTTGCCAGTGCACTGCTGATCATCTGGTTTGTGACCCGGATGGCCGAAGCGGTGCGGGTGCGCGACGAAGCCTTGATACGGCAACAGGCTGCCGCCACACAACAGCGCCTGCAGGATGAGCAGCTGCTGGCCGTAGCGACTCTGGCGGCCAGTGCGGCCCACGATTTGGGAACCCCCCTGAATACTGTCAAGCTGATCGTCGATGATTGGCGACTGAGTGACAAGGGCAAGGATAATGTCCCCGGGGCTGAGGAGCAGGACATCATCGCCAGCCAGATACACCGCTGCCAGCAAACCTTGAAAAAATTGGCGGATACGGCGCGGGCATTTTCTCAGCAACAGGCCCAGGCCACTACGGCGCGGCAGTATTTTGACGATCTCCTGGATCGCTGGCTATTAATGCGCCCAGATGCAAAAGTCACCCTTTCCACAGAGGATAACAGTGCGGGCCAGACCCTGTGCTTGCATCCCTCCCTGGCGGCGTCGATCCACAATCTCCTCAACAATGCTGCTGACGCCAGCCCTCAGCGGGTAGATATCCATCTGGCAATTGAACCTGACAGGGCTCACTTGACTATTCGTGACCACGGCACAGGCATCGACCCGGCGCGCCTTCAAGGTAGCAACAGTCTCGGCGAATCAGGTAAAACGGATGGTTTGGGGCTGGGGTTGTTTTTATCGCGTGCCATTCTTGCTCGGCATGGTGCAACGCTTGAATTAACCGCTCACTCTGAGGGCGGCACTGTGGCAAGTATCGAATTGCCATTGAATCCGGGAGCATCGGCTCAGCATTCGAAGTCGGCCATAGCCAACAGTAACCAGCAAAGTATAGAGAGCAGTCGCGATGGGCGATGATTATCTGATCGTAGACGACGACCAGCTATTTGCAGAAACTCTGGCGCGCAGTCTCGTACGGCGCGGCCACACAGCACGCATTGCCCTCGATGGCCCGCGTGCCCTTGCTTTGTGCCGTCAGCAGCCACCGCGACGAATCATTCTGGATCTCAAGCTGGAACATGCTTCGGGGCTGCAATTGATCGGTGATTTGCGCCAGGCTGCGGCCGGGACACGGATCGTGGTGCTCACCGGATATTCGAGTATTCCCACTACTGTTGAGGCCATCAAACTGGGGGCAGTCGATTATCTGTGCAAGCCCGCCTCGCTCAGTGATATTGTCGGTGCTTTTGAGCGCGACCAGGGCAACCCCGCTATCGACTTGCCGGCCAGCCCGCACTCGGTGGACCGTTTGGAGTGGGAACATATCCAGCGCGTCTTGGCAGAACATGATGGCAATATCTCTGCTACCGCCAGGGCACTGGGGATGCACCGGCGTACTCTGCAGCGCAAACTGCAAAAAAGGCCTGTACGCGGATAAGGAGCTGGCTCAGGCTGTGAGGCCGCCTTGCTCCTCGTCCCTGCTTTGGATCCGACTCCAAATTTTTTCGTGGAAGAAAAAGGCCACCGTATTGATTGCCGGCTCAACCAGGGCTACCGCGCCACCTACCACGACGCTGCCGGTCATCAGATAGGCGACCGAGAATGCGATGGCGAAGTGCATCAGGGCAAATGTCAGCGTCTTGGTCATAAATCCATCCCGTTGATTGGTTACATTGCAAATGATAACCGTTATCGAATGAGGGGTGAAGGCAATAAAGGCAATCGAATCGATGATAAAAAGCTATGGGATAAGAAGCCTTGGCGCAACACGGCAGGAAATGGCTGGCAAGAAAAAAGTACAGCGCAATGCTTTTACTGAGGCATTGCAGTGGGTAAGATCAGCCAACAGCCCCTGTTGGAGTTTCCCATGCCCGCCAACACCGTCTACCTTCCCCTGCGCTTGCTGCTTGCAGCGCTTGTCTGCCTATGGCTGCCGCTGGTGAGCTCTGCGGCCGAAACCCTGACTGTCCACAAGAGCCCGACCTGTGGCTGCTGTGTGGCATGGCTCGATCAGCTCAGCGACCAGGGCTACGAATTCACCCTCAGTCATCCGACAGATCTCAACACTCTCAAGGCAAACTACGGCATAGCCCCGGCTTACCAGTCCTGCCACACTGCGGTTTCCGAGCAGGAGTATGTTTTTGAAGGGCATATCCCCGGCGCTCTGATCAAGCGCTTTTTAGAGGAACCTCCTCCGGGTGCCATCGGCCTGGCAGTGCCGGGGATGCCTCTCGGCAGTCCAGGTATGGAGGTGGAGGACCGCTTCAGCCCGTACCAGGTACTGCTGTTGATGGAGGATGGCAGCAGTGAAGTCTATGCCGCTGTCGGCAGTCGCGAAGAGCAGGCCAGTCTTGGCCACTGAGTTGATCCGCACACTGCAGCGCAGGGCCTTGTTTCTATCAATCTCAGGCCCTATCAGAGCTCAGGGTTACTTCTTCTGCTAACGGTTACCGCTCTTTCCTGCTACTGCCCTCTCCTGCTGCGGAAAAAAGTCCGCAGCAAGTCACTGCTCTCTGCCGCCAGCACACCTTCGCACCACTCGACCCGGTGGTTGTAGTGAGGCTTGTCGAGTAGCTGCAACTGGCTCACCACAGCACCGGCCCGGGGTTCCCGGGCAGCGAACACTACTCGGGCCACCCGGGCGTGGATAATGGCGCCGACGCACATGGTGCAGGGCTCGAGGGTGACGTAGAGAGTGGACTCCGGGAGCCGATAGTTGTTTGCTGCCTGTGCTCCCAGGCGCAGGGCATGGATTTCGGCATGCAGCGTGGGATCGCAACCGCTGATCGGGTGGTTGTAGCCCGCGGCGAAACATTCGCCGTTCCTCACCAGGACAGCGCCTACCGGCACCTCGTCTATGGTAGCGGCGTGACGAGCCTGGGCCAAGGCTAACGCCATCCAGTGATTGTCGGCTTCGTGCTCCCTGTCGGAAGTGCTATCTGCCCTGGCGCAGGTAGAGGAAGCGACCGGTGGTGTATCTGGCATGGTTCAAGAACCTTCTTCTTCGCTGACCTGAATCTGTGCCATCTCCAAGGCAGCCTCCAGGGTTTCCACACTTTGCAGCCCCTGCAGGACATCCAGCAAATTGCCTTCATTGTCGATTACGAAGGTTTCCGGCAGCCCCAAAGGCACCGGCAGCCCGAATTGGCTGCGAGGATCTACTCCCAGAGTCGGGAATTCGACGCCCAATGCCTGCTCCTGGGCAGCCAGCGCCTCGCCACTGACTCGGTCAAAGTTGACCCCCACCACTCGCACGGTATCGGGGTGGCGTTGCTGGAACGCATTAAGGTCGGGAATTTCTTCGCGACAGGGCTGACACCACTCGGCCCAGTAGTTGACGAACACTGTGTAACCGCGAAAATCCTCGATAGCGAGGGGTGGCTCAGCTGAGTCACCACCGCCGCTACAGCCTGCCAGCAAGGCAACCAGCAGCAGTAGCAGTGTGGAGGCGGTGTGGTGCCGCAGGGTACGGAGCAGATTGACGATGGCCAAGATGGCATTTCTCCCCAAGTGAATTGCTGGTAACCACAATACCCCAAACTGTACTCAGTCCCAACTACCTGCGGTGTCCTGTAGCGGGACATTTTTCAGAGCTTCCCTAATGGCTGCTATCCCTTACAATGGTCGTTCACATCTTTTCATGTCACTGACAGTACTATGACCGTTATTTACCACAACCCCCGCTGCTCAAAGTCCCGCCAGACCCTGGCCCTTCTCGAAGAAAAGGGTATCACCCCTGAGGTCGTACTCTATCTGGACACGCCGCCCGATGCTGCCGCGCTCAGCACCTTGCTGAAAAAGCTTGGCATCAGTGCGCGGGAGCTGCTGCGCAAGGGTGAAGACGACTACAAGGCCAACAATCTTGCCGATCCAGCCCTCACTGAAGAGCAGCTGATCGACGCCATGGTTCGCCACCCCAAGCTGATCGAGAGGCCCATCGTGGTCAAGGGTGACAAAGCCGCTATCGGGCGTCCGCCGGAAGCCGTTTTGGAGATTCTCTGATGGCTTCTCCCTTTGTCCTGGTGCTCTATTACAGCCGCCACGGCAGTGTCGAGGCCATGGCCCGTCAGGTGGCTCTGGGTGTTGAAATGACCGGCTTGGAAGCCCGCTTGCGCACCGTGCCGGCGGTATCTGCCAACTGTGAGGCGACAGAGAGCGAGATCCCTGCCGACGGGCCGCTGTTCTGCACACTGGATGACCTCAAGGACTGCGCCGGCCTGGTGCTCGGCAGCCCCACCCGCTTCGGTAATATGGCGGCGCCCCTTAAATACTTTCTCGACGGCACCAGCAGTCTATGGCTCAACGGCGACTTGATCGGCAAGCCCGCGGCGGTTTTTAGCTCTACAGCCAGTCTGCATGGCGGCCAGGAAAGCACTCTGCTTTCCATGATGCTCCCTCTTTTGCACCACGGCATGGTATTGGCCGGCCTGCCCTACAGCCACCCGGAACTTACGACCACCCGCAGTGGGGGTACACCCTACGGCGCCTCCCATCACGCCGGCACCGACCACGAGCCGCTCACGCCTGAAGAGGTCACTCTCTGTAAAGCGCTTGGCAAGCGCGTCGCAGAGCTCGCCCGCAAGCTCTCCAACTAGAGCGGTGACCATGATCGAGCATCTCGCCCTCAAATTGTCATGGGCTCGACGCCTTACCCGCTGGAGCTACGTCCTGTATCTGGCCAGTATGTTGTGGGGTGGCTATCTGCGCGGTACACCCGGCAGCTTGCTGATTATCGCTACCCTGCCCCTGCTGTTGTTGTTGCCAGGCATTGCTCGCGAGAATTACAAGAGCCTGGCCTTGCTGTGCTTTGTGACGCTGTTCTACTTTACAGTGATCGTGCTCAACCTGTGGTCGCCGGCTCATCACGCGGTGGACTGGCTCTCGCTGGTGCTGATTTGCATTCTGTTTTGTGCAGCCATGTTGTTCAGTCGCTGGAAACAGTATGACCTCGTCGCCCAGCGCAGCAGTGCGCTCGACAGCCACTGAGAGTGAAATTCGTGACCCCGAGCTGAACAAGCACAGGGAAACACAACCATGAGCAAGGAAAATCTGGCCATGAGAAAAGCAAAACCCGGTATCCTGCGTCGAGTATTCGGTGTTATCGGCAAGTTTTTTACCGCCGTACGCTGGCTGGTCAACACGATTTTCTTGTTGATCACGGTGGTGATACTGGTCAGTTTATTCGGCCAGGGAGCCAAACCCTTACCTGAACAGGCTGCCTTGACGCTAACACCCAGTGGGGTGCTGGTGGAACAGCGCAGTTACACCGATCCGCTCACCCAGCTGATGCAGCAAAGCGCCCCCTACGATGGGGAAACACCGGTCCGGGACCTTGTGCAAGCTATCGATCATGCCGCTGAGGATGAGCGTATCACCGCTCTGGTGCTGGACCTGGGGTACCTGATCAGTGGCAGCATCAGCAAACTGGAGGAAGTCGGGGCAGCATTGGCGCGCTTCAAGCAAAGCGGCAAGCCGGTAGTGGCGATCTCCGATAATTACACCCAGCAGCAGTACTACCTGGCCAGCTTTGCCGATGAAATTCACCTCAACCCCATGGGTGGCGTACTGCTCACCGGCTACGCTTCTTACGGGACTTACTTGAAATCTGCCGCCGACAAGCTGCATATCAATTTTCATGTCTTTCGCGCTGGCGACTTTAAAAGTGCGGTGGAACCCTTTACTCGCGACGATATGTCCGACGAAGCCCGGGATAACACCCGCGAATGGCTGGCTGAGCTATGGCAGTCCTACACCCACCAGGTGGAGCTGGCCCGCGGCCTCGACCAGGGCCTGATCGACCGCTATATCGACACCCTGCACCAGCGTCTGGCCCCTCTCCGCGGCGATATGGCAGCCCTGGCCCTGGACAGCGGTCTGGTGGACCGGATTTCTACCAGGCCGCAGATGATGCGCCGCCTGGTGGAGCTGGCAGGCCGTGACGAGGACGGCTATCTCGGCATCCCCCACAAGACTTACCTCAGCCACCTGCGCCCAGCACTCGACAAGGGCGCTATCGGTGGTGCGGATCACATCGGTCTGATTATCGCCAGCGGCACTATTCTCGACGGCGACCAGCCCGACGGCAGTATCGGTGGGGACAGCCTCGCCGCCTTGCTGGAGCAGGCCCGCAAGGATGACAGCCTCAAGGCCCTGGTGGTGCGCATCGACAGCCCTGGCGGCAGTGCTTTTGCCTCGGAGGTTATCCGCGAGCAATTGCTGGAGACCCGCAAAACCTTGCCGGTGATTGTTTCGATGGGATCGCTGGCCGCTTCCGGCGGCTACTGGATTGCAGCTGGGGCCGATGAGATCTGGGCCATGCCCACCACGCTCACCGGCTCTATTGGCGTTTTTGGTATCTTCCCTACCTTCGAGCGCAGTCTTGAGTCTATGGGCATCTACAGCGATGGCGTGGGCACCACCCGGCTGGCAGGCCAGGGGCGCATCGACCGTCCATTGGAGGCGGAGAGCGAGGCACTTATCCAGCTCAATGTCGATCATATCTATCGCCGCTTCGTCAACCTGGTGGCGGAGGGACGCAATCTGACTCCCGAGCAGGTTCTGGCACTGGCGGGCGGCCGTATCTGGACCGGGCGCCAGGCCCTCGGGCTGGGACTAGTGGATGGGCTCGGCACCCTGGACGACGCCATCGCCTCTGCGGCTGCCCGCGCTGGTCTCGAAACCTGGCAGGTCAAACCCATCCAGCGCCCGCTGAGCTTTCAGGAGCAGTTCTTGAAGCAGCTGGCAGGCAGTGCTGTCGAGATGGTCCCCGCCAGCTTGCTGCCCCGCGGAACAGCGGCATTGCCCGCTCCCCTCTCCCAGCTCGTCGCCAATCTCAGCCAGACCCTCGACTTGTTGCAGCCTCTCCATAGTCATCAGGGGCTGTATCTGCAGTGCTTTGGCTGTGGCCAACCGTGATGAGGAAATACCATGTCGATACCTGCTTCCAGACGAGCCAGGCTGCTGGCGCTGATACTGGCTCTGCCCTGTCTGGCCGGGGTGTCTGAGACTATGGTAGAAGAGCCTGCCGGACTGCCTGAGGCAGCCCGGAGCGCAGGGCTGGTGGAT
>JALNZZ010000180.1 GCA_023229065.1 Porticoccaceae bacterium
GATATTGCCAGCGGGGAAGAGCTGGCCATGCCGACCGATTATGACGATTTCAGTGAGCGGGCCGCTGCCGATTACCAGGCGCTTCCCCCCGCAGTGATAGCCAACCGCAAAGTTCTCATTGATGTCATGACAATCCATGGCTTCACGGTATTGCCGTCGGAGTGGTGGCACTTCGATGCCGCGGGGTGGGAGCAGTACCCTCTGCTGGATATCCTGTTACGGTAGTACCTGAACTCCGTTTGGCGACGGATTGTCGCGCCGAAACGTGTCCCGATACATCCGCGGCGACATGCCGGTCCACTGGCGGAAGGCGCGGCTGAATGAGCGCGCTTCGGAAAAGCCGACAAATGCCGACACCGCCTCTACAGCCATGCGCTCTTGTACCAGCTTGCGAATGGCCGTTTCGCGGCGGATGTCATCCTTGATCTTCTGGTAGCTGGTGCCGTTTGCCTTGAGCTGTCGATAGAGTGTTTGAGCGCCTAAACCGAGCTGAGCCGCGAGATCATCGAGAACGGGAAACACCAGCCCACTCTCACTGCCGGACTCGATGATTCTCTCGATCTGGCGCTCAAGACTGCTATCGCTGCCGGGAATGGTCATCACATCAGCCGGTGCGTTGCGGACGAAATAGCCCACTTCTCCACGGCTGCGCACCAGAGGTTTATCGAGATAGGCGGCATCGAAAACCAGCTCGTTGCGGGGCTGGGAGTAACGCAGTTTGGCGGGGAACATGACTTGCAGCTCACCGTGATGCGCGGGTTGCGGGAAGCAAAAGCGCGCTTCTCGCAGGCGGATGGCCTCGCCGATATACCAGCTTGGGAATCGGTGCCAGATCACCAGCAAAAATTCGCGCAGGAAGTGGTCGGGGTCCAGGTCGGGGCAGCGATGGTCGATGGCAAACACCGCTCTGCTGCCGTGGACAGTAATCGACATCAGCAGGTCGTCGCTGAGCAGGCGGTAGAAGTCCACGGCTTTGTTGAGTAGTTCTCCCAGTGTGTTTCCCTGACTCACCAGGTCGCACATAATGCGAAATGCTCCCACTCGGCACGGTCTGGCACTGAAGCCCATGAACTCGTCATCGAGTGCCAGCTGAACACTTTTGAAAAGCCGTGCCACCTGGTCAGTGTGGATGCGGCGAGAGAAATCGCTGGTAACCGCCGGGTTGATCCCCGCCCGGGCCAGGAGTGGATCTGGACTGCTGCCGCGCTTGCGGACTGCAGTCAGAGACGCCATCACATGATGCATACAGATTGTTGCCACACGCCTTTCCCCTGAAACCGTCTTTTCCTGTGACTATTTGGGTGGTTTTTACTGTTCAAAGCAGATTATATGATTATTTTTGTGCTTTTTGCTGATTAAATCCGTCCTTCCAATCTTGCCCGCCTCTGGTTATCGTTCCGCCCCTTCCATTACAATGGCCGATTGGCTGTGGGCGCAGCTCCGCCAACCACTTACAACGTATTTCGACACAACCCCTCCATAGGGAGAATTGACCCATGACCGAGTTTTCCAGCAAGACCCTCAACGACTGGCGCCAGGCCGCCGAAAAAGAACTGAAGGGCCGCTCACCCGATGAGCTGACCTGGGAAACCCCGGAGGGCATCCCGGTCAAGCCTCTCTACACCGCTGAGGATCTGGCCGGCATCGAGTATCAGGACAGCCTGCCCGGCTTTGCACCCTTCAAGCGCGGCCCACGTGCAACCATGTATGCCGCCCGCCCCTGGACCGTGCGTCAGTACGCAGGTTTCTCCACAGCCGAAGAGTCCAACGCTTTCTATAAGCGCAACCTGGCCGCCGGCCAACAGGGCCTGTCGGTTGCCTTTGACCTTGCCACTCACCGGGGCTACGACTCCGACCATGAGCGGGTGGTAGGAGATGTGGGTAAGGCCGGCGTAGCCATTGATACCGTTGAGGACATGAAAATTCTGTTTGCCGATATTCCTCTCGATCAGGTGTCGGTATCCATGACCATGAACGGTGCGGTGTTGCCGGTGATGGCCATGTATATCGTCGCCGCCGAGGAGCAGGGTGTCACCCCTGACAAGCTGGCGGGCACCCTGCAGAACGACATTCTCAAAGAATTCATGGTGCGCAATACCTATATCTACCCCCCTGCCCCGTCCATGCGCATTGTGTCCGATATTATCGGCTACACCGCCGACTTTATGCCCAAGTTCAACTCCATCTCCATTTCTGGCTATCACATGCAGGAAGCCGGTGCGACAAACGTTCAGGAGCTGGCCTTCACCATTGCCGACGGCATTGAGTACGTGCGTACCGCCATTGAGAGCGGCCTGGACGTGGACAAGTTTGCACCCCGCCTGTCGTTCTTCTTCGCCATCGGCATGAACTTCTTCATGGAGATCGCCAAGCTGCGCGCCGCTCGCATCCTCTGGGCGACACTGATGAAGCAGAAGTTCAACCCCAAGAGCGACAAGTCCCTGATGCTGCGCACCCACTGTCAGACCTCCGGCGTGAGTCTCACCAGCAAGGACCCCTACAACAACATTATGCGCACCACTATCGAAGCCATGTCGGCAGTGTTGGGCGGCACCCAGTCGCTGCACACCAATGCCTTCGATGAAGCTCTGGCGCTGCCCACCGACTTCTCTGCTCGCATCGCCCGCAACACCCAGCTGGTGATCCAGGAAGAAACCGGCATCACCAAGGTGGTCGATCCACTGGCTGGCTCCTACTATATTGAAAGTCTCACCGACCAGCTGGTGAAGGAAGCTCTCAAACTGATTGAAGAAGTCGAAGAGATGGGCGGCATGACCCGCGCCGTGGAATCCGGCATGCCCAAGCTCAAGATTGAGGAGGCCGCCGCCCAGCGCCAGGCCCGTATCGACCGCGGCGAAGAAGTGATTGTCGGCGTCAACAAATACCAACTTGAGAAAGAGCCGGACATCGACGTGCTCGACATCGACAACACCAAGGTCCGCGAAGCCCAAATTACCCGCCTGACCCGCATCCGTGCCGAGCGCGACAGCGCTGCTTGCCAGGCGGCCCTCGACAAGCTCAGTGCCGCGGGTGAGTCCGGCCAGGGCAACCTGCTGGCACTCGCCGTGGACGCCGCTCGCCAGCGTGCCTCGGTCGGCGAGATTTCCGATGCGCTGGAGAAGAGCTGGGGCCGCCATCGCGCCCAGCAGCGCACCATCAGTGGCGTGTACGGTGCCGCCTATGAAGGGGACAGCATGTTTAAAGATATTCAGAGCCAGGTCGAAGCCTTTGCCGAGCAGCACGGTCGCCGTCCGCGCATGCTGGTGGCCAAAATGGGCCAGGACGGCCACGACCGCGGCGCCAAGGTCATTGCCACCGCCTTTGCCGATATCGGCTTCGATGTCGATATCAGCCCCATGTTCCAGACCCCAGAGGAAGCGGCCCGTCAGGCGGTGGAGAATGACGTCCACGTGGTGGGTGTCTCGTCCCTGGCCGCTGGTCACAAAACGCTGGTGCCTCAGTTGATTGAGGCCCTCAAGAAAGAAGGCAGTGAGGACATCCTGGTGGTCTGCGGCGGGGTGATTCCTCCCCAGGACTATCAGGCCCTGTATGACATGGGCGTCGCTGCAGTCTACGGACCCGGCACCAATATTCCCGAGGCTGCCAGCGAAGTTCTGAATCTTATCGCCAAGAACTGAATAGCCGACTATAGACAGGCGACCGAGTGCGCCCCCATAGCCACAAAACATTGCCGCAGGAATTAGCAACATGCATGACATTATTCAGCAACTCGACGAAAAGCGCCGCAAGGCCCGCCTCGGTGGCGGTGAAAAACGTATCGAGGCCCAGCACGCCAAAGGCAAGCTGACCGCCCGCGAGCGCAT
>JALNZZ010000239.1 GCA_023229065.1 Porticoccaceae bacterium
CAGCCGAAAAGTGGCCGAGGCTATTTACAGTGCCCTGCACAATGAGTAACTTGCCAGAGTCTCAAATGGCGCGTCTTCAGGTACGACGCCAGCAATCCTGATCAGGAGTAACAGGCCTCAGGCCGCCGTCATGTGGAATCTCCCCAATATCCTCACGCTGTTGCGCATCCTCTGTATCCCCTTGCTGGTCATAGTGTATTTCCTGCCGTGGGAGTGGCGCTATCCCGCCAGTGCGGCCATTTTTGGTATTGCCGCCATCACTGACTGGTTCGACGGTTATCTGGCCCGCAAGCTCAACCAGATGACCCCCTTTGGCGCCTTTCTTGACCCGGTAGCGGACAAGCTGATTGTCGCAGTGGCTCTGGTGGTGCTGTTGCACAGCCATCCGACGCTGGTGTTTGCCATCCCCACCATGATCATCATCTGTCGCGAGATTGTCATTTCGGCGCTGCGGGAGTGGATGGCAGAAATCGGTCGGCGCACCAGCGTGGCGGTGTCCTTTGTCGGCAAGGTCAAGACGACCCTGCAAATGATTGCGATCTTTGTGTTGTTGCTGATTGACCCGGTCAAATATCCGGTCTGGGATCGTCTCGGTATTGTCCTGCTATATGTGGCTGCAGGGCTCACTTTGTGGTCGATGTGCCTGTACCTGTCGGCTGCCTGGCCGGAGCTGAAAGCGAGCAATAATGACGAAAATGCATAATGGACTTGATTCCCTGCGGCGAATCCATAGAATACAGCCCTCGCAGCTTTCATAGGGCGAGTGAGGAATAGCAAAACCTCCAATTTTCTCCCAGGCGCGGTAGCAGAGTGGTTATGCAGCGGACTGCAACTCCGTTTACGCCGGTTCGATTCCGACCCGCGCCTCCAAATCCCCCCCGGTATACCCCTTGAGTAATTTTAGCCCCCTGTAAATACAGGGGCCGCTGTCGTGCTCTGTCTGTAGATATTCAGCGTTGTTTGGCACTAGCCCGCCAAAGTGGGGGTATTGCCGGGGGTATCTGCCATCCCCGGCGCCTGTCCGGTGGGGGCTACTCCTTTTCCGCTGCCGGCAGTACCAGGACAGCGCATTCTGCTTTGTTGAGAACCCGCTCGGTGGTGCTGCCGATCAGAAAGCGCTGCCAACCGGAGAGCCCGGAGCGAGCCATCACAATCAGGTCCAGCTCCTGATTTTCCGCGGTTTCCAGAATGGCTGCAGCGGCCGGCCCGGGCAGCACCATGCGCTCAGGATTGCCCGTCAGGTCTGCTTGGCTGATAAAGTCGACCAGGGCATCCCGCGCTTGAGGGAGATAGGATTCTGCGGGCACATAGGCGTAGTGGGTGGGAATCATCACATCAATGCTATGGATAACCCGGAGACTGGCGCCGTAGAGGGTTGCCAGCTTATCGGCTTGCTGCAGGGCCTCCCTGGAAGCATCGGAAAAGTCCACGGGAGCGAGCAAGCGGGAAAAAGGCGCACTGTCATCGTCCTTGACAGTGAGGCCCGAGCGTACCACCAGCACGGGCACCGTCGCTACGCGAAGCAACTTGTTGGCCTCTGACCCGAGCAGCAGCCGGTCGATGCCTGAATAGCCGTGGCTGCCTACTACCACCAGGTCGATGCCATGCTCTTGCGCGTACTCGGCAATGGCCACTGCGGCGCGATTGTGGCTCATGGTCGCCAGGATGACGTTGTCGTCGCCAGCGGGCACCAGAGCCTTGAGCCTGTCTTCAGCCGGTTCGCTGCGGGTGAGTTGTTCAGCGCTGCCCAGAGAGGCCATATCAAGCGACGCATAGATCGTTTCCGGAATCACTTCAACGTGCAGGAGGTGGAGCTTTGCCTGATGGAAGCGGGCCAGCTTGAGGGCTTGATCGAGGGCAGGCCTGGATGCATCGGAAAAGTCCGTGGCATGAAGGATGGTCTTGAGTTGCATTGTGTTCTCCTTAGTTAAAAATCCTGGGCTCAAAGGCGCCTCTCAAGGATAGCAGCCTAGGGGCGGGTTAGGTGGCTGGGCTGCCACTGTCGCAATGACCCAGATCAAGGATGAAGGGTATTAAAGTAGCGTGACAAGGAGCGGGTTGAAGCCGAGCGCAAGGTTTCAATTGAATGAATCGTCGCAGCCCGGTAGTATTCGCACTCTTGTTTGGCTAGGGCGCGAACCTGGCCGACAATGAAAACCACGCCCGAGTGGTGAAACTGGTAGACACAAGGGACTTAAACAATTTGAGCCCCAGGGGGGAAACCCTTTGGGTGGCACCCGTCAAACTCGGCGAAAGCCCTGGACTTACCGTCCGCGCCAACGCCGAGCCAAGCCCCAGGCAGCCTTGCTGGGGAAGGTGTAGAGAGCAGACGGCGGGCACCTACGGCGACAGCAATGCCGCTAGGGTGAAGGCGTGCTCCAGACCACGAACAGCGGCTTTCTACGGGGAGCTGCTGGCGGCGAAAGCCGAAGTGGTACGAAAATCCCTCGACTGGTAACAGTCGTGCCGGTTCGATTCCGGCCTCGGGCACCATTTTAACGTCATAAGACGTCTTCTGAGATAGCTAAGGCCTTGTTTTTTTTAGGGGCTTTAGTGACTCTGCTAATCCTGCTAGATCCGCTAAAGCCCCCAGCTAACTGGTGCTACATTTAGTGCTATCTCGGTTCAGTTGTGAATTGGTAGCACTAAAAGGGCGCTTGGACGATTGTCCCTGCCAGCTGGCGCCTGCCCCTGCCTAAATCAGCCTCTCCAGAGGCACCAACAGCGCCGAATAGCTTGCTTTAGGGTCT
Organism: Porticoccaceae bacterium; assembly: GCA_023229065.1. GTDB lineage: Bacteria > Pseudomonadota > Gammaproteobacteria > Pseudomonadales > Porticoccaceae > NAT127. The sequence goes on from JALNZZ010000239.1 coordinate 2,751, forward strand.
TTTCCGTTACAATTGCTTAGAAATTTTAGATTA
>JALNZZ010000240.1 GCA_023229065.1 Porticoccaceae bacterium
CGCTACTGGGGTTGTACGGGGTAACCGAGCCCAATATCGACACTGTCGAGGCCCGGGTGTGCGGCACCGTGCAGCACCTGCAAAGTTCGCCGGAATATTTCATGAAGCGCTTGCTGGCGGCGGGCAGTGGGCCCATTTACTCCCTGGGTAAGGTCTTTCGCGATGGCGAGAAGGGGCGTCGTCACAACCCCGAATTTACGCTGCTGGAATGGTATCGTCCCGGCTGGGACGAGAGCCGCTTGATCGCCGAGGTGGAGGAACTGTGTGCCAGCCTGTCGGTGCACTGGCGCCACCCACGCCGCATGACCTACCGCGAGGTATTCTTCAACGCGACAGGTTTCGACCCTCACAGTGCCGATCTGGACCTGTTGAGGCAAATATCGGCTCGCTATTGCAGTGGTGACTGGCGGGAAGAGAGCCGGGCTACCTGTCTCGACCTGTTGTTCAGTCTGGTGGTGGAGCCCACGTTGCACACCGGAGTGGTCACTGTGACTGATTATCCCGCCTGTCAGGCCGCCTTGGCACGACTGACAGAGGATGCCGAAGGGGCCTTGGTGGCGCGTCGCTTCGAGGTATTTATCGATGGCGTGGAACTCGGCAACGGCTATTTTGAGCTGACTGATGCCGTTGAACAGCGCCGCCGCTTTGAAGCGGATATCACCGTGCGCAGTGCGGCGGGCAAACCCCACCGCGACGCTGACCCTTTGTTGTTGGCAGCGCTGGAAGCGGGCTTGCCCGAGTGTGCCGGTGTCGCAATGGGGGTGGACCGGTTATTGATGCGCTTGTTGGATCTGGATGACATCCGCAAGGTGATTCCCTTCGGAGAGTACTGAGTTTCGTGCCACCCAACACGCTTGAGTGGCCACTCAATCACACTGACAGCCAGGCAAGCCCTGATCCATTTGCTGTGCCGCCTCCTGACGGGTGACGTGTCCCACCACCTTGGCGGGTACACCGGCGACAATGGCGTGTTCTGGCACCGGCTTGAGCACCACACTGGCAGCGGTAACCTTAGCGCCGGTACCAATTTCGATATTGCCGAGCACCTTGGCGCCGGGGCCCAGCAGCACACCGTTGCCGACTTTGGGGTGGCGGTCGCCACTTTCCTTGCCGGTGCCGCCCAAAGTCACCGACTGCATGACCGACACATCATCGCCCACTACAGCTGTTTCACCGATGACGATGCCGGTGGCATGGTCGAGCATCACACCCTTGCCCACTACCGCAGCGGGGTGAATATCCACTCCGAACACCACCGAGATACGGTTTTGTAAGACCAGCGCCAGCGCGCGACGGCCGCGCGCCCATAGCCAGTGGGCTACCCGATAGGATTCCAGGGCATGAAAACCCTTGAAATAGAGAAAGGGGGTGACCAGGTCGGTACAGGCGGAGTCGCGCTCCCAGGTGGCAAGGATGTCGTGACGAGCACTGTCAATAATGGAGGGATCTTCGGCAAAGGCTTGATCGAAGACCTCCCGCAGCATCAGTGCCGGAGTAATATCGTTGCCCAGTTTGTTGGCCAGGTGAAAGCTGAGGGAGGCCGCCATATTCCGGTGGTTGAGAATGGTGGCATGAAAAAAGCTTGCCAGCACCGGCTCCTGGTCGACCAGCTCCCGGGTGTCGTCAACGATGCACTCCCACACAGTGGCCAGGCAAGGTTCGGTCATGGTCTTGTTCCGATCATAGTCGCTCCTTTTGCAGGCGGCCATTATCAGGGCCGAGCGGTGATTTTTCCAGTGCAGTGTGCGATTCCAGCTGATCGGGCCACGACGGCCCGCACTTAGATTACTCTGGACGGCGTGCGCGCCAGGCACCAGACCTCGACAGCGGTAGCGCCCGTATCCAGTAGTGCCTGGGACAGGGCGCGCGCTGTTCCGGTGGTGGTCACTACGTCGTCAATAATGGCAATGCGGCGATTGCTGATATCGCTATTCACCTTGAAGGCGCCCTGCAACTGTCGGCGTCGCTCATCGCGCCCCAACCCTTGCTGAGCCAAGTAGCGAACGCGACTGGCGAGACGGGGCTGGAGAGGGATATTGAGCGCTCTGGATACCGGGCGCGCCAGCTCCAGGGCCTGGTTGTAGCCCCGCACGAGGCGGCGCCGCCAGTGCAGAGGAACGGGCACCAGCAGGTCGGGCTTTGGCTGCCCCGTCAGCTGGCGAATCAGGTGCGCGGCGAGCAACTTGCCCAGCACCTGGGCGGCGGCCAGGTCGCGATGATTTTTGGCAGCGATTACAAGGGCGGAGAGGGGAGCTTCATAGCGATAAGCGGCGATCAGCCGGGAAAACTCCGGAGGGTCCACCAGGCAGTTACCACATAGAGGGGTGGGCTGAGCAACAGTTGATAGAGGCAGAGGTACTGCACACTGGCTGCAACATCTGCCGAGGCCGGCAAAATCGCTTTCACAGCCAGGGCAGAGATCCAGCTGGCGCCCGCTGGGTTGAGCGCAGCGCAGGCACAGCCCAGGCAGTAGCTGATACTCCGCTGCCTTCAGCCAGCGGCGCAGCGGTGGAGCAAGAGTGGAGAAAGGCGGGAGAGGATACTTGGCCATTCAGTTAACCTGCGATTCCATTTGCAGTTGACAGCGGCGAGGCTGTCGCTATCATGGCAGCACCTCACATTTGCCGCCTGCCCAGTATTCTACGGTCGATAGTTGCTGGCGGCTATTCTGTCTTGCAGGCAACGCTTTATACAGGACAATGCTCTACAAAACAGAGCTTCAGGCAAGACAGAGCTTCAGACAAAACAGAGCTCCATACAGAAAGCCTTCT
>JALNZZ010000241.1 GCA_023229065.1 Porticoccaceae bacterium
GGGTGGCACAACCTGAGGCGAGCAACAGCACCAGCAGCAGTGCTACCAGGCCCCACTGAGTGGCTGAGCGCATAGCAGGACACTCGGCCACAATGAAATTTTGCCCAGCTGGCGCAAATTGCTCAGTCGCCACCATGGTCACTCTCCGCCGCAGTGTCGGCACTCAAACGCTGCATCGTCTCGAGAATCACACCATGATTATCGCTTGGGCGATCCAGAGCTTCGCTCCAGACCCGACGAGCTTCCTCGTGCTGACCGGACATCCACAACACCTCGCCGAGATGGGCGGCCACTTCCGGATCGGGAAAAGCCTCATAGGCACGATGCAGCAGCGCCAGGGCCTCAGCGAAATTGCCCAACTGATAGTGCACCCAGCCAAGGCTGTCGATAATGGCAGGATTGTCCGGCTCCAGCTCCAAGGCACGACCCACCAACTCCAGGGCCTCATGGTGACGGTCGGTGCTGGTCGTCAGGGTGTACCCCAGCGCATTGAGGGCAGTGGCATTATCGGGATCCATCACCAGTATGGCCCGCAGATCGGCCTCGGCGGACTCGATATCATCCTGGCGGGCACTCACCACCGAGCGCGAATACAGTAGATTGGGATTGCCTGGCTGGCTTTCCAAAGCACTATCGAGCAGGTGGCGCGCTTCCGCTAACCGCCCGGTACGCACCAGCATTTCCGCCTCGATCTGGAAAAAGGTAGCGGCATTGGCAGGCTGCGCTTCTCTCAGCAGGGCGAGATGCTCACTGGCCGCAAGCACATCGCCCTGGCCTGCAAGAATTTCGACAATGCGGACTGTCGCAGCCAACATGCTGGAACCACTATCGACGCGTCGGTAGTGGTCGAGGGCACGCGGCAGGCTGCCGTCGATTTCTGCCAACCGGCCCAGTTGATAATGGGCATCGCCAGTGCGTTGATGGCGGTCTATCAACGCCTGATAAAGGCTCTCCGCTTCACTGCTCATACCCAGTTCCTGGCTGGCCAGGGCAAGGGAAAACAGCAGATCCGGGTCTTCTGGAAACTGCTCTACCAAAAGTACCATCTGTTCTCGCGACAAGGCCAGATCCGTCTCGGCGAGAAAGCGAGCATACTGCAGACGCAGGCGTTTGCTGACCGGCTCCTCTGCCAACGCTTTCTCAAGACTGCGAATGGCCCGCGTCGGCTGGCCGACCTGGTGCAACAGCTGGGCGTGAAGCAGCTGGCCCGTCTCATTCCCAGGGTCCGCTTTGATCACTTGGGCAGCCAGAGCCAGACTTTCCTCGGGGCGGTTGACCTGGCGCAGCAGCATGGCACGGCCGAGCATCAGGCCGACACGATCCGGGTAGTTGACCGCCAGCTCTTCATACAGCGCCAGCAGCCGATCCTTCTCACCGTCACTGGTATCCACGGCAAAGGCCGCCAATGCCTGTAAATGGTTGTCGTCACCGGCCAGCAGCAGATATTCGGCGTGGGGAAAAGCCTCCACCACTCGCCCCGCTCTGGCCAGATGGAAAGCTACCAAGCGGCGCACATCGAGCTCCGCGGGCTCTACCTCCACCCACAGCTCCGCCAGGTTCAACACCACGTCCTGGAGGCCGACAAAACTGGCGATACGGATAGCGCGCTCAATAACCGCAGGGTCGCGGGTTTCATAGGCCTGATTGAGATAGATCTCAATGGCCGGCTCGATATCACCACGGATACCAGCAAACTCTGCCACCAGCAGTTCGAACAGCGAATTGACAGGAAACGGGCGGTAAACGGGCGGCGCTGTTTCCACCGCACTCACCTCGGGAGCCAACTGTTGGTCCTGCGGTGGAGACGGTGCTACCGTGGCTGCGCACGCGGGAAGCAGCAGCACCGCCATCAGCAGGGCCGGGGAGAAACGCCAGGAGCCTTGGGGTGCGCGATCGCGATATAGAGGCATGGGTCATCTGACAACAAAATGACGATCATTGTAGCAGCTATCCATTCGCCCCCCTACTGGGGTTGCTGATGGGATTTGCGCTGGTTTTGCCCGCCTGTCCAGCTCGCAAGCACTATCCTCGCTCACTACGCCAGCTAGACAGCAGCGCAACGCACGACCGGCTGGCAATGAAAACGCGGCGCAGCCATAATTCCCCCGTGCAGGGAACAGGATTTGCCGTGGCCATTGTGTGCAACCCGATCATCGCTGTTTGGCAGCTAGTACTAGTAATGGTGGCTTTATCTTCCACCGCTCTAGCCCCTCTTGCTTTGGCAGACACCCGTCTAGAGGAGAAGCCGGCGGAAGTCATCGAGAGGCCCTGGACCACCAGCCTCTACCTCGAAAACGATATGTTCGGCAACACTGACCAGGATTACACCAGCGGTATCCGCTTGTCCTGGATATCGCCCAACCTGGCCTCTTACCGCGGTGACCCGGCCGTGCCTCCCATCGTCAACCGCGTCAATGAACGCCTCGACAAGATGTTCGATTTCAGAACAGGTCTGTCGCGCAATGTGGTGATCAGCCTCGGCCAGCTGATCTACACCCCCTCCGACCGCGAGGCTCGCGAACTACTGGAGGACGAGCGCCCCTATGCCGGCTATCTGTACCTGAGTTTCGGTTTTCACGCCCGCACTGCCCAGCGCCTCGACTCAGTAGAAGTCAATATCGGTGTGGTAGGGCCGGCGTCGCTGGCCCAACAAAGCCAGAATGCCATCCACGACCTGCGCGGCATCGACCGCTTTCAGGGTTGGCGCAACCAGCTTCGCAATGAGCCAGCGCTTAGGCTGGT
>JALNZZ010000036.1 GCA_023229065.1 Porticoccaceae bacterium
CGCAATGTCTGGTGGGCTTCTGCCAGGCCCAGCTCCCAGGGCGAGCCGGCATGGCGGATCGACGTCAGCGGGCTGGCCGCGGTGCCGCCGTCATAGCCTGAGATCGTGATCAGGTCCGCATAGGCTTTGGCAACACCGGCAGCGATCGTGCCCACCCCCGGCCGCGACACCAGTTTGACGGAAATCAGCGCCTTCGGATTGACTTGCTTGAGATCGAAGATCAGCTGTGCCAGGTCCTCAATGGAATAGATATCGTGGTGAGGTGGCGGGGAAATCAGGGTGACACCCGGCACCGCATAACGCAGCCTGGCAATCAGCTTGTTGACCTTGCCGCCGGGCAGCTGGCCACCTTCGCCCGGCTTGGCACCTTGCGCCACTTTGATCTGGATGACCTCGGCGTTGATCAAGTATTCCGGGGTCACCCCAAAGCGGCCGGAAGCCACCTGTTTGATTTTTGAGGAGCGCACGGTGCCGTGGCGGGCCGGATCCTCGCCGCCTTCTCCAGAGTTAGAGCGGCCGCCGAGCCTGTTCATCGCCTCTGCCAATGACTCGTGGGCCTCCGGAGACAGAGCGCCGAGAGACATACCGGCGGAGTCGAAGCGCTGAATGATCGCCGCTACCGGCTCCACCTGGGCCAGCGGGAGCGGCTCCTGGTCTTCGACCTTGAGACGAAACAGATCCCGCAAGGTAGCCACCGGCCGCTGGTCCACCAGCGCCGAGTAGCGCTGCCAATCGCGATAGTCACCGGAGCGGACTGCGCGGTGCAAGGCCGTCACCACATCGGGGTTGAAGGCATGGTACTCCTGACCGTGGACGAACTTTAGCAGGCCGCCGGGAGAGATCGGCTGGCGCACGCGCCAGGCTTTTTCTGCCAGCGCTTGCTGATCTTCCTGGAGATGGGCAAAGCCAGCCCCCTCAATACGGCTGGTGATGCCAGGAAAACACAGCTCCACTACTTCAGAGGCAAGCCCAATGACCTCATAGAGCATGGCACCGCGGTAAGAAGCCACAGTGGAAATTCCCATCTTTGAGAGGATTTTCAGCAGCCCTTTGTTGATACCCTTGCGATAGTTTTTGAAAGCGGTGTCGACATCGGTAAACAGCTCCCCGCGATTGACCATATCGAACAGCACATGGTAGCTGAGATAAGGGTAGACAGCAGAGGCACCGAGACCGATCAGCACCGCAATCTGGTGGGGGTCGCGGGCGGCAGCGGTGCTGGCGATAATATTGGCGTCGCAGCGCAGCCCCGCGCGGATCAGCCGGCTGTGTACAGCGCCGACCGCCAAGGCCATGGGAATGGGGATCAACTCCCGCTGCAGATCGTAATCAGAGAGGATGCACAGCACCACTTTGTCCGTGCGTACCGCAGCGTCTACTTCGTCACACAGCCGCTCAATGGCTGCCTTGAGATCTTCAGCCTGCGGATCGTACACCACGGTGAACTTGCGGGTGCGAAACTCACGGTAATCGTTGTTCTTGAGCGCAAAGTACTTGCGCGGCGACAGCACCGGACTGGTGAGGTCGATGGAGATGGCGTGCTGCGGAGTCTCCTCAAACAGGTTGAGCTCCGGCCCCAGCTGGGTGCTGAGAGACATGGCGACTGCCTCCCGCAACGGGTCGATGGGCGGATTGGTGACCTGAGCGAACTCCTGGCGAAAATAGTCAAACAAATTGCGCTGCTTGCGGGACAACACTGCCATAGGCACATCGTCCCCCATTGAGCCCACCGCCTCCTGACCGCCTTCAGCCAGTGGCCGAATCACCTGGTCCCGCTCTTCGAGAGACACCTGGTACATTTTCATGTAGGTCTTCATTTTGTCTTCTGGCAGCGGCCCTTCCACCTCGATCCCGTCGGTTTCCATGGTGGACGAGATTTTGAAAGCCCCGTTGCGAATCCACTGCTTGTAGGGCTGCATAGCGGCGAAGCGCCGGTCGATGTCGCTGCGATCCTCGATCCGGCCCTCCCGTGTATCGATAGAGAGCAGGTCCCCCGGGCCAAGACGGCCCTTGGCTACCACGCTCTCGGGCTGGTAGTTGTACACACCGATTTCCGATGCCACCGTGATCATATCGTCGTCGGTCAGCACCCAGCGCGAGGGGCGCAGTCCGTTGCGGTCGAGGGCGCATACCGCATAGCGACCGTCCGTGACCACCAGTCCGGCGGGGCCATCCCAGGACTCCATCAGCAAGGAGTTGAACTCAAAAAAAGCGCGCTGATCCGTATCCATGTCCTGCACATTGTGCCAGGCTGGCGGCACCATCATGCGCAGAGCACGGTGCAGTGGTACACCGCCGGTGACCAGCAGCTCCAGCATGTTGTCGAGACTAGAGGAATCCGAACCAGTGCGGTTCACCAGAGGGCCGAGCTTCGCCAGTTCCGCCAGCTCAGGTAATAGCGGCGTTTTGAGCTTGGGAGTACGCGCCAGGGACCAGTTGCGATTGCCATGGATGGTGTTGATTTCGCCGTTGTGGGCCAGCATCCGAAACGGCTGGGCCAGTTGCCACCGGGGCATGGTATTGGTGGAAAAACGCTGATGAAAGACGCAGATGGCAGTCTCCATTCGCGGATCACACAGGTCCGGGTAGAAGGCCGTGAGGTCGGCGGGCAGCATCAGGCCTTTGTAGCTCAGCACCCGGGCCGAAAAACTGGCGAAATAGAAGTGGGGGTCGCTACTCAGCCGCTGTTCGATGTAGCGCCGCGCCATAAACAGGCGCGCATCGAATTCAAGCTCACCCAGCTCTTCGTCGGGAACGACGAACACCTGCTCAAATACCGGCAGCGTACGCAGGGCGATGGCGCCGAGAACGCCGTTGTCGGTGGGCACCTGGCGCCACCCCACCAACCTGAGCCCCTGGCGGCGCACTTCCTCTGCTACCACCTCCCGAGCTGCCTGGCGGGCACCCTTATCGAGGCTCAACATCACCGAGCCGACGGCATAGCGTTCTGGCAACTCGCTGCCGAATAGTTCGCGGGCCTGGAGGCGGAGGAAGGTATCGGGTTTTTGGATCAGCAGACCACAGCCGTCTCCGGTCTTGCCGTCGGCGGCGATGCCGCCGCGGTGGGTCATGCAGGTGAGTGCCTCGATACCCGTCGCCAACAGCTTGTGACTGGGCTCCCCGCGTATATGGGCGATCAGGCCAAAGCCACAGTTGTCGCGAAATTCATCCAGCCGATACAAGCCTTGAGACATAAGCGATTTCCAGCAAAGAAGAGTCTGTCGGTTAACAAAACCAGAGGCTGGTGACGACTCTCACGCCCATCCAGAGCATGTGCCTGCACGTCCATAGCCTCTCGACCACACTTCAGAGATTGCACCAAAACGAAGCCAGCAAGGCGCTTTTTTGGTGCAACAAAGACAAGAAACCGCTTACAACGCACTCAAACAGTGCAGTAGCTCGCCAACAGGGCCTCCAGCAACGCAGCATCGTAATCACTGCAAATGTAGGCATCGCCTATGCTGCGCAATAACACCAAACGCACGATCCCATCGGCCACTTTCTTGTCCACTGCCATGTGGCGATGAAACTCTGCAACTGTCATGCCAGATGGCACCTGTACCGGTAAGCCAGCCTCTGTCAGTAAGCGCTTCAGTCCCTGCACGTCTGCGCCAGACAACGCTCCCATGCGTTGCGAGAGGTCCGCAGCCATCAGCATCCCGACCGCCACCGCCTCTCCGTGCAAAAGTCCCTGATAATTTTGCTCCGTTTCAATCGCGTGGCCAAAGGTATGGCCCAAATTGAGAATAGCTCGTAAACCCGATTCCCGCTCGTCCGCTGCGACCACCCGCGCCTTGTTGGCACAGGAGACTTCCACCGCGTAAATCAGTGCAGCGCGGTCGCGAGCCATCAGTCTGGACATATTGTCCTGCAGCCATTGAAAGAAATCCGGGTCGGCAATCAGGCCATATTTGATTACCTCGGCCAGACCGGCACTGAATTCACGGGGCGGCAGGGTATCGAGCAGACCAACATCGGCAATCACCGCCACCGGCTGGTGAAAAGCGCCGATCATGTTTTTGCCCAGCGCATGATTGACGCCGGTCTTGCCCCCCACGGAAGAATCCACCTGAGACAACAGCGTGGTGGGGATTTGAATGAAGTTCACCCCCCGCTGGTAAGAAGCTGCCGCAAAGCCGGTCATATCTCCCACCACACCGCCTCCGAGCGCCACCAAGGTGGTCTTGCGGCTGTGGCGTTTTTCCAGCAGTGCCTGGTATACCAGGTTGAGGGTATCGAGCGTCTTGTAGCGCTCACCGTCGGGAAGAATAACGCTGTCACAGCGCAACCCTGACAGCGCCTCCAGCACCGGCTGAAGGTAGAGAGGCGCGATGGTTTCATTGCTGACCACCATCACTTCACCGCCACGGATATGGGGTAACAGGAGGTCTGCGACACCGAGCAGATCGGCGCCGATATAAATGGGGTAACTTCTGTCGTCGAGATCGACCTTGAGGGTTTTCATGTGTGTTCCAGCCAACCAGGGGGAGCGGAACTTTAGCACATCTCGCCAAGCCTCCTGATCAGGGCCTCGGTGGCGATTCGAGAGTTGCGGTGCCCGACATCGAAGACCAAATGGGCGACTTCGCGATACAGGGGATCGCGATCGCGCTTGAGCCGCTCAATGACCTGACGGCGGTCTGGCACCTGTAACAAGGGGCGCTTGCGATCCTTCAGGGTGCGCTGATAGAGCTGTTCCACAGAGGCGTTGAGAAAGACCACGATACCCGTCGCCTTGAGCAATTGCCGGTTGTCCGGATTGAGTACCACGCCGCCCCCGGTGGACAACACCAGATTGCGACCCGCGCTCAGCTCCTTGAGTAGCTCCGCTTCGCGACGCCGAAAGCCCGCCTCCCCCTCGACATCAAAAATCCAGGGGATGGAGGCACCGCTGCGTTGCTCGATCTCCTCGTCGAGATCGACGAAGACCCTGCCAAGCTTTTGTGCCAACAGTCGCCCAATGGTCGTCTTTCCGACGCCCATGGGACCGACAAGGTAGAGGTTTTGAGCCGGGTTCATCGGTCGAGCAACTGATCTTCGACGATCCGGGGCGTCACAAAGATCAAAATTTCGCGCTTGTCACTGGCGCGGAAGTCATTGCGGAAAAGGCGCCCCAGATAGGGGATATCCCCCAGCACTGGCACCTTGGTTTGAGAGTCCAGTTCCTGGTACTGGAAGATGCCTCCGAGCACCAGTGTCTGGCCGTCGCCCACCAGCGCCTTGGTCTCGATGTCGGTGATATCCAGAGAGGGTACTCCCCCAAACACCTCGGCGGCCACACTGTTCTGGGAAATGAACAAGTCGAGAATAATACGGTTGTCAGGCGTGATCTGCGGTGTGACCTCCAGCTTGAGAACCGCTTCTTTAAAGGAGGTGCTGGTGGCACCAGAGGAGGTGGCCTCCTGATAAGCCACTTCTTTACCGGAGCGAATGATCGCCTTCTGTTTATCCCCGGTGAGCACCTTCGGCTGGGAAGCGATTTCGGCGTAACCGGCATTCTCCAAGGCGCTCAGCTCCAGGTCCAGATAAGCATTGTCAGTCAACAGCTGCAAGGCCAGTTGGCCAGCAGGATTGGCAACCCCCAGATCGACGTTGAGACCGGCGTTGTCGCCCTTGGAAGTGCCGACATCCGCGCCCGGCGTAGGCGTGATCGGCGCGACGGGCTCGCCGTCCTCATCCACTGGTGGCACATAAGGCGTCCCGCCGCGGGGGAAGCGGTTCATCGGGTTGTAGGGTACGGTAAAGTTTTCAATATTGCCACCAAAGCCCACCACATTGCCGCCCACTTCGGAAGCACCCTGAGCGCCCCAACGGAAACCCAGCTCCTTGCGGAAGTCAGTGGTCGCAACCACGATACGAGCAGAGATTTCCACCTGTCGCACCGGGATATCTATCTGCTCAACCAGGCGCCGAAAATCGCTGATCTTGTCCGCTGTATCGGTGAGGATAATGGTGTTGGTGCGCTTGTCGACAATGGCCGAGCCGCGCTCCGAGAGAATCGACGATGTTGCCGTGCGATCGTCCCAGCGACTGCCGCGACCCATGTCATCGTCACGCACATTGAACAGCTCAAACAACTCAGCGGCATCCGCATAGCGAATACGAATAAACTCGGTGACCAGAGGCGCCAGCTCCTGAAGCTGTTTATTGGCCTCGACCTGAAGGCGCTCGCGCTCGGCGATCTCTGCAGCGGGGGCCACCAACAAGACATTTCCTTCCAGGCGCTTGTCGAGCCCCTTGGCCTTGAGCACGATGTCCAGAGCCTGATCCCAGGGCACATTCTGCAGCCGCAGGGTAATGCTGCCAGTCACGGTATCACTGGCTACCAGGTTGAGGTCTGTAAAATCGGCGATCAACTGCAGCACCGAGCGCACCTCAATGTCCTGAAAGTTGAGCGAGAGTCTTTCACCCACATACGCGAACTGGGATCTGCGCTCTTCCAGCTCAGCGGGAGTCAGCGGATCGACACTGATCACGTACTGGCTATCGGTCTGGTAGGCCAGATAATCATACTCGCCGCCGGCCTCCACCGTCACTCGCGTGGAGCTGCCCTCGGGACGTGTATCGACGGTTCTCACCGGGGTGGCAAAGTCGAGTACGTCGAGACGGCGGTCGAGATGATCAGGCAGTGCGGTCTGAAAGAACTCAGCTACAATGCGATTGCCGGTTTGCTGAACATCAACACTGATATTGGGATCGGACAAGGTCAGAGTCACAATCCCCTCACCGCGCTCGCCGCGAGCAAAGTCTACATTGCGAACCGCCCTCGCCTCTCCCGCCGCTAGCGGTGAGTCGTCACGGACGGCAAAACCCGATCCAGCAAAGCTGCCACTGCCGGTGGCGGCATTGCCGGTCGCGCCCTGCACTCGCAACACTATCCGAGTGTCTTCCTGCATCGCGCTGTAGCTTGTCATTCTGTTCAAGTTGACGACCAGGCGGGTCTTTTCCTGTGTGGAGACCACCACCGCGTTGCGAGCATTCTCATAGGAGAGCTCGTGACGGCGCTGCTGCAGATTGCTCTGCACCCCCGGGAAATCAAGCACAATGCGGGCCGGAGAGTCGAGAGCGTAAGACTCCGGCTCGGGAGGCACCGCTGAGAAGTCCAGCGAAATTTCAAAGGCATTGTCCGGCAAGGAAGTGAAGCTGATGTCCTCGAGTGTCGCCGCCCCCGCAGCCCCGGCAAACGGCAGGAGCCCAGCCAAAACCAGGAGCACCGTCGGTCGAATGATGCTCAGCCTGTCTTTTTTCATACGGATTTCTCAATGTGTGTCACGCTTATCTCTCCCTGAGAGCGAGGGTTCTCGGCCGCTCTACCCAACCATGTTTGCCATCAGGAACAATTTCCAGCACTTCAATCTGCGATGCCGTGAGGGCGACGATTCTGCCGTGGTTTTTGCCGAGATAATTGCCGACAGCCACCCGGTGGATACCGCCAGAACCATCGTCAACCAGTGCCCACATCCCCTTCTCGCCGGCCAGTGTGCCCACCATGCTCAGCGCAGCAAAATTATAATTTTCGAGGTATTCCCTGACCCGGCTTTCATCGGGAGGAGCCACTCTGCGCTCATTGCCGGCGTCGGTCGCAATGGCCTGCATCGGGCGGTCGAAAGGGCTGCGTTGCGCCATCACCGAGTAGGTAAAGGGAATATAGGGGGTGAAGGCAGGTAGCGGCTCGATCTCTCCGACAGGTGTGGCGCGGATCTCTGCCATAAAGGCTTCGAGATCCTGATGGTTAGAGCCGGAACAGCCCGCTAGCAGGCCTAGCAGCAGGGCCCCTAGGAGTCCAAACGCCTTCCCGATCATCATGGCCTAGTTGTCCTGCGCCTTGTAGCGGTAGGTCTTTGCGGTGACCTCAAAAGTCAGGCGCTGTGACCTTTCATCTGCGACGATCGAGTAATCCTGGAGCGTGACGATTCTCGACAAGCCCGATACGCCACTGACAAAGGTGCCGAAATCGTGGTATCCGCCCTGAGCTACGATACGGATGGGAAGCTCGACATAATAATCAGCTACGACTTCCGGCTGCAGAGTAATGCTGTCGATTTCAAGGCTGCTGCCGTACCCCACTGCGGTGATATCCTCCAGCAGCCCGGGCACCTCGGTGTCACTGGGCAGCTGTGCCAGCAGGGCGCTAAACGACTCTTCCAGTTCCACCATCTGCGCTTGATAGGCCTCGATATTGGCAGATTCAAATGCCTTTTCGGCAAACGTATTGCGCAAGGTCACCTCCTCACGCTGCAGATACTCCAGGCGCGCGCCCATGTCTCTGATATGAAAAAAGTAAGCCGCCAGCAGGGTTGCGACCACAATCAACGCGAGCAGGCCGAGCCTCAACGGCAGAGGCCACACTCCGATAGTACTGAACTCCAGCTCGGGAAAATCGACGTCCCTGAGCTCGGCGAGCCAATCCTTATCAGCCATGCTTCATGCTCCTGGCTCCTGCTTCACCATCGTCTCGGGGCGGGTTACCTGCACTCTGAGCTCGAAGCGGTTACCCTGGGCACCCAGGGTGTCGTTGGCTACCACCCTGGTCAAGTTCGGCTCCACGAACTTGTAGGAGGCATCGAGGTTTCGCATAAAAGAAGAAACGCGATTATTAGACTCGGCATAACCCGTGATCGAGATAGCTTCCCCCACTCTGCGCAACTCCACCAGGAAGACTCCCTCCGGGGTTGCTCGCACCAACTCATCGAAGATGCGCACAATATCCGGGCGGTTCGCTTGCAAGGACTGAATGACCTCCATGCGCTCCAGCATATCCTGCTTGCGCCTCTTGAGTTCGGAGATTTCCCCGACTTGCTTGTCGAGCTTAGCAACCTCTTGCTGCAAGAGCTGATTGCGACTGACCTGGTTGTCGAGCCTGGCACTGATCACCCGGTCCCACAAGAATACTACCGCCAGGGCAGCGACCAGCACCAGCGCGCCAATTTTCAGAAACTTGTTTTTCTCCTGCTGGCGATACTCCTCGCGCCACGGGAGCAGGTTAATGGTCGCCATGTCAGTCGAAACTCCTGAGCGCCAACCCCAGGGCAATCATCATTGCCGGAGCGTCATTGGCAAGCGCCACTGCGTTGACCTTGCTCGCCACCGTCATGTTCGCGAAGGGATTGGCCACGACAGCAGGCAACCCTAACTTCTCCTCGACACTCTCCTTCAGGCCGTCCATCGCCGCAACACCGCCGGCGAGCACCAGGCAATCGATGTAGCTGTACTGACTGGAAGAGAAGAAAAACTGTAAAGAGCGGGAAATTTGCTGGATAAGCGCTTCCTTGAAAGGCTCGACAACTTCCGTCTCATAGTCATCGGGCAAGCCCCCCTGCTTCTTGGCGCGACCCGCTTCCTGTATCGACAAACCGTAGCGGCGCTGAATCTCCTCGGTGACCTGTCGGCCGCCGAATAGCTGTTCGCGGGTATAGATTGTCTTACCCTCCGCCAGCACATTGAGGGTCAGCATACTGGCACCGATATCGACCACCGCAACCACCTGAGCCGACGCCGGCTCCAAATGCGGGCGAATCAGTTGAAAGGCGCGCTCTATAGCAAACACTTCGACATCGATGATGCGGGCATTGAGACCAGCCAGTTCGATTACCTCCTGGCGGCTCTCGACGTTTTCCCGGCGGCAGGCGGCCAACAAGACCTCCACCCGATCAGGGTTGGCTGGCGACGGCCCCACGACCTCGAAATCGAGGGCCACTTCTTCCAGGGGGTAGGGAATATAGTGGTCGGCCTCCAGGGAGATCTGGGTTTCCAGCGCCAGATCACTGAGTCCGGCGGGCAGCTCAACTATCTTGGTGATGACCGCCGACCCCGGTACAGCTGCGGCGACATCGCGGGTTTTCGGCTTCGCCTGGCTAACAAGCTTGCGAATAGCGTCGGCGAGGGTCTCTGCATCGCTGATATTTTTCTCGACGACGGTATTGGCAGGCAGGGGACGAACCAAATAGCTCTCCACCCGATAGCGATTGCCACTCCTGCTCAGTTCGAGCAGCTTTACCGATGTCGAGGTGATATCCAGCCCCAGCACAGGCCTGGCCTTGGCTTGCAGAAAACCGAAGAGTTCCATTGTTGTTGCTATATCCCACCATTGCGAGCACTTGTTCAGGGTCCGTCAGCACACCCCAAGAAATCTTAACTTCTTGTTCTAGCATTACATATGATGCAATGCCCTCTTTGTTGCTCTTATAATGGCCTCCTCAGGAGACTCGGCGCCTCAATGAAATCATATTTATCCTACTTTTGTAAGCAGTTGCTTCTGTTGCTCGCATTTTTTACCGGCGCGGGACTACTGGTGAGCGCCAGTTTCTATCTCTATCTCAGTCCTCGCCTGCCCTCTCCGGAAACCTTGCGCACCGTCAAGCTGCAAACCCCTTTGCGGGTGTATTCCAGCGATGGCCTGCTGATCAGTGAGTTTGGCGAAAAAAGACGCACGCCTCTCACCTTCGAGGAAATCCCCCGCGACTTTGTCAATGCCCTCCTGGCAGCCGAAGACGACCGTTTCTTTGAACACAACGGCGTCGACCTCAGCGGCCTTGCCCGGGCGGCTGTGGAGCTTGTTTCCACTCGCGAAATCCAGTCCGGCGGCAGCACCATCACCATGCAGCTGGCGCGCAACTTCTTTCTTTCCACCGAGCAGAGCTTTATCCGGAAGTTCAATGAAATTCTGCTCGCCCTGCGGATTGAAGACGAGCTACGCAAGGAAGAGATCCTGACGCTGTACGCCAACCTTATCTACCTCGGCAGCCGCGCCTACGGCCTGGAGGCTGCAGCCCAGGTGTACTACGGCAAGCCTGCCGCTGAGCTGTCGCTGGACCAACTCGCCCTGATCGCCGGGTTGCCAAAGGCCCCCTCTGCATTTAATCCTCTGGTCAACCCCAGCCGGGCCATGAGCCGCCGCGACTGGATTCTGAGGCGCATGCACCACCTCGGCTACATCGACACCCAGCAGCTGGAACAAGCGCTGGCCGCTCCGATGAACGCCAGCAGCCACGGCCCCAGCCGTGAACTCGACGCCGCCTACGTGGCTGAAATGGCCCGCCAGGAAGCCATCGAGCGTTTCGGCCTGGATGCCTATACGGAAGGGTACCGTGTCTTTACCACTATCGACAGCACCGCCCAGCGCAGTGCCAACCGGGCGGTGCGCAAGGGCCTCGAAGCCTATGACGACCGCCACGGCTATCGCGGACCGGAAGCCCATCATGCCGATCCCGCCAGCTGGACCGCTATTCTCGGCAAAACGCCACCCTCGGGCTCACTGACACCGGCCATCGTCAGCGCTGTAGGAACGGACACTGCAGAACTGCTGTTGCGCTTCGGTGAAACAGGACAACTGCAGCTGGAAGGGCATCCCCCTATCCGCCGTTATATTCATGAAAATGCCCGCTCCGCGCCAGTCCAGGACCTCACTACCCTGTTCAAGCCCGGTGACCTGATTCGTGTCCAGCGCAGCGAGGAGGGAGCCTGGCAACTCACTCAGATTCCCCAGGCCCAGGCTGCCCTGGTAGCCATTGACCCCAGCAACGGTGCCATCCGCGCACTGGTTGGCGGGTTTGACTTCAACCAGAGCAACTTCAACCGCGCCACCCAGGCACAACGCCAGCCCGGCTCCAACTTCAAGCCGTTTGTCTACGCCAAGGCGCTGGAAAGTGGCATGACCCCTGCCACCCTTATCAATGATGCGCCGGTGGTTTTCCGCGATCCCCACCTGGAGCGGGTCTGGCGCCCCGAGAACGACAGCGGTCGCTTCTACGGCCCCACACCCCTGCGCAAAGCCCTGTATCTGTCGCGCAACCTGGTCTCGATCCGCATCCTGCGCCAAGTGGGTATCCAGCCCACTATCGACAGTATGGAGCGCTTTGGCTTCGACCCCGCCAGTATGCCCAACAACCTGTCTCTGGCACTCGGCACCCAGAACACCACCCCCCTCGCCATGGCGACCGGCTTCACGGTATTTGCCAACGGCGGCTACCGGGTGCGCCCCCACATCCTCGACCGCATCGAGACCGAGTCCGGCGAGGTGATCTATCGCACCGATGCGCCGCGTGTCTGCCCCAGCTGTGAGCTAGCACCGGTGTCTGCGGAGCCCGCGGAAGAAGCTCACTCTCTGGAGGAACTATTCGCCAGCAGCGACAGCGTGCCGGCAGTACCCAGCGCCTCGCAGGAAGCACCGGCAGCAGAGCGCGTAATGGATGCGCGGGTAGCCTATATCATGGATTCAATCCTGAAAGACGCCATCCGGCTTGGCACCGGGCGCCGCGCCCTGGCGCTTAACCGCAAAGATATCGCAGGCAAGACAGGCACCACCAACGGGCCTCGCGATGTGTGGTTCTCTGGCTACAGCCCACATCTGGCAGCGACAGTGTGGATGGGCTTTGATGAAAACCTGATCCTTGGCCGCAACGAGTACGGCAGCACCACCGCCCTGCCGGTGTGGATCGACTTTATGCAGGATGCTCTAGCGGGCAAGCCGGAAATTCTGCCCCCCCAACCGCCAGGACTCATCACCGCCCGCATCGACCCCAACAGCGGCCAGCGTGTGGGCCCGGGCTACCCCGGGGCTGTGTTTGAGTTTTTTCTCGATGAGCGCAGCGTCGACAATCAACCCGGTTTGAGCCAGTTCGGGCAACAGGAGGGGGACACACCCTACCAGGAAGTGTTTGACACTCCGCCGGCGCCTGCACCCCGCACCAGTGGTGACCAGCTACCCGACGATCTGTTCTGACGCCACTAACGTCAGCAGCTCAGCCCATTCCACCGAGCAGTCACCTGCCGCAAAAAAGGCAGGATTGATAAGGCTTTCCTTGCAGTTATAGCGGCGCGGCAATCCATCCAGCCCGCACAGGCAGCCCCCCGCAGCCTCCAGAACAGCTTGTGCGGCAGCGGTATCCCACTCCCCTGTGGGTCCGTAGCGCGGATAGATATCCGCCTGCCCCTCTGCGATCAGGCACATTTTCAGGGAGCTGCCAAGATCGCGCCGGGTCACGGGGCCGAAGTCGTTTCCCAGCAGTTTAATTAGCCGGGCCGTGCGCGCAACTGAGTGGCGACGACTGGCCACCAGGGTGAGAGGCTTGTCGTCGCTGATCTCCGTCAGTGAGCGCACGTGAATGGCCTCAGGGGCACCGCCAGCCACCGACTTCCAGGCGCGCCACTGCGCCGGATCCGGCGAGTCCCTCTGCCCCAGATAAAGCTCATCCTGCACCGGTGCCAGTACCGCACCCAATACCGCTATGCCGTTCTCCACCAAGGCGATATTGACGCTGAACTGATCAGTGCGGGCGATGAAGTCGCGAGTGCCGTCGAGAGGATCTACCAGCCAATAGCGGCGCCACTGGCGGCGTTGCGCCCAAGGCTGGGGCACTCCCTCCTCCGACAAGAGCGGCAGACCTCCCAGAGCGCCGTCCAACACCTCGGCAATGGCCCGGTGAGCCGCTAAATCCGCGTGGGTGAGGGGAGAGTCATCTTGCTTGGTGACGACGCCATAGTCAGCCTGACGATAGACTTTCAGGATAGCAGCCCCAGCTGCCCGGGCAGCGCAACTCATCAAGCGCAGCACTTCGTCTCCGGGGGGACGGGGTGGCAAAGAGTCCATCAGCGCAACAAGTCCCGCACCAGATACAGTGCAGCCAGGGAGCGGGCCTCTGCAAAATCATCCCTGCCCATTAACTCGGACAAGTTGTTCAGGGACCAGGGAACGACCTCAATGGGCTCAGGCTCATCGCCGGGAAGGCGCTTGCGGTAGAGGTCGCGGGCCAGAACCACATCGATACTGTGCCCCATATAACTGGGTGAGAGAGCCAGCGTTTTGACGAACTCCAGATGGTGAGCGCCGTATCCCACCTCCTCCATCAGCTCGCGGTCAGCTGCTCGCAAGCGGTCTTCACCTGGGTTACAGGCTCCTTTGGGAAGGCCGAGATAATAATCCTCCACTCCGGCGCCGTACTCCCGGATCAGCAATACAGTGTCATCATCGAGCATCGGCACAACCAGTACGCCACCATGCGCTGGAGGGCAAAGACGCTCGAAGACCCTTTCAACACCGTTGCTGAAACGCAACAACAGCTCCTCAACACGAAACAGCCGAGTGCGAGCTGTTTCCTTGCGCTTTAATATCCGTGGTCCAACAGGCATACTGCACCGCCGTAACTGTCTGCGAGGTAATGATTATCCGCCATGATTGACTGGAGCGCCATCGACACAGTCCTGCTCGACATGGACGGTACCCTGCTCGACCTCCATTTCGACAATGTCTTCTGGCTCAGCCACCTGCCGCGCCGCTATGCGGAGCACCACGGCCTGTGCCCAGACGATACCAGCCGCCAGCTACACCAGCGCTTCAATGCCATACGGGGCACTCTCAACTGGTACTGTCTCGACTACTGGAGCCGCGAGCTGGCCATCGACATACGCCTCCTCAAAGAAGAAATTCAACACCTGATCGCCGAACGACCCTATGCCATCCACTTTCTGGAGCAGCTCGGACGCGCTGGCAAGGCGCGAATTCTGGCGACCAATGCCCACCCCCGCAGCCTGGATCTGAAACTTTCTCTCACCGGTATCGGCGGTCATCTCGACAGAATTATCTCTTCCCACCAGTACCGCGCTCCCAAGGAGTCACCGCTCTTCTGGCAGGCGCTGGTCGAGGATACCGGGCTCAACCCGGCCCGCACCCTGTTTATCGACGACTCACAAACCGTTCTGGAAGCGGCGCAGCGCTTTGGCATCCGCCACCTGTTATGCATCTACCAGCCGGACAGTCAGGGGACACATCACTACGACGGGCCTTTCCAGGCTATTCATCACTTTGACGAAATTCTGCCCTTGCCCCTTGTCGCTGCGGCCCTGCACCACCATGGATAAGGTACGGCTCGACAAGTGGCTGTGGGCGGCGAGATTCTTCAAAACCCGCTCCCTGGCAAAGGAGGCTATCAATGGCGGCAAGGTCCGGGTCGACAATCAGCGCGCCAAGCCAAGTCGCGATATCGTTGTCGGCATGGTGCTCGATATCCAGCAGGGGTGGGATAATCGCATTGTGGAAGTCCTCGCCCTCTCTGATCAAAGGCGCGGTGCCCCCGAGGCTGCGTTACTCTACCGCGAGACCGAGGAAAGCCTCCGCGAGCGGGAAGCCAGAGCCGACGCCCGACGCCTGGCGCGAGATCATGAAGCACACCCTGGCCAACGACCCACCAAGAAGCAGCGACGCTTGATTCATCAGTTTCTGGACAAGCGGTGAAGCCCGCCGGGGAGGCGCTGCCTTCCAGGCAGAGACAATCCTGCCGCTTCCCGCCATGACAATCGTGCCATCTTTGAATGGGGGCTTCGTCCCCCGGCCACGTCCCCGGATAAGGACTGTCGAGACACGCCGTGAACCCATCCATGGGGGCTCGGCAGCGCCGTCCTTGGCGCTGACGGTCTCGACAGTCCTTATCCGGGGACGCGGCCTCACTGTGCTGCCAATTTCACTTACATAGCGCGATCGCCCTGGTTTCCTGGCACGAAATCTGGACAACCCACCCCACCTCATTTACAGTGCCCGGCTCACCCACACCCTCTCTAAGCCATGGCCGACGACGACCTACTGCACCGTTTTATCTTTGATAACAGCGATGTGCGCGGAGAGATCATCTCCCTGTCCAACAGCTATCGCAACATACTTGCCAATGGTGATTACCCCGACGCGATCAACCGCCTGTTGGGAGAACTGCTGGCCGCCGCCGGTCTACTCAGTGCGACGATGAAATTTGATGGTGTGTTTTCGTTGCAAGCCCGCGGCGACGGCGAGCTGAATCTGTTGATGGCGGACTGCACTCGTCAAGACTCCCTGCGCGGCATCGCCCGGCTCCGCGACGGCGCCACTCCCACCAGCGCTGAGCTGGCCACATTACTGGGCACCGGGCACCTGACCATCACCGTCGATCCCGCTGAAGGAGAGCGCTACCAAGGTATTGTCCCGCTCGAAAAGGGCACCCTCAGCGGTTGCCTGGAGGATTACTTTGAGCTCTCCGAGCAGCTTCCTACGCGCCTGTGGCTATTTGCCGATGACCAGCGCGCCGCCGGTCTGCTGTTACAGGCACTGCCCCTGCAAACCCAGAGCCAGGAACAGCGCGACA
>JALNZZ010000242.1 GCA_023229065.1 Porticoccaceae bacterium
CTGACCATTTGCTGGTTGTGAACAGCCTCTCCGCCAGACGTTTTCTCCCCGGACTCAGCTTCGATCAACTCGCGCAGCTGGTGCAGGGCGCGCTCGCGGAGGATATCGAACGAGCCCCAGGCACTTTTGTCCGCAGGGATGCTGGTTTCTGCCAGCCAGACACCGTTGGCGTGGACAAACAGATCGTCCTGGGGGCGCACGCTGGGGTCCATGCCGGCCAGATCCAGGCCTGAGACCAGCTGTTGGCCTTGCTTTGGGTTGGCCTCAGCCTTGGAGGGGGTGGCGGAGATGCGGTTGTCCGAAGTGCAGGCGCCGAGGGCAACTGTCAGGGCCAGGGTGGTCAGCGTGGCACGAAACCGGGAGGGGGTAACTCTCATGGGGTTATCTCAGGTCAGGTGGGGCTCGGATCGGGGTGCGTTGGGGTGGCAGACCAGGTCAATTCTGCAACGGCGTCAGAGCGCGAGTGTGACGGAAAACATCAATCTAGTCATGGCCGGGGCTGTCTTGCAAAACCGCACTGACCGTAGCGGATGGGACTGAGCAACGCAACCAGCCCAGTGAGCCTCACCGACAGCTGTGTAGTTATCACCAGGCTGCATGCAGAAATGACAGCGCAACCATTTGCCGCTACGCTGGTGACCTTTGTGGAGGGCGCACATGTCACCAGACCCAGCCCATCTGAGGGAGGATGCCGAGAGGATGAACAGCTACAAAGAGTCCGCTAACAGCCCGGTCTATATCGTCGATGGCGCGCGTACACCGTTCCTCAAGGTGACCGGCGCTCCTGGCCCGTTCACGCCGGTGGATCTGGCAGTGCAGTGCGGGCGCCCGCTACTGCTGCGCCAACCCTTTGCGCCCAGCCAGGTGGACAAGGTAATCCTCGGTTGCGTCAATGTGCTGCCAGAAGAGATGAACCCGGCCCGTATTGCGGCCCTGCGCCTCGGCATGGGGGACGGTATGCCGGCCCATACGGTACAGATCAACTGTGGCTCCGGCATGCTCGCTATCGACGGCGGTTGCGCCGCCATCCGCGATGGTGCCGACCTGGTGCTGGCCGGTGGCAGCGAGGCGTTGAGTCACGCCCCCTTGTATTTCAGCCAGCAGGCCACGCATTGGTTTGCCGCGCTTAACAATGCCCGCTCCCTGTCGGCTCGCCTCAAGGTGCTGGCGGCGGTCAAGCCGGGTTACTTCAAGCCGGTGCTTGGCTTGCTGCGAGGTCTCACCGATCCCTTGGTGGAGCTCAGCATGGGCCAGACCGCCGAGGTGCTGGCACATGATTTTGCCATCTCCCGTCAGGCGGCGGACGCTTATGCGGCAGAGAGCCACCGGCGCCTGGCCAATGCCCAGCAGCACGACTGGCTGGCTGGGGAGGTGGTGCCCGCCTTTACCGACAACGGCGACTGTTTCGACAGAGACAACGGGGTGCGCCCCGACTCCAGCGCTGAAAAACTGGCAGGCCTCAAACCTGTGTTCGAGAAGCCCTGGGGCAAGGTCACCGCCGGCAATAGCTCCCAGATTACCGACGGCGCGAGCTGGGTTCTATTGGCCTCGGAACGGGCGGTGGAGCGTCACGGCCTGCAGCCGCTGGCGCGTATTGTCGACTGCCAGTGGTCGGCGCTGGACCCCTCCATCATGGGGCTCGGCCCGGTGCTGAGCATTGACGAGCTGTTGCACCGCGGTGGCTACAGTTTTGCCGACATCGACTTGTGGGAAATCAACGAAGCCTTCGCCGCTCAGGTGTTGGCTTGCCTGGCTGCTTTCGAGAGCGATGACTTTTGTCGCCAGGCGCTGGGCCGCCCTCGTGCTCTGGGCTCTATTCCCGACGATCGCCTCAATATCGATGGCGGGGCCATCAGTCTTGGCCACCCGGTGGGCGCCAGCGGCAGCCGCATCGTGCTGCACCTGGCCAACAGCCTGCAGCGGCTGGGCCTTAAGCGCGGGGTCGCCAGCCAGTGCGTGGGAGGAGGCCAGGGGGGCGCCATGTTGCTGGAGGCGGTTTGATGATGAGTATTGAAATTGTCGATTTAAAGCTGAGTGTGTCCCGGAGTGATTCGAGTATGAGGAGAACAGCACCATGACCGCCGTGATCGACTTGCTCAAGGACCAGCGCCTGGAGCTGGGACCATCCGCCCAGCGCAGCCGCTGGCGCCACTGGACCCTGGCTCGCGACAGTGCTGGCATCGCCTGGCTGGTGTTCGACCGCGAAGGCGCCAGCGTCAATGCCATTGACGAAGCGGTGCTCGACGAGCTGAACACGATCCTCGCCGAACTGGATCGCGACCCCCCCACCGCCCTGGTGATCCGCTCCGGTAAAGCCAGTGGCTTTTGTGTCGGTGCCGACGTCAACCTGTTTCAAGGGCTGGATGATCCCGGCCAGGTGGCGCAGCGGCTGTCCGGCGCCCACGAGGTACTCGACCGGCTGGAAAAGCTTGCCGTGCCAACTCTTGCCGTGATCCACGGCCCCTGCCTGGGCGGCGGTCTGGAGCTGGCCCTGGCCTGTCGCCAGCGCATTGCCGTAGCCGGCGCTTCGTTTGGCTTTCCGGAGGTACTGCTGGGCTTACACCCGGGGCTCGGCGGTACGTTCCGGGCCACTGCGCTGATCGATCCCATCGAGGCCATGACCTTGATGCTCACCGGTAAGACCCTCGATGCCCGCCGCGCCAAAGCGCTCGGCTTGGTGGATGTTGTCACTGAAGAGCGCCATGTGGCTGCTGCGGTTGCAGCCTGGGACAG
>JALNZZ010000243.1 GCA_023229065.1 Porticoccaceae bacterium
TTTTCCATGGGTGTAGACGCCTACCGTCTCCACCAGTGGCTCGGGCTGCTCAAGGCCTTGCCGGATACCAGCTTACCGGGCCAGACAGGCACTCTGGCTCTTGGCACAGACAATCGCATCACTCGCATGCTGGCACTGGCGGCCTTTCACAACGGCCAAGTAATAGCAGCCCCCACTGTCGCAGGAAGCGAACGGTGAAACCCTCTTCTCTGCGTCGCTCTGCCTCGACCACGGTCAAGCTAGGTGCCGAGGCAGAGCAGGCCGCCGCAGACTTTCTCATCAGCCAAGGGCTGACTATCGTCGCTCGCAACGCCGCCAGTCGCCGCGGTGAAATCGATATCGTTGCCCGCGACGGTGATGTATTGGTATTTGCCGAGGTCCGCCTGAGGGCCAACCGACGCTTTGGGAGCGGCGCCGATTCCGTCGATGTGCGCAAGCAGCAGCGCCTGATAAAGGCCGCTAACCACTATCTGGTCCGCCATCACGGTGCCCAACCCCCACCCTGCCGCTTCGATGTGCTGTCTCTGGCACCAGCGCCTGAACAATCGCCGCCGTATCGCGTAGAATGGGTGCAGGACGCTTTCCGCCCCGGGTTTTGACCGGCGGTGTTGTCGGGGGTGTCCGTACCGACAGTGAGCAGAGACATGGAACAACGGGTAATAGAGCTCTTCAACCAAAGCATCGAGGCCAAGATGAGTGCCGGGGAAGCCCTGGTGTATCCCATCGTCGGCAGCGCCTCCCTGCTGGTGGAGGCACTACTCGCCGAGGGGCGCATCTTTACCTGCGGCAACGGCCTGTCCTCTGCCCATGCCTCAACCCTGGCCTACCTGCTGCTCAACCAGTATCGCATCGAGCGTCCGGGCTTTGCCGCCCAATGCCTGTCCAGCGATGCACTCACCACTACAGGGCTCGGCCAGCAGTCCAATCTCGCCGAAATTTACAGCCGTCAGCTGCGCGCTCTGTCGCGCCCCGGCGATGTTCTGGTATTGTTCAGTGCCAGCAGCAATGCCAGCAACCTGGTACAGGCCACTCTTACCGCCCACGACAGGGAGATGACAGTGATCGCCTTTACCGGCCCCGGCGACAGTAATATCTCTGCCTTGCTCACCGGCGACGATATCGAGATCCGCGTCGAGTCTGGCGACCCTTACCGCATTCAGGAGATACAGCTGCTCTCGCTGTTTACCCTGTGTGAGCTCATCGAATTGAACCTGTTTGGAGGATAGCCTGTGAAGAAAGCCTTGGTGACCGTATTCCTCGGCCTGTTTGTCCTGTCCGGCTGTACCACCCTCATCCACAAAGTCAGAGATGAACCCATCCAGCCCGACCCCACCCGCACCACCTTGGGCAGCAATCTGGACGACTTCCAGATTGAAACCGGCGTCGGCGTCAATATCAAGAAAGCGCACCCCGAACTGGAGGCGGCGCGCATCAATGTATACGCTTACAATGCCGTGGTGTTGCTTACCGGCGAGGTGGAGCGGGAAGAGCTGCGGTCTATTGCCGGTGATACGGCGCGGCGCTTTCGCGGTGTGCGCCAAGTGCACAATGAAATCCAGATAGAAACCAATGCCAGTCTGATGTCCCGGGCCAGCGATAGCTGGATCACCACCAAGGTGAAAAGCCGCCTTATCGCCTACAAGGATATCGACTCCAGCAAGATCAAGGTAATCACCGACAACGGCGTCGTGTACCTGATGGGACTGGTGTTTCCCGAGCAGGGCAACAAAGCGGCCCATGTGGCCAGCACGACCAAAGGGGTGCGCCAGGTTGTGAAGGTATTTGAGTATCCAGAAAACCCTTGAGCACCGGCTCTGGAGCTTAGCTCTCCTGCTCCTCAAGCACCCGAATCTTCCTGGCTACTCGCCCTGGGGTGCTACTGTTGCGGGCCAGCAACAAATACGCTGCCGGCAGTACAAACAGGGTAAGCAGGGTCGCTACGAGCACCCCGAAGAAGATAACGACTCCCAGCACGAAGCGCGCCTCGGCGCCAGCGCCAAAGGCCATCAACAGCGGTATTGCCCCCACCACACTGGTTAGCGATGTCATCAGGATCGGGCGCAAACGCAACAGGGAAGCCTTAAACAGGGCTTCCTCGAAAGACAGCCCCTGATCGCGCATCTGGTTGGCAAACTCGACAATCAGGATACCGTTTTTAGCCGCCAGGCCGATTAGCATCACCAGGCCAATCTGGCTGAAAATATTGAGCGTCTGGCCAGTGACATAAAGCCCCAACAAAGCACCGGCAGTAGCCAGCGGAACGGTCAACATGATCAGCAGCGGATGCAGGAAGCTCTCAAACTGAGCGGCCATCACCAAATAGGCCACAACAATCGCCAGAATAAAAACGAACAACACCGAACCGCCGGCACGCACGTACTCCAGCGACTGCCCTTTGTAATCCAGCGAGGCCGATGCTGGCAGCTCCTCCTGAACCATCACCCGCACTGCTTCCAGAGCGGCGTCCATGGCATATCCGGGGGCGATATCGCCACTCAGGGTGAGCGCTCGGCGGCGGTTATAGCGGGGTAAATCGGGTGACACTCCCTGCTCCACCACCTGTACCACGCTGGCCAAGGGCACCAGTTCGCCGCTGCGGTCAGAGCGCACGTAGATTTGCTGCAGGTCATCGGGAGAACGGAAGTCGGCGCTCACTCCTTCAAGAATGACATCGTACTCCTCGCCCCGCTCAATAAAAGTGGTGACCTGGCGCGAACCGAGCATGGTTTC
>JALNZZ010000244.1 GCA_023229065.1 Porticoccaceae bacterium
CGGGCCTTTCCCCTATAATCCCGCTCTTGCCCAACCACCTTCAAAGCCAAAAGCCAATGGAAGAACACTACTATCCCGCCAGCGTCGAACGGGACGCGCAGCAGTACTGGAACGACAATCAGTCCTTCAAGGTCAGCGTTGATCCCGAGCGGGAAAAATACTACTGCCTGGCCATGTTCCCCTATCCCAGCGGCAAGCTGCATATGGGGCATGTGCGCAACTACACCATCGCCGATGTGATCAGCCGCTACCAGCGTATGCTGGGCAAGAACGTGCTGCAGCCCATGGGCTGGGATGCCTTCGGCCTGCCCGCTGAAAACGCCGCTATCAACAACAACACGGCGCCGGCTCCCTGGACCTACAGCAACATCGAGTATATGAAAGCCCAGCTCAAGACGTTGGGCTTTGGCTACGACTGGAGCCGTGAGCTGGCTACCTGTCAGCCGGACTACTATCGCTGGGAGCAGTGGTTTTTTACGCGCTTGTACGAAAAAGGTCTGGTTTACAAGAAAACCAGCGCAGTGAACTGGTGCCCCAATGACCAGACAGTGCTGGCCAACGAGCAAGTGATCAACGGTTGTTGCTGGCGCTGCGACACGGTGGTGGAGCGCAAGGAAATTCCCCAGTGGTTTATCCGCATCACCGCCTACGCTGAAGAATTGCTCAACGATCTGGACAAGCTGCCAGGTTGGCCCGAGCAGGTGCGTGCCATGCAGCGCAACTGGATCGGCAAGAGCCGCGGTGTAGAAATGACCTTTGAGCTGGCCAGTCCAGTGGGCGATATCTCCAGCTTTGATGTCTACACCACCCGCCCCGACACCTTGATGGGGGTAACCTACGTTACCCTTGCTGCCGAGCACCCTGTTAGCCTGGCGCTGGCCGAATCTAACCCGGAGCTGAAAACCTTTATTGCCGCCTGCAAGAAGCAGGCGGTGAACGAGGCCAACCTGGCCACGATGGAAAAGAAGGGCATGGCCCTCGGTGTTGAGGTCATCCACCCCATCAGCGGCGAGAAGGTACCTGTATGGGTGGGCAACTATGTGTTGATGGACTACGGTACAGGTGCTGTGATGGCCGTACCTGCCCACGACCAGCGCGACTGGGAGTTTGCCCGTCAATACGGTCTGCCCATTCGCCAGGTTATCGCACCTGCCGACGGTAGCGCTGTTGATCTGGGAGATGAGGCTTTTGTCGAGACCGGTGTCCTGGTCAACTCGGCAGGTTTTGACGGTCTGGATTTTGAGGCTGCCTTTGACGCCATTGCTGCCGCCTTGGTAGCCAAAAACAAGGGGCGTGTCACCACCAACTTCCGACTGCGCGATTGGGGTGTTTCACGGCAGCGCTACTGGGGTGCGCCCATTCCCATGCTCTACCGCCCCGATGGCACGGAAATTCCCGTACCGGCTCA
Organism: Porticoccaceae bacterium; assembly: GCA_023229065.1. GTDB lineage: Bacteria > Pseudomonadota > Gammaproteobacteria > Pseudomonadales > Porticoccaceae > NAT127. Next base: position 1,409 of record JALNZZ010000244.1, read on the forward strand.
CAAACTGCCGGTGTTGCTGCCGGAGGACGTGCAGATGGACGGTGTTCACTCACCGATCAAGGCCGACCTCGAGTGGCGTAAGGATGAGCTGAACGGCGAGGCTCTGGAGCGGGAAACCGATACCTTCGACACCTTTATGGAGTCCTCCTGGTACTATGCGCGCTTCACATGCCCCGATTATACCGAGGGCATGCTGGATAAAATCGCGGCCGACTACTGGCTGCCGGTGGATCAGTATGTGGGTGGTATCGAGCACGCCATTCTCCACCTGCTCTATGCGCGCTTCTTTCACAAGCTGATGCGCGACGAGGGTCTGGTGTCTTCCGACGAGCCCTTCACTCGTCTGCTGTGCCAGGGCATGGTGCTCAAGGACGGTGCCAAAATGTCCAAGTCCAAGGGCAACACCGTCGATCCGCAATCCCTTATCGACCAATACGGCGCTGATACCGTGCGTCTGTTCACCATGTTTGCCGCGCCGCCGGAGCAGTCGCTCGAGTGGTCTGACGAGGGCGTCGCGGGGGCTCACCGCTTCCTGCGCAAACTGTGGCGGGCTGTAGCCAGCCATCTCGACAAGGGGCAACCTGGACCGCTCGACACTGCTGCGCTGCAGGGCAAGCTCAAGGATCTGCGTCGCAAGACGCACGAAACCATCGCCAGGGTCAGCAATGACTGTGGTGTGCGCCAGACCTTCAACACCGCCATTGCCGCGGTGATGGAGCTGCTCAACGATGTCGGTCGCCTCGACGATGCCTCACCGCAGGCACTGGCTGTAGAGCGGGAAGCGCTGGAGTCAGCGGTACTGCTGCTGGCACCTATTGTGCCCCACGTCTGCCACCAGCTGTGGCGGGAGCTGGGCCATGAGGGAGCGGTGATCGACGCTCCCTGGCCCCAGGTAGACACCTCGGCACTGGCGCGCGACACCATCACTCTGGTAGCGCAGGTCAATGGCAAGGTTCGGGCTCAGCTTGAAGTGCCGGTGGGCCTTGATCGCGAACAGATCGAAACAGCGGCGCTGGCGGAAGAGAATGTGCGGCGCTTTACCGCAGGGCTCACTGTCCGTAAAGTGATTGTGGTTCCCAACAAGCTGGTCAATATTGTTGCCAACTGAACAGCCATCGCGCAGGTATAGCCCATGATGCAAGCAGCTCGCACCGTTCTACTACTCCTTGCCGCTACCCTGCTGTTGGCAGGCTGTGGCTGGCAATTGCGCGGTGCCGGCCTGGTGCCCGAAGGGCTCGACACCCTTCATATCTCCAGCCGCGATCCCTACAGCCCTTTGGTGATGGACTTGAATCGCACCCTGCGGGCGGCCAATGTGC
>JALNZZ010000037.1 GCA_023229065.1 Porticoccaceae bacterium
TCCGCGAGGGTCGATTTACCATGGTCGATATGGGCGATGATGGAAAAGTTGCGAATATGACTCAGGTCGGACACAGGCAATCCCAAGGGTTACAAGGCGTGAAAAGACGCGAAGTCTAGCGGATTTGGGTGCTTGACGCCATGGATGTCAGGAGAGACGTCCCACTGAAGGGCCAGAACATTCCCCAGTACGTCGGTCTGCAGCTGCTGTCCAGGCCAGAGTCGAGGGCCTTGGCGCTGACAAGAGAACTCTTGCCAGCGCCTCCCTGTCCTTAGCGCGGAACCTCAATTGTACGGAAGATAAACTGGCCCTGGCGCAGGAAGCGCACCAACACCGGTGTGCCGCGAGGAATCTTGCCCCGTAGAGTGCGATATTCCCGGACATTCGTCACTCTGGCATTGCCCAGCTGGACGACGACATCACCGGGTCTGAGTCCCGCCAGATGAGCGGGGGAGCCCGGTGCCACCTGATCGATGACCACACCACCGCCAATGCCGAGGCTGGCACTTGTCTCCCCGTCCAGGTTCTGCACCGACATTCCCAGCACATCGCCATCGGGGCCCGCCTCTTCAGCGACTTCTTGTGCCTCGTCCTCCGGCATAGCGCCGATCTTGACACTGACAGTGCGGCTGCGACCATCGCGGATCAGCTTGGCATCGACCTTGCTGCCGGGGGACAGCAGACCCACCTGGTGTGGCAGATCGCCGGACGTATTGATAGACCTGCCATTGAATTCCACGATCACATCCCCCGGCTTGATACCCGACTGCTCTGCCGGGCTGTCGGCGATCACCTGAGCGATCAGCGCGCCCTGGGGCTTATCGAGACCGAGAGAACTGGCCAGATTCTTGTCTACCTCCTGGAGATAGATACCCAGCCAGCCCCGCTCCACTTTCCCCTTCTCCTTGAGCTGGGCCACGACATCGGTGGCAACGCTCACCGGGATGGCAAAGGACAAGCCAATAGAGCCCCCGGTACGGGTATAAATTTGGGAGTTGATACCAACCACTTCCCCTCTCAGGTTGAACAGAGGCCCTCCGGAGTTACCCGGGTTGATAGCCACGTCGCTCTGAATGAAGGGGACATAGTTTTCGCCACGCTCGGTGGGCAGGCTGCGCCCCATGGCACTGACAATCCCCACACTGGCAGAGTAGTCGAGGCCAAAGGGAGAACCGATAGCCACCACCCATTCACCAACCCGCAAGTCATCCGGCTCGGCGAGCTTGGCTACCGGCAAACCATTGGCATCAATCTTGAGCAAGGCCAGGTCGGAGCGCGGATCAGTACCGACAACCTCGGCAGAGTACTCCCGGCGATCCAGGAGCCGTACCGAAATTTCGCTGGCGCCATCCACCACATGGTTGTTGGTGAGCACATAGCCATCGCTGGAGATAATAAACCCGGATCCCATGGAATAGGCATTGCGCTCTGGCATTTGACGCTGCTCGAAAAGCTCCCGAAAGATCTCCGGTACCTGCCCTCGCGGCAGCTGCGCTCTGCCGCCAGCTACTTTTTGTACCGTGTTGATCTTCACCACCGCTGGCGAATTTTCCTCAATCAAGTCGGCAAAATCCGGCAGGTTGGCATAAGCCAGGCCCGCGGGTATCAGCAGGGCAATCCACAATAATGACAACATTCTCAACATGGTAATCACTCGTGACTTCGAACAAACTGAACAGGCTGGTCCGGCACTGGCGCCGACGCGCCCAACAGGACAGGTTGCAGGCGCGCACGATGGCGCACCCGCCAGGAGAGGTAGCGCAGCAGGCCACCACTACCGAGCAGCCCCGCCACTGCGGCGAGAGCCGTCAGATACTCGCTCCCGCTCAGGTGAGATGCCACCGCAGCGGCGACCAACATTGCGAGCAGAGGGAACAGATACAAGAGCAGGGAGCTGGCCACCAGCACGTCGCTGGGAATACCAATAATAACTCTCTGTCCCGGCTGGTAAGCGTCACAGCCCTCCTCGCCGGGCACTACCCGTAGCCGGGAGGCGTTACTCAACACCCCGGCCAACACTCGCTGGCCACAGCCAGCCCGGGCTCGACAGCTGCCACAGGTGGAGGTCTGGAGGGTCTCCACCCACAAGGCATCGGCCTCAACAGCGACCACGACGCCCTCCTCCTCAAGCATCTCCGCCCGGCTTACAGCCATGCTTACTCCCTTGCGCCGTAACGAACAAACCCGGCGACTCTCTGTGCCGTTTCCAGGGGTATCTCCCCCACCACGGACACCAGATAGTATCTGCCTTCAGCTTCGATGCGCGTCAACTGCGCCACCGTAGCACCGCGCTGGGCCTGTACCTCCGGCAGCTTTTCGCTATCGCGGGCATCAAAGAATATCGAAAAAACTGCTAGCCCATCGCTGAACAGCAAGGACTCAATATCATCTGCGTCCCGGGATTGTGACAAAAGCCGAAAGCCCGGAGGCAGCCATCCCGCTTGCCATCCAGAAGCGCTGTCGCCACTGGAGTGAGACGCGCAATCCACTGCCCGCCGTGCTCCCGTACTGGCGCTGCTTGCAACCATTAATTCGCGCGCTGTTTCGCCGTCCACACTATAATCTACCGACATGAACTGGAAGCGCTCCAACACCCGGTGACTGCTGTCGAGGAGCAGGGACTGCAACAGCAGGCCACTGTCCTTGTCGATGGCGAACACAAAACCGTAGCGATAAACATCGCGTGGTGCCAAATGCAAGACCCATACCGGCCGATCGGCAATGCGGTCTTCGCCCCACAGCTGTAAATCATAGTAGCCGGACATCCGCTCACGATTGATCGCAGGCCGTGTTACTCGCTCGAGGCTACCCTCACCTCCCCCACAAAATGGCCCCTGGCGCACAATCTCCTGGCGCGGCCCGTTGAGATAGAACCAACGCTCGTGCTCGACCCCACCCCGGGCGATATGAGTCACTTCGACCGACTTCAGTGCTCCGGCGTACTCATAGGTAAAAACGCCGCGATAATCCAGCTCGCGACCGGCACTGCCCAACGTATCCAGGATGACGGCAGGATTAGCGGATGACTCGCTCCCGACACCCTCTGCCAAAGAGGCTAAAGACAGGCAGCACAGAGACACCAGAGCAATCACCACTCTGGTTGCCATGGCACAAAAAGGGCTTGTCAGACGCAATGGCTCAAACTCTCCGGAACCCGCCATTGATCTGCTGGAGACTTATCACTGCTTGCCGTCCTGAAGACGGAGAGACGGAGACAAGCCACCTTGAGACGAGGCGTTTTCAGTGTGACGCTTCATCATGGCGTTGAGATAAATCTGGATTTCCCGCTGTGTCTCCAGGTCGGGCTGCACCTGTTGCATGATGGTCACAGAGCGGGGCTCGCTATTGGTATGGCTGCCAGTACTAGCCAGACGCCCGGACACTGGCGGAAAATCAAACCCGGCCGGCAACTGGAACTGGGGGCCCGTAGTGCCCTCAGGCTCGGGAGCAGCCACTTCCGGAGCAGTCGCCAGCATCGCGGGCGCCTCCGGGAGCAACTGGAACTGACGCACCCCCAACACCGCCACTACTGCCACCGTCGCGGCTACAGCCACCTTGGAAAGAGGCTGCAGGACTCGGTTGAAGTTGAAAGTGCGACTGGGTGCCTCCTCGGCATCAATAGCAGCGCTGATACGGGATGAAAGGTCAGTCATGCGGGGCGGCAAATCGCGGCGGAGAGCTGCCGCAGCCAGGTGGTAGCGCTGCCAGGTTTCCCGCAGCTCGGGATCCTGCTCCATGCCCCGCAACAGCCGCAGGGTTTCCATTTCGGACGCTTCCCCATCCATCAAGGCGGACAGGGACTCGTGGATACGCTTATCGTTGTCACCCATTTGCTCGGTTCCTCAACTGGAATAGTGACCGACCACGCGGCCCATTCTAGCGGTTTGTGGGACGGGTAAAAAGCCCCGGCCACCCTGGCTGTTTGTATCACCCACTTCTACCGCTGGCGTTCGTCTGTGTACCATGACGCTTGTGACCACCAAATTGGCATCTGGTTCCATGATGGCCTTAATTAGCTGGCAATCATTGACCCTGATCACCCATCAGCCCCTTAATGCGGTTATCAATCGCCTCCCTGGCACGAAAAATCCGCGAGCGCACAGTACCCACCGGGCACTCCATAACAGTGGCGATCTCCTCGTAGCTGAGGCCATCGAACTCGCGCAAGGTCACGGCTGTGCGCAAATCCTCAGGCAGGCTGTCGATGGCATCGAGTACCACCTTTTGCAGCTCGTCCCGGTACAGGAGGTTTTCCGGGCTGTCGACATCTTTGAGCATGTCGCTGCCGGAGTAGAATTCGGCATCGTCCACATCCACATCGCTGGAGGGCGGCCGACGGTTGCGTGCTACCAAGTAGTTTTTGGCGGTGTTCACTGCAATGCGGTACAGCCAGGTGTAGAACTGGCTGTCACCGCGAAAATTGCCAATGGCGCGGTAGGCCTTGATAAAAGCCTCTTGAACAACATCATTGACTTCATCGAAATCCCTGATGAAGCGGCTGACGATGGCGTGCACCTTGTACTGATATTTGAGCACAAGCAGGTCAAAGGCACGTTTATCGCCCTTCTGCACACGCTCCACCAGTTGCTTATCAGAATCAGGCGCCTGATCGGCGTCCATTCACATCTCCCCTCTAACACATCGAGCTCAACCTGAGGCAAGCAAGACAGCGCAAACCGCGACAAGTTCACGGCCATCAAAGTTTTATACTATCATGGCCGCCCCCGTGTAGAGACAGAAAGCTGCCATCATGAACAAGACCCACCTGCATGACATTCTGGTCATAGGCAGCGGCGCCGCGGGTGCCAGCCTGGCACTGCGCCTTGCCGACCACTATCGGGTAGCAGTGCTCAGCAAAGGGCCGCTCAATTCAGGGTCCACCTGGTACGCTCAGGGCGGTGTTGCCGCCGTGCTCGATGACGAAGACAGCATAGAGTCCCATATCCAGGATACTTTAGTGGCCGGTGGCGGACTTTGCCACGAAGATGCAGTGCGCTTCACGGTAGAAAACGGCCCGGCGGTGATCACCTGGCTGGTTGAACAGGGTATGGACTTCACCCGCGACCCCGGCACCGGGGACTTTCACCTAACCCGCGAAGGCGGCCATAGTCACCGCCGCATTCTCCACACTGCAGACGCCACCGGCAAGGCAGTGTCCAGCACGCTCATTGAGCAGATGCTGGCACACCCCAACATCGAGGTGTTTGAGGACCATATCATTGTCGACCTGATCACCCAGAGTGATCACAACAGTCGCAAGCTGCGCTGTAGCGGCGCCTACGTACTCGACCGTGCCAAGGATACGGTGTGCACCTTTCAAGCCAGATGTGTGGTACTCGCTACCGGTGGCGCCAGCAAGGTCTACCTGTATTCCACCAGTCCCGATGGAGCCTCTGGGGACGGCATCGCCGCAGCCTGGCGCAAGGGCTGTCGAGTCGCCAACCTGGAGTTTAACCAGTTTCACCCCACCTGCCTGTACCACCCCCAGGCCAGGTCATTCCTGCTCACCGAGGCCCTGCGCGGTGAAGGTGCCTATCTGCGGTTACCCGATGGCGAGCGCTTTATGCCCCGCTTTCACGAGCTCGCAGAGCTGGCACCCAGGGATATCGTCGCGCGGGCCATCGACCACGAGATGAAACGCCTGGGTAGCGAATGTGTATACCTGGACATCACCCACAAGAGCCCAGACTTTATTCAGTCGCACTTTCCCACCATCCGCGAGGAGTGCCTCAAGTACGGCTTTGATATCACCCGCGACCGCGTTCCGGTAGTGCCCGCCGCCCACTATACCTGCGGCGGTGTCCTGACCGACCTGCAGGGCCGCACCGATCTCAAGAACCTCTATGCCATCGGCGAAACAGCCTCCACCGGCTTGCACGGCGCCAACCGCATGGCCAGCAACTCACTGCTGGAATGCCTGGTATTTGGCTGGTCGGCCAGCGAACATATCCGCCAGGTGATCGACAGCATTCCCACCCCGGAAAAAGCCCCACCCTGGGACGAGTCGCGAGTCACTCATTCCGATGAAGATGTAGTGATCTCTCACAACTGGGAGGAGCTACGGAGTTTCATGTGGGACTATGTCGGCATTGTGCGCACCCGCAAGCGGCTGGAGCGGGCCGAACACCGCATCAAAATGCTGATCCGGGAAATTCACGAATACTATAGTAACTACAAGATCAGCCGCGACCTGATCGAACTACGCAACCTCGCTCTTGTCGCGCAGCTCATTATCCGCTCGGCCCAACAGCGCCGTGAGAGCCGCGGCCTGCATTACACACTGGATCACCCACAGCAATCACCGATTGCCCAGGACACCATTTTGGTACCTACCAACTTTGCCGCCCAGGATATTATTGTCAGCCGCCCATGAATAAAGCGCATCAACGCAAACCGGGCACCCTTCGGCTCCTGTCCCGCGCCAGTACCTGGAGCTGGCGCCAGTCTTCCGCGGAATAGCCATCTCGCCACAGCGCCAGCTGTTGACGGCTCTCCGCAAGCTCCAGCTCAAGCACCAGGAGCCAGCGCGACAAATACCTGACTCTGCCAGTCACCGCTACCGGAGCGCCCTCCCCCCGGTCGTAAAACAAGCCACCGCTATCGAGCACCAACGTACCCGAGCGCCGTGCCAACAGCTGCCACTGCCAATATCCATGGATAGCAAGCAGCAGGCAAAGCAGCCCCAAAACCAACCACGGCAGCCGATTAGGCAACAATAGCAACGGCACGAGCAGATGCCCCAGCACCAGCCAACGCCTCTGCCAGCGCGAGGGAGCAAGGCTGAATTCAGCGGATGCGCTGGCGGGTGTCGCGGACGATCTGGACAATTCTCAGCAACTCCGGATCATCGGGATCCTGACGCCGCAAAAACCAGGCGAACAAATCCTGGTCTTCGGAATCCAACAGCTGGTGGTAGCGGGCTTTATCCTCCTCTTCCAGCTCGGGATAGATCTGCTCGATAAACGGCAGCAGGATAAGATCCAGCTCCAGCATACCGCGACGGCTGGCCCAGAACAGGCGGTTTTTGTCCATAGTCGACTTTCCTCGAAGAATTGCCCCATTATAGGGGAAGGCCACGGGCGAACCCATAAGGTCCGGGTCAGTCCTTGGGGGCATCAGTGCCGGAAGTGCGCAGGAGCTGTACACTATGCCTATCGTCAACCCGGTTTTCTTCAGCAAGCAATACAGGATCACCATGGCAAACTGGTTTTCTTTTCTTGAGGCCCAGGGGGCAACCCTCACCGCCAGCAACACCCCGGAAGTCACCTCCTTTGGGGAAGCGCCAGCACAATATCCGCAGTTGATATCGCAAACCCTGCTCTTCTCTCTCGACGACAGGGGTAGCATCAGCTGCAGCGGTCAGGACACCGACAAGCTGCTGCAAGGCCAACTCACCTGTGATATCCGGCAACTGAGCGAGTCCCGGTCACTCAAGGGCGCCCTGTGCACCGTGCAAGGACGGATGGTCAGCGACTTGCAACTGTGCCGCCTGAGCAGTGGAGACACTCTACTCGTTACTCATCGTGGGCTCGTCATCCGCACCCTGGAGACCCTGAAAAAATTTGCCGTATTTTACAAAACCTCACTCGCTGACCGCAGCGACGACTATCAGCTGCTCGGCCTCGCCGGCCCCGAGGCAAAAACGCTGGCACAACAGCTCACCGGCCAAACCGCCAGTGACGACAACTGTCTGCAGGGCGACGGCCTGGCTCTGTTGCAGCTCGGCCCGCAGCGCTGGCTCGCTATTGTTCCCGCCGACCGCGCCCAGGCGGTGTGGCAGCAGCTGAGCGCTGAGGCCAAACCCGCGGGGCTGCCACTCTGGCGCTGGCTCGCCATCTGCGATGGCGACGGCGAAGTGCATCCGGAGACAACAGAAACATTCATTCCGCAAATGCTCAACTTGCAGCACACCGATGCCATCAACTTCAAGAAGGGCTGTTACACAGGGCAGGAAATCGTCGCCCGCATGCAGTACCTGGGCAAACTGAAACGCCGGATGTACCGACTCGCTCTCAACAGCCCCGCCCCGCTACCCGGCAGCCCCATTCATCTGGCCAATGGCCGGGAGTGCGGCACCGCGGTGTTGTCTGCACCGGCCGGCCAGGAGCAATGGCAACTCCTTGCGGTACTCACCGAGGAAGCAGCAGCGGCAGATGTGCTGCGCCTTGGCGACGACGAGCTTGCGGTACAAACACTCTCGCTGCCCTATGACGCGGCATTCAATAACCAACAGACGGGAAGCTGATGGCTGACAACTGGTTCTGGTGGCTGAGTCTGTTGTCGCTGTTCACTTTTGTTGTCAGTCTCGCCACCCTGCCTTTGCTGGTGGCAAGAATTCCCACGGATTATTTCTGCCATCAGCGCCGTGCCTCTGGCTCCTGGACAACCCTCCATCCGGCTCTGCGGCTGATGATGACCGGGCTCAAAAACCTGCTGGGGCTAGTGCTGCTGACGGGTGGCGTGATCATGCTGTTCCTCCCCGGTCAGGGAATACTAACCATGGCCATGGGGCTGCTGTTAATGAATTATCCCGGGAAATACCGGCTTGAGCGGCGCATTGTCAGCATTCCGACCATCCTTCGCGGTCTCAACTGGCTGCGGGCTCGCCGGGGAGTGCCGCCGCTAATAGTGACTGATCTATAGATAGCGATCATTTTAGGTTATCGGGTGAATAGCTTGACTGCTCTGCAACAACGCCCCCTGCACCACCGGGCAAGCCTTCGAGACCGTCAGCGGCAGGACAGTCGCTGTCGAGCTTACAAGGATGTATTCACAGCGTGTCTCGAAGGCTTGCCCGGTGGTGCAGGGGGCTGGCCAGGTACCCAACTCAAGAGAGGCTTGATTTTTAGAAATTCTTTCCTAGAATGAATTGGTGCTCAGGACGGGCACACCGCAGGGAAGCACGCCAAGGTTGGCACGGGCACAGGATGTACCCAGGGTAATGGATCGGCCTGCCTCCCTGCCTCTTCATTTTTCCTTTTCAGCTCACTCGCCGCTTTCAGGCGTGAATCTTTCAATTTTATCTTTTGATCACAGCGACAACAGCTGACTGCGGTAGTGCGCAAGCTCAATAATGGAATCGCGAATATCATCGAGCGCCAAGTGACTGCCCTTCTTGCTGAAGCCCTGCAAGGCAGCGGGCTTCCAGCGCCGCGCCAGCTCCTTCAAGGTGCTGACGTCCAGGTTCCGGTAGTGGAAATACCTTTCCAGCTCCGGCATATAGCGAGCCAGAAAACGCCGATCCTGACAGATAGAGTTGCCACACATGGGCGACACACCGGGCGGTATCCAGTCGCGCAGAAAAGCGATGGTGCGCTGCTCCGCTTCAGCAGCACTGATGGTACTGGCCCGCACCCGGTCGGTCAGGCCGGACTGGCCGTGCTGACGGGTATTCCACTCATCCATACCCGCCAGCACGCTGTCTGACTGGTGGATGGCCATCACCGGCCCCTCGGCAAGGATGTTGAGCTGGGCATCGGTTACCACTGTGGCGATCTCGATGATCAGATCCTGCTCCGGATCGAGCCCCGTCATTTCCAGGTCGATCCAGATCAGATCCAGCTTGTTTCCATTACCCGTCATCGTTCACCTCTGCCTTATCCGGTTATGTCACTGGCCAGCATTATGCTATATCCTTGCTCGTCAATCAGCAGTAGCTCCGAGGGTGAATGGCAAAACGGCGTCTGACCATCCAGCAAACGCGGCGTATCGCCGACCGGCAACGGCGCACGGCCCAGGCCGCCGATGGCGGGGATGCCCAGGGTCGGGAAGGCGTCGTTATCGTTCGCTACGGCAAGCACGCTGCCGTACTGCCCCCGGATTTCGCACCGGAGGATACGCCCCAACGCTGTCATATCCGCGCCACCAGTGACGACGTCGTCACTGGTGACCGGGTGATCTGGCACCCCGGCTCCCCCTCCGGTGTCGTCACGGCCCGGCTGGAACGCAGCAGTGTTATCCAGCGCCCCGACGGCAGTGGTCGACTGCGGCCAGTGGCCGCCAATATAGATCGCATCGCCATTGTTATCGCGCCCCAGCCTGAACCACACCCCAACCTGATCGATCGTTACCTGGTAGCCGCCGAGCACGAAGGTATTCAGCCCCTGTTGATTCTCAACAAGGTGGATATGCTGGCCGCCGGTGCCCCCCTCGACACCTTGCTGGATAGCTACCATCAGCTCGGCTACGATATTTTGCGGGTATCTGCTCTGAGTGGTGCAGGGGCTGAGGATCTGCGCACCTATTTTGCCCGTCACACGACTGTGCTGGTGGGACAATCCGGGGTCGGCAAATCCTCCTTGGTGAACCTGCTTTATCCTGATGCCGGTGTCCGTGTTGGCGAGCTGTCCGCTCACATAGCCAAAGGTCGGCATACCACCACAGCGGCCTGCCTCTACCGCCTGCCGGACGGCGGTTACTTGGTGGACTCTCCCGGCATCCGCGAATTCAGTCTGGGACACCTTCACAACCGTGCCATCGCTGAGGGGTTTGTCGAATTTCAACCCTGGATCGGTGGCTGCCGCTTTCGCGACTGTGATCACCTCGACGAGCCCGGCTGCGCTATTCGCACCGCTGTCGACAGTGGCTCCATCAGCGCCCACCGCTACGCCAGCTACCGCCTGATCATCGGCGCCGCTGCCGGGCTCTGATAAGCGGCGACAGCACCCCCTCTTTTAATGCTAGCACTGTATCCCCATGACTACTTATACATCACACCAGCTGATATCTCCCTGCCGTCCCTCAGCCTACCGATACACTCGATCCGCCAAACCTTTAGAATTGGTGCAGTGACACACTAGCCGTTACCAGAGAGACACGACGATCATGAACGATAGACAGCACGACACAGGGAAAAGCCCCAGGCAAGACCATACAGGTGAGCTTTTTGCCGCCTTGCAAAGGTTGCTGCCCCAGCACACCCTGTCACGGCTGCTGGGCAAGCTGGCCGACAGCCGCCACCCCCGGCTCAAGCACTTTCTGATCCAGAGGGCCATGGCGCGCTACGGCATCAGCCTGGAAGAAGCTGCCCTGTCACGGCCCGAGGATTACCCTTCCTTCAACGATTTCTTTACCCGCCAGTTGCGCGACGAAGCTCGCCCCATCGACCCTGCGCCCAACGCTCTGGTGTCGCCCGCTGACGGTGCCGTCAGCCAACTGGGGGCCATACAGGACGGGACCTTGTTCCAGGCCAAGGGGCATCACTTCAGCACTCGCCAGCTATTGGGTCTGGATGAACACTTTTGCGCCCGCTTTCAGCAGGGCTCCTTTGCCACCATTTATCTCTCGCCGCGGGATTATCACCGGGTCCATATGCCTTGCGACGGCAGGTTGCTGGAGACTCTCTATATCCCTGGCCGACTGTTTTCAGTCAACGACATCACCGCCAAGCACATACCCGGCCTGTTTGCCCGTAACGAGCGGCTGGTCTGCCTGTTCGATACCGATCGCGGCTTGCTGGCGGTAGTACTGGTTGGCGCCATCCTGGTGGCTGGCATCCGCACCACCTGGCGCGACTACTACAAGCCCGACCAGTGCCACCACGATAAATTTAGCGAACCTCGCGTTATTCTTCGCGGTGAGGAGCTCGGTCAGTTCCGTTTCGGCTCCACCGTGGTGATGGCCATGGAGTCACCGGTCAACTTTGCCGATACACTCGGTCCTGGCAGTGCCGTTACGATGGGCAGCAAGCTGGGGGAATGGCGGTGACAACTGCATCGCCGCCTTGCCTGTCCAGCTTGCGCTGTATCTAGCCTTGCTCCGCCACCCCTGCTGTTATCCTTTCTCCCGCTATTCCTTCTGCTGCTATCCCTTGCAGAAGGCCAAGCTGCGCTGAAACAAGGCTAGCCTGGTTCAAGCTCAGCCAGCGTGATAGGGACGGGACAGCTCATGCACGGCATCGATAAACACCCGCACCCGGTCGGGATCGATATCCGGTGTGATGCCATGCCCAAGGTTGAAAACATGGCCTTCACCGCGACCGAACCCGGCCAGGATGCGCGCCACTTCAGCCTCGATAGCAGCGGCTGGCGCCCTCAACAGCGCCGGGTCCATATTGCCCTGCAGGGCAATACGGCCACCTACCCGCTGGCGGGCATCGGCCATACTCGTGCTCCAGTCGAGGCCGGCGGCATCACAACCCGTGTCCGCGATACTCTCCAGCCACTGCCCACCCCCTTTGGTGAAAAGGATAACCGGCACCTGGCGGCCCTCGGCTTCGCGCACAAGACCGGCAATGATCTTGCGCATGTAGGCCAGGGAAAACTCTTGATAGGCACTGTCGCTGAGAATGCCGCCCCAAGTATCAAAAATCTGTACCACCTGGGCGCCAGCGGCAATTTGTGCGTTGAGATAATCGATAACTGACAGAGCCAGCTTGTCGAGCAGCTGGTGAAGCAATTCGGGGCTGTTGTACACCCACTCTTTGCTGCGCTTGAACTCCCGGGTGCTGGCCCCTTCAATCATATAGGTGGCCAAAGTCCAGGGGCTGCCGGAAAAACCAATAAGAGGCACACTGCCATTCAGTTCGCGACGGATGGCGCGGACGGCATCCAGCACATAGGGCAGATCCTGTTGTGTCTCAATCACCTGAATCCGCTCCACGTCGGCAGCAGTGCGAATCGGGTTGTGAAACTTGGGACCTTCGCCCTCGACAAAATGCAGCCCAAGCCCCATGGCGTCGGGAATGGTGAGAATGTCCGAGAACAGGATCGCCGCGTCCATGGCATAGCGCCGCAGCGGCTGCAGGGTAACCTCGCAAGCCAGCTCGGTATTCTTGCACAAGGAGAGGAAATCCCCGGCCTGACTGCGAGTCGCCCGGTACTCCGGCAGGTAGCGACCGGCCTGGCGCATCATCCAGACAGGCGTGTAATCGACGGGCTGGCGGGCCAGGGCGCGGAGAAAGGTATCATTCTTGAGTTGAGTCATATTGACGGTCTGGCGTCCGAGATAGCCAAATCGCGCGCTCCGCTCACGGGGCAGGCTCTTTGACGTCCGACGCAAAAGCTCCTGTAGGTGACATTGAGATTAGGTAGGTGTGCCTCCCTGGCAATCCAGGTGCCAGGGGCAAACTCGTGCCATCGGCGTGAAACGCCAGAGGTCAAGCCGCCATCATACACTCAGATAGTCAAGAATGCCTTCTCCTGCCTGGCGCCCCTCCCATATAGCGGTCACTACAAGATCGGAACCCCGCACCATATCGCCGCCGGCAAACACTTTTGGGTTACTGGTTTGAAAGCGGTAGCTCTGCTCTTCCGGGGCAATCACACCCAGCCAGTCATTGAGGGCGATATCGTAGTCACCGCACCAGTCGGGCGGACTGGGACGAAAACCAAACGCCACCAGCACCACGTCCGCTGCCAGTATCTCCTCGCTGCCGGGAATCACCTCGGGACGCCGCCTGCCCTCCTCATCGGGAGCACCGAGCCGGGTTTCCACCACTTTGACTCCCTCTACCTTGTCCGTGCCAATAATCTCGACAGGCTGGCGGTTGAACAAAAACTCTACGCCCTCTTCGCGGGCATTTTGTACTTCCCGGCGAGAACCAGGCATATTGGCTTCATCGCGGCGGTAGACACAAGTTACTCCGGCCGCCCCCAAGCGGATCGATGTACGGTTGCAATCCATGGCGGTATCGCCACCACCCAGTACCACCACCCGCTGCCCAGCGACGTCGACAAACGCCGTCGGATCCTTCTCCCAGCCCTGGTTGCGATTCACACTGGCCACCAAAAATGGCAGCGCATCGTGAACACCAGCAAGATTCTCGCCGGGGAAACCACCTTTCATGTAGTTGTACGTTCCCATCCCGAGGAAGACCGCATCGTAGTCGGCAAGGATATCGCCAAACTGGATATCCACTCCTACCTCCCTGTTGAGCTGGAACTCGACCCCCATGGCCTCGAAGATCTCCCTGCGCCTGGCCATGACCGATTTCTCCAGCTTGAATTCAGGGATGCCAAAGGTCAGCAGCCCACCGATTTCCGGGTAGCGGTCAAATACCACCGGCTTGACACCAGCGCGCACCAGCACATCGGCGCAACCGAGGCCCGCCGGGCCCGCCCCGATGATGGCCACTTTTTTATCCGTCCACACCACCTTGGACATATCCGGTCGCCAGCCCATGGCAAAGGCAGTGTCGGTGATGTACTTCTCCACACTGCCAATAGTGACCGCACCAAAGCCATCGTTGAGAGTACAGGCTCCCTCGCAGAGGCGGTCCTGAGGGCACACTCGCCCGCACACTTCCGGCAGGGTGTTGGTCTGGTGACAGAGTTCCACCGCGGCGAGAATATTGCCCTCGCTGGCCAGCTTCAGCCAGTTGGGAATGTAGTTGTGCACCGGGCACTTCCATTCGCAGTAGGGATTGCCGCAGGCCAGGCAGCGATGAGCCTGGCTGGCTGCCTGCTTGTGCTGGTAAGGCTCGTAGATTTCTACAAACTGCAAGCGGCGTGTCCCCAGGGGTTTCTTGCCTGGATCTTGCCGCTCGACTTCGACAAACTGGAAAGTATTGTTCAAACGTTCTGTCATCGGTTCGACCTCTTCCGGTTTACTGCGGTGCCGCGTGGGTGTTTTCGAGCAGGCTGCCGAGGGAGGCGGCCTTTGGCTTCACCAGCCAGAACTTGCTGACATACTCGTCAAAGTTAGCGGCGATCTCGGCGCCCCAGGCACTGTGGGTGGCAGCCACATACTCTCGCAGTCTGTTGAGCAGAAAGTGGCGGTAGGCCTCGGCCCTCTCGGCGGTAATCCGGTGCAAGTCGACCAGCTCGGTATTGACACGGTCATAGAAGCGACGCTGCTCGTCGAGCACATAGGCAAAGCCGCCGGTCATGCCGGCACCGAAGTTGTAGCCCGTCTCACCCAGCACCACAACGACGCCACCGGTCATGTATTCACAGCAGTGTTCGCCAGCGCCCTCTACCACCGCATGGCTGCCGGAGTTGCGCACTGCAAAACGCTCTCCTGCGCGACCGGCGGCGAACAACTTGCCGCCGGTCGCTCCGTACAGGCAGGTGTTACCGATAATAGGCGCGTCGCGGGATTGGAAACGGCTGCCCTGAGGCGGGGTAATAACGATCTTGCCCCCGGTCATGCCCTTGCCCACATAATCGTTGGCGTCGCCGCTGAGGAAGATTTCCAGACCGCCCGCATTCCATACTCCCAGGGACTGGCCAGCCACGCCGCTCAGGTACACCCGGATGGGCTGCTCCGCCATACCCTGATTGCCGTGGCGGCGGGCAATCTCGCCACTAATACGCGCGCCGATGGAACGGTCGCAGTTGGAAATGCGATAGTTGAAAATACCTCCACTGCAGCTTTCGATGGCGGGCAACATATCCGCCACCATTCGCTCTGCCAGGGTGCCCTTATCGAAGGGGTCGTTCCGCGGCTGGGTACAGAATTGAGGCTTTTGTGCCAGATAATCGTCACTGTGCAGGATCGGACTCAAATCCAGTCCCTGCTGGCGAGGCGTTTCACCGGGCAGGATAGCGAGCAGATCCACGCGACCGATCAGGTCCTGCAGGCGCGCCACACCCAGCCGCGCCAGCCACTCGCGGGTTTCCTCCGCCAGCAGGCGGAAAAAGTTCATCGCCACTTCGACGGTGCCGACATAGTGATCGCGACGCAAGTTGTCGTCCTGGGTAGCGACCCCCGTGGCACAGTTGTTGAGGTGGCAGATACGCAGGTATTTGCAGCCCAGCGCAACCATGGGGGCAGTGCCAAAACCGAAGCTCTCGGCGCCGAGTATGGCGGCCTTGATCACGTCGAGACCGGTCTTGAGACCACCGTCGGTTTGCACCCGCACCTTGTTCCGCAGGTCATTGGCACGCAATGTCTGGTGGGCTTCTGCCAGGCCCAGCTCCCAGGGCGAGCCGGCATGGCGGATCGACGTCAGCGGGCTGGCCGCGGTGCCGCCGTCATAGCCTGAGATCGTGATCAGGTCCGCATAGGCTT
>JALNZZ010000246.1 GCA_023229065.1 Porticoccaceae bacterium
TGCCAACCGGCTGGTTGCGGATCGACTCGATCTCTAGGAAGTCGATGATTTGCTCAACCGCCTCGCGATGTTTATCCTCCTCGCGCATGACTGGGCCGTAGTAGAAGAAGGCCTGGATCACGTTCGACGTCATTAGCATATGGCGGCCGACCAGGATGTTTTCGATCACCGTCTGGCCGGAGATCAGATGCGTGCCCTGGAACGTGCGTGCGATACCGCAGTTGGCGATCTGATCGACGCGCAATCCGGTCACGTCCCGTCCCGAAAGCTCGATCCGGCCCTTTTGAGGCCGGTAGAAGCCTGCAGTGACGTTTAGAAGGGAAGTCTTACCCGCTCCATTCGGTCCGATGATCGCCAGAAGATTGAGTTAAATGTGAGAACGGCGGTGGAAAACTAGACCACGGTAGCGGCGGGATAGTCCTGCTGCGGGCGGCGTAAAATCCGGCCACCTATTTCCCTTCTGCGCAGCGCAGGGAGGGATGAGGGATCTACACCGTGGAATTATATCTGAAGGTTCGGGTTGCTTGCGACGGGGGCATGAGCCAGCGCGAGGCATCCAGGCATTTCGGCATCTCACGCGACACGGTTCGCAAGATGATGGCTTATTCGGTTCCGCCCGGCTATCGGCGGCAGGCGCCGGTGCGACGTCCGAAGCTGGACGCGTTCATCGCGATCATCGATCGTTGGCTTGAGGCGGACCGGGCGGTTCCGCGCAAGCAGCGCCATACGGCCAAACGGGTGTTCGATCGGCTGCGTGACGAGCACGGGTTTACCGGCGGCTATACGATCATCAAGGACTACATGCGCGATCGGGCGCGGCGCGGCCAGGAGATGTTCGTGCCGCTGGCGCACCCGGCCGGGCACGCACAGGCCGACTTTGGCGAGGCTATGGTGGTCATCGGCGGCGTGGAGCAGAAGGCGCACTTCTTCGTGCTCGATCTGCCGCATAGCGACGCCTGCTATGTTCGCGCCTATCCTGCGGCTGTGGCCGAGGCCTGGGTGGACGGCCATATCCATGCCTTCGCCTTCTTCGGGGCCGTGCCGCAGTCGATCGTTTACGACAACGACCGTTGCCTGGTGGCGAAGATCCTGCCCGACGGCACGCGCAAGCGGGCGGCGCTGTTCAGCGGCTTCCTGTCCCACTATCTGATCCGGGATCGCTATGGCCGTCCCGGCAAGGGCAATGACAAGGGCAGCGTTGAAGGACTGGTCGGCTATGCCCGGCGCAACTTCATGGTGCCGATCCCGCGCTTTGCATCGTGGGACGAGTTCAATCTGTGGCTTGAGGAGCAGTGCCGTAAGCGCCAGAGCGACCGGCTGCGCGGCGAGAGCGAGACGATCGGCGAACGCTTGCTGCGCGATCTGGCCGCGATGCGGCCGCTGCCGGCATCGCCCTTCGAGGCCTGCGACCAGGCCAGCGGCCGGGTCTCCTCGCAGGCGCTGGTGCGCTACAGGACCAACGACTACTCCGTTCCGGTCGCCTTCGGCTACCAGGACGTTTGGATCCGTGGCTATGTCGACGCGGTGGTGATCGGCTGCGGCGGGGAGATCATTGCCCGCCATCCGCGCAGCTATGCGCGCGAAGAGGTTGTCTTCGATCCGCTGCATTACCTGCCGCTGATCGAGCAGAAGATCAACGCGCTCGACCAGGCGGCCCCCTTGCAGGGCTGGGAACTGCCGGAGGCGTTCACGACACTGCGCCGTCTCATGGAGGCGCGGATGGGCAAACAGGGCCGGCGCGCCTATGTGCAGGTGCTGCGCCTGATGGAAAGCTTCGATCTGGCCGACCTGCACGCAGCCGTGAAGCAGGCACTGCATCTGGGCGCCATCAGCTTCGATGCCGTGAAGCACCTCGTCCTGTGCCGGGCCGAGCGCAGGCCGCCCAGGCTGGACCTCGACATCTATCCCTATCTGCCCAGAGCCACCGTCGAGACGACGTCGGCCAAGGCCTATATGCGCCTGCTGGACCGTGAGGAGGAACCGGCATGAGCAGCGATGCTCCCGAACTCCTGCTCGTTCATCACCTCAAGACCTTGAAGCTGCCGACCTTCCTGCGCGAGCACCAGAAGCTTGCCCGGCAATGCGCGGTCGAGGGCGTGGATCATGTTCGCTATCTTGCCAGGCTGGTCGAGCTGGAACTGATCGACCGGGAGCGCAGGATGGTCGAGCGCCGCATCAAGGCTGCGAAGTTCCCGGCCGCCAAGAGCCTCGACAGCTTCGACTTCGCCGCCATCCCGAAGCTCAACAAGATGCTGGTGCTGGAACTGGCGCGCTGCGAATGGATCGAGCGCCGCGAGAACGTCATCGCGCTCGGGCCCAGCGGCACGGGCAAGACCCATGTTGCGATCGGTCTCGGCCTGGCAGCCTGCCAGAAGGGATTGTCCGTGGGCTTCACCACGGCGGCCGCGCTCGTCAGCGAGATGATGGAGGCCCGCGACGAACGTCGTCTGCTGCGCTTCCAGAAGCAGATGGCCGGCTACAAGCTGCTCATCATCGACGAGTTGGGCTTTGTGCCGCTGTCAAAGACCGGAGCGGAGCTGCTGTTCGAACTGGTCTCCCAGCGTTACGAACGCGGATCGACGCTGATCACCAGCAATCTGCCCTTCGACGAATGGACCGAAACCTTCGGGTCCGAGCGCCTCACAGGCGCGCTCCTTGACCGCCTGACCCACCACGTCAGCATCC
>JALNZZ010000038.1 GCA_023229065.1 Porticoccaceae bacterium
GCTGAAATCTCTGCCTGCTGGCCTTTTAACTTGGCCAGCACAGCTTCGTAATCCGCCAGTTTGTCTTTTTCTTTTTGCACCACGGCCTCCGGTGCCTTGTCGACAAAGCCGGGGTTACCCAGTTTGTTGCGGATGCGCTCGGCTTCCTTGTTGGTGCGCTCTATTTCTTTGGCAATACGGGCCAGCTCCGCTTCTTTATCGATCAGGCCCGCCATCGGCACCAATATTTCCATGGCACCTGCCAGAGCGGTGGCCGAGGTGGGTGCCTGTTCGCCGCTCTCCAACCAGGTAATGGTTTCCAGGTTGGCGAGGCGCATCAGGAACTGGCGGTTGGTGGCCAGCTTCTGGCGATCGTCGGCACTGCCATTCCTGAGGAAAGTGGGCAGCTGCTTGCCCGGCGCAATATTCATTTCACCGCGGATATTGCGAATGGCGAGAATGGCCTGCTTCACCCATTCGATATTGGCGATGGCCTCGTCGTCCACCAGGGACAGGTCTGCTACTGGGTAGGGCTGCAGCATGATGGTGTCGCCACTCTTGCCAGCGAGAGACTTTACCCGCTGCCAGATCTCTTCGCTGATAAAGGGCATCATCGGATGAGCGAGACGCAGAATGGTTTCCAGTACCCGGATCAGGGTGCGACGGGTGCCTTTTTTCAGCGTTGGTGAAGCGTTGTCGTCCCACAATACTGGCTTGGAGAGCTCCAGGTACCAGTCGCAGTATTGGTGCCAGGTAAATTCGTAGAGTGCCTGGGCTGCGAGATCGAAGCGGTAGCTGTCGAGGGCGTCGCTGATGGTGGCTTCCGTCTGCTGCAGCAGGCTGATGACCCAGCGGTCGGCCTGGCTGAGCTGGTAATCTTCTGAGCCGTCCTGGCCACAGTCCTGATCGCTGCAGTTCATCAGTACGTAGCGGGTGGCGTTCCATATTTTGTTGCAGAAGTTACGGAAGCCCTCGATGCGACCGATGTCAAACTTGATGTCGCGCCCGGTGGAGGCCAGTGAGCAGAAGGTGAAGCGCAGGGCATCGGTACCGTAGGCGGCGATGCCCTCGGGAAACTCTGTACGGGTCTGCTTTTCGATCTTTTTTGCCAACTGCGGTTGCATCATGCCGCTGGTGCGTTTTTGCACCAGGGTTTCCAGGTCGATGCCGTCGATCAGATCAATGGGGTCGAGCACGTTGCCCTTGGACTTGGACATTTTGTGGCCCTGGGAGTCGCGCACCAGGCCGTGGACATAGACGGTCTTGAACGGGATCTGGGGAGTGCCGTCTTCATTTTTCATAAAGTGCATGGTCATCATGATCATGCGCGCGACCCAGAAGAAAATGATGTCGAAGCCGGTGACCAGTACGTCGGTGGGGTGGAAGGTTTCCAGCTCCGGGGTTTGCTCCGGCCAGCCCAGGGTGGAAAAAGTCCACAGGGCGGAGCTGAACCAGGTGTCCAGTACATCGTCGTCCTGGCGCAGCTGGATGTTGGCGTCGAGGCTATACTTGGCGCGCACCTCGGCTTCATCACGACCTACATAGACCCTGCCGTTGTTGTCGTACCAGGCGGGGATGCGGTGTCCCCACCACAACTGGCGGGAGATACACCAGTCCTGGATGTCGCGCATCCAGGCGAAATACATGTTCTCGTATTGTTTGGGCACAAACTGGATGCGACCGTCCTCCACCGCTTCGATAGCGGGCTTGGCGAGGCTGGCAGTTTTCACGTACCACTGGTCAGTGAGCCAGGGCTCCACCACGGCATTGGAGCGGTCGCCCCTCGGTACCTTCAGGGTGTGGGGTTCGATTTTTTCCAGCAAACCGAGCTGTTCAAACTCGTCGACGATTTTCTTGCGCGCCTCGAAGCGATCGAGACCGGCGTATTGCACCGGCCCTTTCTCGCCGTGCTCGGTGGCGTAGTTGTCGAAGGTGAAGACGGTAAACTCACCGAGAATATGGGCGTTGCGGTCGAGCACATTGATCAATGGCAGGTTGTGGCGTTTGCCCACTTCGTAGTCGTTGAAATCGTGAGCGGGGGTGATCTTCACGCAGCCGGAGCCGAACTCACTATCGACATAGTCGTCAGCAATGATGGGAATCAGCCGGTTGGTAATGGGCAAGCGCACCTGTTTGCCCACCAGGTGCTTGTAGCGCTCATCGTTCGGGTTCACTGCTACTGCGGTGTCGCCAAGCATGGTTTCCGGGCGTGTGGTGGCTACTACCAGATGGCCGTCTTCGCCTTCCAGCGGATAGCGAAAATGCCACAGGGAGCCCTGTTCCTCTTCGTTGAGTACCTCCAGGTCGGAAATGGCCGTATTGAAGACCGGGTCCCAGTTCACCAGCCGCTTGCCGCGGTAGATCAGACCGTCGTCGTAAAGGCGTACAAACACTTCCCGCACAGCATTGGAGAGGCCCGGGTCCATGGTGAAACGCTCGCGGCTCCAGTCGACGGAGGAACCGAGGCGGCGGATCTGGCGGGTGATGGTGCCGCCGGACTCGGCTTTCCATTCCCACACCTTGTCGAGGAACTTTTCCCGGCCCAGGTCGTGGCGGCTAACCCCGTCGGCGCCGAGCTGGCGCTCCACGACCATCTGCGTAGCGATGCCGGCGTGGTCGGTGCCCATCTGCCACAAGGTGTTGTGGCCTTTCATCCGGTGATAGCGGATCAAGCCATCCATGATGGTGTTGTTAAAGCCGTGACCCATATGCAGACTGCCGGTGACGTTGGGCGGTGGAATCATGATGCAGTAAGGGTCGCCCTGGCCCGAGGGTTGGAAGTAGCCGCGCTCCTCCCAGGTCTTGTACCAGTGTTGCTCGATGGCTTGGGGGTTGAAAGTTTTGTCCATATCTCGGGCCATGTCTCGGAAGTGCCGTGGAGTCGGCAGGGGTGAAAAGAGCGAAATTATACGGTGGCAGGGCAGGGGTCACCAGCGCAGGACAGTTCCTCGGCAGAAAGGCTCGCCGAGACTGCAGGTTTACCCCCTTTTTATGCCCAACGTATATAAAAATGAGCTGTAAGCAATAAATATATACCCGAATAACTCCAGTCCTTCTTGGACACCGCTTTTGAAGTTGTGGGTGTAGGTTTCGCCAAGCAGGTGGTCCCAGAGCAAGGTTCCACTGCCAAAGACGCGACTGAAAACGAAGACAATGAGTAACCCGAAAATCATATAAAAGTAGGGTTTGGTGTCAATGAAAGCCGCCATGGGGTTGAGCACCGTCCCTTTGCAGCACAGCGCTACATAGACAATAGTGGCCAAAGCCAGCAGGTTTGCAGGCCAGACCCAAAAGCCGTGCCAGATAAAGTCGAGATAGCTGTCCAGCTCTCGTATCAGGGCGCAGCTAAAGAACCCGGCCACCAGCAGGAAAAAGCCTCGTGACTCTGGGTGCCGTAGCGCGGCGCGCAGAAAGAGCAGGGACGAGACAAAAAGTAGTGCTTCCTGGAGGTACTCCGTCAGCGAGTCCTCGGGCACTCCATGGCCGATGACCACAGAGTCAATGAATACAAACACGGGAGGGATCAGTGCAAACACAATAAGAAGAATAAATTCGCCAATAGCGCGCGTAACTTTAGTCTTTGGGTTTTTCATAGCGTTTTCTGAACGTTGAGCAAAAGGTTGTTTTAGAGGCTTTGATCGAGCTGCAGGTCAGGGCCACAAAGGTGGATCCGGAGCCTGCGACAGATCGTGAAAGTGAAGGGGGTAGCCGCGTTCACGGTAGAAGCGAAAGGCACTCCGACGATCTTCGATAAGAGCAGGGTGATCGAAGATCAGCTCCGCGAGCTGCTCGAAGCGGCTGAACCAGCGCGGTGTACCGGGTGCCAGGTTGACCAGCAGACCATGGTGGTGCCCGGGGTCGTCTCCCCACGACAGGCTGATGGTGTGCTCACCTTGGACCTCTGCACCGAGATGCAGATGCTCGGGGCAGAGCGCACGAATTTCGCCAGCCAGAGCCAGGGCACCGGCTTCTCCCGGCAGGCGCACAAGGACATCCGGGCGCCGGGGCAGAGCGCTGGCGATCAGTCGTGCCACTGCCTGGCGGCTGGCTTCAGGCCCGCCACCGAGCTGATAAAAGTGAACTCGTGTCACCGCAGGGTCAGGCGACCGCCCGACATAGATATTCTACCAGCAGGGAGACAGGTCGACCGGTAGCACCTTTTTGAGCGCCGCTATTCCAGGCGGTGCCGGCGATATCCAGGTGTGCCCAGGGGTAGTTTTTGGTGAAGCGGGCCAGGAAGCAGGCGGCGGTAATGCTGCCAGCGCCCTTGCCGCCAATATTGGCCATATCGGCGAAGGGGCTCTTGAGCTGCTGGTCATACTCGTCCCATAAAGGCAGGCGCCAGGCGCGGTCGTTACTGTCCTGGCCACAGGACAGCAGTTGTTCTGCCAGCTCGTCGTTGTTGCTGAACAGTCCCGAGGCGTGATGGCCGAGGGCCACTACACAGGCACCGGTGAGTGTGGCGATATTCACTACGGCCCGCGGCTTGTAGCGCTCGGCGTAGGTGAGTGCGTCGCAGAGAATAAGGCGGCCCTCAGCGTCGGTATTGAGAATCTCAATGGTCTGGCCTGACAGCGAGGTGACGATGTCACCCGGGCGCGTGGCATGGCCACTGGGCATATTCTCCACAGCGGGAATCAGACCTACGATGTTGAGAGGCAGCTGCAGTTCAATGGCGCTGGTGATGGCGCCCAGTACACTGGCAGCGCCGCACATGTCGTACTTCATTTCATCCATGCTGGCACCGGGTTTCAGGCTGATGCCGCCGCTGTCAAAAGTGACGCCTTTGCCGACCAGCACTACGGGGGCTGAGTCTTTGGTGCCACCTTTGTACTCAAGGATGATAAATTGAGCCGGTGTCTCGGTGCCGGCGGTTACCGACAGCAGAGAGCCCATGCCGAGGGTTTGCATCTGTTTCTCGCTGAGTACCTTGGCGGTCAGCCTGGTGTCACTTTTGGCCAGCTCTTGAGCGCGCTCTGCCAGGTAGGTCGGGGTACAGATATTGGGGGGAAGGTCTCCCAGCTCACGGGCCAGATTGATACCTCTTGCAAGCGCCAGCCCCTTGCTTAGAGCACTGTTGATGGCTTTGCCAGCCTTGCTGTCACTGTGCAGAGTGAGCTTGGACGGGGCAGGCTTTTTGTCATCTTTCTTTGATTTGAAGCGATCGAAGATATAGAGCGACTCACCGACGGCACGGGCGACCTGGGTGGCGTGCCAAGTCTGGTCGCGGTCGGGGGTGGCGATATCATCAAGGCACAGGGCTGCAGATTTGAGACCGGGGGTGGTCAGCTGACCGGCAATGCGCAGTGCCAGTTTGTGAAACTGACTGTCGGTGGGGGCTGCTTCGGTGGCACCGACCAGGACCAGGCGGCCAGCGTTGAGGCCAACCGGTGCGTAGAGGGTGAGGCAGTTGCCATTGCGGGCCAGTTCGCCGCTCTTGAGGATGGCGCTGATGGCGCCGCCGCAGGCGCTGTCCAATGCCTTGGCCACAGGGCCGGGTGTGCCCTTGGTGGGCACCACCACGACCAGGCTGTCGGCTTTGAGGGTGACGGGGTCGAAGGCACGGGCTTTGAATTCCATAAGGGCTCTCTCTAGACTCTCATTCTGGCTGGGTAAAATAGAGCCGGCGCACATGTTCAGCGTCAGCATCATCCGGTGCGGCCCGAGATGAAAGGATTCAAGACAACGGAGGTCGTTTTGGGGATAATGTCCGTTCAGGCCCAGGTCAACCCGCAGCCGCAAAGCCTACAAGTGTACTCAAGCGCCTCCCGCATACCAAGGGCCGCGCAGGAAATCCGAGGTTCGTCGAGGGACTGTGATCGTATTCCGCTACTTTGCCCGCAGTGTGCTCACCAGTACGGTGGCAGTGTGTGCCGTGCTGATGTTGGTGATTGTCAGCAGCCGGTTTGTCAAATATTTGGCGAGCGCTGCCTCCGGCAAGCTGGACCCGTCAGTATTGCTGGCCATTATCGGTTTTCGCTTGCCGGGATTTCTTGAGCTGGTGCTGCCGCTGGCTTTTTTCCTTTCTATTCTGCTCGCCTATGGTCAGCTTTATGTGGACAGTGAAATGACTGTGCTGAGAGCTTGTGGCATGGGGGAGGGCACTTTCTTGCGCTACACCATGGTGTTCGCACTGCTGATTGCCGCCATTGTAGCCTGGCTGAGCTTGGCGGTGAGTCCGGCGGGTTTTGCCAAGGTGGAGGAGCTATCCAACGCCCAGAGACAGCGCGGCGAGCTTGAAAGCCTTACCGCGGGGCGCTTTTACAGTTTGCGAGATGGCCGCGGTGTCACTTATGCGGAAACCATCACCAGCGAAGGGCGTATGCACGATGTCTTTCTGGCCCAGGGCAGTGAATCCCGCGATGCCACCGGTATGGTGGTGGTGATTGCCGAGGAGGGCTATTCCCGCCAGTCGGAACAGAGTGGCGAGCGCTATCTGGTTCTGGAGAATGGTCTGCGGGTACAGGGTGAGCCGGGCAGTGCGGAGTTCCGTCTCACCCGCTTCGAGGAGTTTGGTCAGCGCCTGGAGCCGGTGAGCCCCTCGGAGCTGCGCGCTGAGAGCGAAGCCATGTCGACCGCCGAGCTGTGGAACTCTGACGACCCGGAACATCGGGCCACCCTGCAGTGGCGCCTGTCTTTGCCAGTTCTGGTGCTGGTGGTCGCAATGCTGGCAGTGCCTTTGAGTCGCACGAATCCACGCCAGGGCAAGTTCGTCAAAGTATTGCCGGCGGTGCTGCTCTATGTGATCTATCTGCTCTCCCTCAACGGTGCCCGAGGTGCCCTGGAGGACGGTGACATCCCCCCTTGGGTGGGGATGTTGTGGGTACACGCTATCTTCTTGCTTATTGCTCTTGGCTTGCTGGCCTGGAATGGGGGCTGGCGTCCCTGGCGCAAGCGCAACTCTGCGCCCGCGGTGAGGAGTCACTGATGGTTCGCTTGCGCCGCCACGTGGCGACCACGGTACTGTTTTCGGTCTTGATTGTGCTGCTGGTAATGGTATCCATCGACGGTATGGCTTCTATTATCGACGGCGTAGGTGACCTGCGTGGTGACTATGACTTCCCCGCCTTACTGGTACATGTGGGGCTGACACTGCCGGGCAGTATCTATCAGAATATCCCCTTTTCGGGGTTGATAGGCTGTCTTATTGGCCTGGGCTTGCTGGCGAGCAACAGCGAGCTGGTGGTGATGCGCGCAGCCGGGTTGTCGCCGGTGCGCATCGTCGGTTTTGTTTTGAGCCCTTTATTGGTGTTAATCGCCGCCGGGGTGGTGATTGGCGAGTATGTGCAGCCTTATTCAGAGCAGTTCGCCGAGGCGCGTCGGGCACTTTTAATGGGGCGGCAGAGCCAGATGGCCAGCGCCAGCGGCCTGTGGAACCGAGAGGGTGACGAATTTGTTCACGTCAGTGTTATGGCGCCGGGTGGTGAACTTTACGGCGTAACCCGCTACCGCTTTCAGGACGGCGAGATCGACGAGGTGAGCTTTGCTGCCGAGGCGGTATTTCAGGGCGACCACTGGCTGGAGCAGGAGGTGAGTATCACCCGCTTTGGCGACGCCCGCACCAGTACAGAGCTGGAAAGTAGCCGGCGCTGGGAAAGTGTGTTGTCGCCAGAGCTGATGCGGCTGGTTTTTCTGGAGCCGGATTCGTTGCCGATCTCAGATCTGCTGGGCTATGCCCGCTACCTCGAAAACCAGGGGCAGGACGCTTCGCGGCACTGGCTCGCATTCTGGAATAAGGCACTGCAACCCCTGACGATTGCCAGCCTGGTGTTGATCGCAGTGTCCTTTGTGTTTGGCCCGCTGCGTGAGTCCACTATGGGGCTGCGCATTTTTGCCGGCGTGATTGCTGGTATCGTCTTCAGTACCAGCCAGCAGCTGCTTGGCCCTGCCAGTCTGCTGTACGGCTTTTCCCCCCTTTGGGCGGTGTTGGTACCCGTTGCGCTATCGGTGGTGGTCGGGGTAGTGCTGCTGCGACGCGCGGGTTGACGCGGTGTTTTGCTGTCGCGGCCATGGAGAAAAGGGGCGCGGATAGCGGTCGAGCACCGGTAAAGTGACTACTTGTGCTTCTTGTTATTTTTGGTTTTTCTTGTTGTTTTTGGGCAGCACCAGTACTTTGGTGTCGCTCCAGTAGTCATGCCAGCAGCCGCGGCGGCGATCGAACTGGCACCAGAGATAGCCGAGCCCGGCGGGAGCTGCCGATACCGGGGCGAGCAGGCAGCGGAGCCAGCATTGGGCAGCGCCGGGCAGGCCTCCTCCACGGGCTTCCAGTTTGAGACGCCAGGTTTTCATTCCCAGGGTTTGCCCCCGCTTTATCCAGCAGAAGACAAAATAGCTTGCCAGCACCAGCCACAGGCCGAGCAGGGTAAGAATCTGTGCAAAATTACCAGGTGGTGCCGTTAAATCAGCACCGCTGACCAGGCGCAAGCTCCAGATCACCACGCCATAGGCGAAAGTTATACCCAGCAGTAGCAAGCCGTCGTAGACCATGGCCATCAGTCGGCGTATCAAACCTGCAGTTGGGAGAGCGGCAGTGTCTTCTGACATGGGGAAGTCCGTTTTTTTCACTCTGATGTGGTGTGATGAGCAAGAAGTATCGGCAAGGGGCGGATGATAGCAAAGGGAAGGTGGAAAAATCTGCAAGGGGCAGGGAAGTGTATGGGCAAGACAAGAGCTGTTGACTGCGCGATAAGGGTAAAAGTGGTGAGTAGCACTGTGGCCTTGCTTTGGAGTGCTGTTGCGGTTACAAACGACACCTTTCAGCCGTCCCGGGAGCACAACATCAGATGAGCACGATAAGTTTCAAGCGCAATCACACCATGACATCAGATCAGCTCCGGCAGGAGGTTCAGGCACTGGCGGACAAGTTGATAGACAAGTTCGGTGGCAGTGCCGCCTGGCAGGAAGACGAGATGCACTATGAGTTCAACGGCGGGATCAAAGCCTGTGTCGCCTGCAAGGCCGAAGAAGTGCAGGTGGAGGTTGAGCTCGAGGGTATGATGTCACTGTTCAAGGGGCGTATTGCCAGCGAGGTGGAGGACTATTTACAGCGCCATATAAGCTGAGGCAAGCACTTGCAGCCGGGCTGCCAGGTGTGGGAATCCGCCTGTGCTTGCCGGGGTCAGCCTGCCACCTTTTCTTCCTCTTCAGCGTCATCGGTCGGAGCCACTAGCCGACCGAATACCAGCCCCAGTTCAAACAGCAGCCACATGGGGATTGCCAGCAGGGCTTGGGAAAAGACATCCGGCGGTGTCAGCAGCATGCCAACCACAAAGCAGCCCGCAACAATAAAGGGGCGCTTTTGGGCCAAGCTCGCTGGTTTCACAATGCCCATCCAGCTCAAAATGACTACGGCAATGGGGACTTCGAAGGCAACTCCGAAGGCAAAAAACAGTGTCAGCACAAAGTCCAGATAGCTGCTGATATCGGTCATCACAGCGATACTTTCGGGGCCGACACTGGTAAAGAACCCAAAGATAATAGGGAACACCAGAAAGTAGGCGAAGGCAATACCAAGGTAGAACAGCGCTACGCTGGAGGCGAAGAGCGGCAGGACCACCCGTTTTTCACGCTCGTAGAGCCCCGGGGCGACAAAAGCCCATACCTGATAGAGAACAAAGGGCATGGCCAGCAGCAGGGACACCATCATGGTGAGCTTGAAGGGGGCAAAGAAAGGCGATGCCACATCGGTGGCGATCATCGAGCTGTTTTCCGGCAGCAGTTCCCGCAGCGGCTCGGATACGATCAAATAGATTTCGTTGCTGAAGTAAAAGAGGCAGAGAAAAATTATCAGCACGGAGGCGATGATTTTCAGAAGGCGGTCGCGCAGCTCCAGCAAGTGAGCCAGCAGCGGCAGCTCCTTGTCGCGCAGTTCCTCGTTACTCATGTCCTGCTGCCTTTGCGAGGTGTTGATGTGTCAGCTATGTCTTCAGAGCTGACAGAAGTACCGGTGTTCTCAGTGAGCGGGACCGTAACAGAGGACTCCCCGGCAGCTGGTGCCGGGGACTTGGCGTCACTTATTGCCTCGGCACCCGCCTTGTCTGATTCGGCTTTGCGCCTGCCAAGGATTTCCTCCTCCAACTGTTTTTTATGCTCTTCGAGAGAGCGCATGACCTCTTCGTTGTGCAGTTGGCGGCGGATGTCATCAAGGCCCAGCTCGCGATCCATCTCTTGATAAGCACGGTTGAGAGCACGCTTGGTGCGACCGACCCACAACCCTATGGTGCGGATGGTTTCCGGCAGCCGTTTAGGGCCAATCACCACCAGCGCAATTACCGCTGTCAGCAGCAATTCGGAAAAGCCGATGTCAAACATGGCGAACCCGCAGCTTGCGCCAGCGAGTCAGGCAGGTAGCGAGGGGAGTAGTCATGGCGTTGCTGTCACGACTGGTGCGTGTCTGTCTTGGCTTTAGTCTCGCTGGAAGCAGCGGTCTTTTCCTGGTCGAGACGGGCGCTTTCACCGTTGCTCTCGGCGTCGTCGTCCTTCTTCTCGCCATCGTTCACCGCCTGGCGAAAGCTTTTGATGGCGCCGCCAAGGTCGCCGCCAAGGCTCTTGAGGCGCTTGGTGCCAAAAATCAGCACAACAATTGCCAGAATAATAAGGAGTTGCCAGATACTGATACCACCCAAACCCATGATGTAATCCTCTTATCGTGATGTACGGCTGGCCTTCTCGTCGAGGCCAGAGATATGGAAGCGGCGCTGAAGTTCTGCCAGTACCGCGTCGGCGCTTTGACCCAGATGGGAAAGCATTACCAAACTGTGAAACCACAGGTCGGCGGTTTCGCCGATCAGAGCTGTGGTGTCGCCGCTGTCAGCGGCGTCGCGGGCGGCGAGAATGGTTTCCACCGCTTCTTCGCCCACTTTTTCAAGAATTTTGTTAAGCCCCTTTGCGTGCAGGCTGGCCACATAGGAACTGCTGGGATCGGCCTGGCGGCGCGCCTCCAGAATAGTGGTGAGCTCGCGTAGCACATCGCTCATTTGTAGATACTCCCAGGGTCCTTCAGTACCGGATCAGTGACAACCCACTCGCCGTCTTTCAGAGTGCGAAAAAAACATGACTCTCGCCCCGTATGACAGGCAATACCGCCTTGCTGTTCGATGCTCAACAAAATCACATCGTTGTCGCAGTCGAGGCGGATATCGCGAATCACCTGATAGTGGCCTGACTCTTCACCCTTGTGCCACAGCTTTTTGCGGGAGCGCGACCAGTATACAGCGCGGCCGGTGCTGGCCGTGAGGGCGAGGGCCTCGCGGTTCATCCACGCTACCATCAGGATACGACCGCTATGGGCATCCTGGGCGATGGCAGGGACAAGGCCATTGCTGTCCCAGGCGACTCGTTGAGTAAAGTCCGGAGCAGAGTCCGGTGCTGTGCGGTTGGAGTTCATGGTGTCATTATGCGCTATTTGCCGCGTTCAGCGAAGCAGCAATAGTAAGGCCCCGG
This sequence comes from Porticoccaceae bacterium, assembly GCA_023229065.1. Lineage (GTDB taxonomy): Bacteria > Pseudomonadota > Gammaproteobacteria > Pseudomonadales > Porticoccaceae > NAT127. Next base: position 11,422 of record JALNZZ010000038.1, read on the forward strand.
CTGCGAATAACAGCAGGCTGGCAGCGGGCAGGGAGGCCACGGCATCGCTCCACTGAGGGAAGGCTGAGCCGGCACCAATGCCCATCAGCGCGCTGGCAGCGAACAGCCGGGTGCGGTTTTTGGTGGAGGCTGGGGGGGAAGTCTGCTCCTCGACAGCGCGGCGACTGCGCTGGCGGCTCAGCTCCAGGGTCTGGTAAACCAGGTGCGGCAGTTCCGGCAGCTGCTCCAGCCACTCGGGACCGTGGCGCTTGAGACGCGCCAGCAAAGTGCCTGGACGGAAGCGCTGTTTTAGCCAGTTTTCCATGAAAGGGTGTGCTGTAGTCCACAGGTCCAGATCAGGGTACAGCTGGCGACCCAGACCCTCGACATTGAGCAGAGTCTTTTGCAGCAGCACCAGGGAGGGCTGCACCTCCATGTCGAAGCGCTGGGCAGTACGAAATAGCTGCACCAGTGTCAGACCGAACGAAATATCCTTGAGGGGACGCTCGAAGATTGGTTCGCATACGGTGCGAATAGCGGCTTCAAAATCGTTGAGTGGAGTATCTTCCGGCACCCAGCCCGAGAGGATATGGAGCTCTGCAACCTGACGGTAGTCGCGCCGGAAGATCGCCACCAGATTGCGGGCCAGATAATAGCGGTCCGCGTCGCTGAGGGAACCGACGATGGCGCAGTCCACCGCCAGATAGCGGGGGCGGGCCGGGTCGCTGGCATCGACGAAAATATTGCCGGGGTGCATGTCGGCGTGGAAGAAGTTGTGCTCGAACACCTGGGTGAAGAAAATCTCTACACCGCGCTCCGCCAGTACTTTCATATCGGTATTGCGGGAGGACAAGTAGGCCAGGTCGGTGACGGGGGCAGCGTGAATACGCTCGCTGACCATGACTTTTTCGTTGGTCAGAGGCCAGTGCACCTCCGGAACATAGAGCATCGGTGAATTAAGAAAGTTGCGGCGCAGCAGGGAAGCGTTGGCGGCTTCGCGCTGCAGGTTGAGCTCGTCAAAGATGGTGTGCTTGTAATCTTCGACCACTTCGATCGGGCGCAGACGCTTGCCATGGGGTGTGTTGCGCTCTACCCAGCGGGCGAGGCAGAGCATAAGCTCAATGTCCTCGCGGATAACTCTCTCGATGCCGGGGCGAATAGCCTTGACTACGACCTCGCGGCCATCGGCGAGTTGCGCGGTATGCACCTGGGCTACAGAGGCAGAGGCCAGCGGCTCACTGTCAAAGCGCTGGAACAGATCGCTGACTTTGCCGTCGAGGGCCGCTTCGACGATGGCGACAAACTGTTCGGAAGGAAAGGGTGGCACGCGGTCTTGCAAGTGACTCAGTTCGGCGCAGATATCTGCAGGTACCAGGTCTGGGCGCGTGGAGAGCAGTTGACCAAACTTGATAAAGATAGGGCCAAGAGCTTCCAGGGCGAGTCGCAGCCGCTCGCCGCGCGGCGCTTTGGGAGTTGGCAGCCAGCGTGTCGCTCGGGCCAGCACTCGCGCTGCCAGGGGTAGGCGCTGAGCGTGATTGCTGGCGCTTTCGGCAAGCAGGGTGTCGAGCCGATAGCGGGCGGCGACCCGGGCGATGGTCAACAGACGGGTGACTTTGGCCATCAGGAGGCCCGTTCAGCGAGGCGTTGCTGCAGGCGAGCGGTGCGCGCCATCAGACGATCGCTGTCTTCAGCGAGACGAGCGACCTGATCTGCCCAGGGCGCCATCTCGGCGCGACTCAGTAGTACACGGGCTTCCTCGCGCAGATATTCACCTCCGCCGGACAGGGCGCGGGACGTTGCCTGACGCTGCCAGCGCAACGCCGCGCGCGTCGCTTCGGCGATCAGGTGGGCAGGGATATCACCCAGCAGGTTGGCCAGGGCTGCTTCCCAGTCGATGTCCAGCCTGCCCAAGACGGTTCGCATGTCTTGTAGCAGGCTCTGGCTGCCTGCCATTTCTACACCCGAGCCTGCCAGGGTGACGCCGCCCTGATTGTCCACGGCCAAGCGCGCCAGAGCGACACCGCTGCCCCGCAGTCGCGTTTCGGCCCCTTCCGGCAGACCGGCGGTAAGTACCAGGGTGCCGCTGTCATCAAAACTGATGCCGAGATCCATAGCCGGAAAGGTGCACTGGACCGCGAGGGTGCGCCCTGCCAGCTGCGCCAGGTCAGCGCGACTGGCGGGATCGAAGTCCAGGGCATGGTTGACCGCGGCTGCTGCGCCATTGAGGGCCAGAGTGCTGATCAAGGCTTGATGCCCTTGTGCAGGGCGACAATGCCGCCGGTGAGATTGTGGTATTCACAGCGGGTGAAGCCGGCGGTCGCCATCATCTCCTTGAGGGTGCCCTGGTCCGGGTGCATCCGGATGGATTCGGCCAGGTAGCGGTAGCTCTCGGCATCGTTGGCGACCAGCTTGCCCATGGTCGGCAGAATGCGAAACGAGTAGAAGTCGTAGAGCTTTTCCAGCGGCTCTGCCACGGGCTTGGAAAACTCCAGTATCAGGAGTCGCCCGCCAGGCTTAAGTACCCGCAGCATGGAGGCCAGGGCGAGGTCCTTGTCGGTGACGTTGCGCAAGCCGAAGGCAATGGTGATGCAGTCGAAGGTGTTGTCAGGGAACGGCAGATACTGGGCATCCGCTTGGGCGAAGACGACGTTGCCGGCAATGCCGTGGTCGATCAGCTTGTCGCGCCCCACGTTGAGCATCGAGTCGTTGATGTCGGCCAGTACCACGAGGCCGTCGCGGCCCACCAGGCGGGAGAACTTGGCCGTTAAATCGCCGGTGCCGCCGGCGATATCCAGCACCCGCTGGCCGGCGCGAACACCGGACATCTGGATGGTGAAGTGTTTCCACAGGCGGTGGATACCACCGGACATCAGGTCGTTCATCAGGTCGTATTTGGCGGCCACGGAGTGAAAAACGCGGGACACATGGCTAGCCTTTTCCGCTACTGGCACCTGTTTGTAACCAAAGTGAGTGTACTTGTCCTCGTTCATCGACCGACCTCCTGAAGAGGACGGAATTGTACACTGAGGGAGGGGTTGTGTCCCTCCGTGTTGCTCTGGTGCTCGGTGGGGCTTCTTGTGATGGATCTGTTGGGTTGTTGTGTGGTTGTGGTGCTTCGTCGTTCGACCTCGGGCTGGGGTAAGGCTTTCGAGACACGGTACCCCTAGGGGCGGGACCGGTGTGCAAGGCGCATACTACACCCTACCTCCCACAACGATGCTCTCCTGCATAGTGCGATTGCCCAGCAGGAGACCTGTCAGATATCTCCCATATAACGTTCGCGCTTTTTCGCTTTGATTTTCTCCAGATCCACCAGAATCAGGCCGTCCACACAGTCGCCAAAGGCCGGGTCCACATTGAAGCCCGCGAAGCGCACACCTTCCTGTGCGAAAGTCTCCGAGTATTGCTTGTAGAGTGTTGGCACCGTCAGGTTCATATGGCTAAACAGATTCTTGAGCAGAGCGAATTCCGTGCGGTAATCCTGGCCGGGGAACAGGGCGGCAAGCTCGGCACGGCGCTGCGGTGAAAGGGTGTAGGGCAACACCGGGGTCGCCAGCCCGTCCGGATCGGGAAAGTGTACGCTGTAAAAATACACCAGCTTGTCCAGCGCCTGGCGTGGGTAGCTGTTGCTGATGGATACGGGACCGAACAGGTAGCGATATTCGGGATGTTTGCGCAGAAAAGCACCGATACCGAACCACAAGTAGTCGAGGCTGCGTTTGCCCCAGTAGCGCGGCTGCACAAAGCTGCGCCCGAGCTCCAGCCCCCGGCCCAGGTAAGGGTCACTGGCAGGGTTGAGATTGAACAGGGTGGCGGAATAAAGTGAGTCGCGACTATGTTGCGAGAGGGTGTTGCGAGCATCGCAGAAGCGGTAGGCGCCAGCGATTTCCAGGTCGCGGTCATCCCACAAAATAAGCTGAAAATAATGCTGGTCGTAACGATCGGTATCGCGGCGCTGGCCGGTTCCTTCGCCGACAGCGCGGAAGGACATCTCCCTCAAGCGACCGATCTCGCGCATGATCGAAGAGTCGGGTTGGTAGCGGTACAGATAGATCTGCTTGCCATCGCTGGTCTCGCCGAGCAGTTCGCAGCGCCGTACTTCGTCGCGCAGGGTGGCGCGGTTTTCCGGGTGGGCGATCGCCGCTTCAGTGGCGAAGACCCCGTCCTTGTCCTGGCCGAGGCGATACACATGGCGGCGGAACAGCTGGGCTTTTTCCCTCGGTG
>JALNZZ010000247.1 GCA_023229065.1 Porticoccaceae bacterium
AGCTGCCTGGCAGCCAACATTTTCGCAATGTGGATCGCTTTCAAGTCGTCAAAAGCGCAACGGTGCTGTCGGTCCGCGTGGATGAGAGCCTCTACTTCCCCAACGCCCGCTATTTAGAAGACCGGATCGCCGAACTGGCTGCCCACCACCCCGGCATTCACCACCTGGTACTCATGTGTCCAGCCGTCAACCTGATCGATGCCAGCGCCCTCGAGAGCCTGGAAACCATCAGTGAAAGGCTTCGCGATGCCGGCATCCAGCTGCATTTGTCCGAGGTCAAAGGGCCAGTGATGGATCAACTCCAGCAGTCTCACTTTCTGACCACTTTTGGGGGCCAGATCTTCGTCAGTCATTACGAAGCACTGCTAACTCTCGACCCTGACACCACTTTGCAGGCGCTTGATCTGCAAACCTCCGATATGCACCAGGCTGTCCCTCCAGAGACAAACCAGCGCGGACCAGGCCACTAGACTGGCTGGAAAAGACAGGTTGTTCAGTAGCATTCACCCCAAACGATATACATTTACACATAATAAATAATACTATAATATAGGCTTCATTCCCCAAGGAGACTTGTCATGCTTTCAATCCACCGTCTCAGCCTCGTTACCTTTGCCCTGCTCACTGCAGCGGGTATCGCCAGGGCAGATAGTCAGCCGCTCCCAGCATCGCAGCCCGATTCCTCCACTGCACAAGCCCGCGCCCAGGCGGCTATGAGCGAGTTCGGCACACGTCTGCGTGCGGTCCTGCAGGAGCAACTGCAAGCACAGGGTCCGCTACCCGCCATTGATGTCTGCCACGTGCAGGCACCACAGATTGCCGCCGAGGTGATGCAGACCCATGGTGTGCGCCTCGGCCGTACCTCCGAGCGAGTCCGCAACTTGGCCAACGCCCCTACCGAGTGGCAGACCCAACTGCTGACTGAGTTTGCAGCCAAGGTGGCAGGCGGCGAAGCACCCGAGGCCCAGCTGGCAAAACAGCATGACAATTTGCCCGACGGCGTAGCACTGCGCGTGATGCGCGGCATTCCCGTTGAAGCGCCCTGTACCGTCTGTCACGGCACCACTATCGCGCCGGAAGTCGCTGCCTCGCTACTCACCTACTACCCTGAGGATGCCGCCACCGGCTATAGCGTCGGCGAACTGCGCGGTGCCATCTGGGTAGAAGTGCTCCAACAGGTGACCCCATGAGCGATTTTGCCAAGGTCGATATCGAACAAATGCGCCAGTCGGCTGGCGACGCTGCACTGATGCTGCGTTCACTGGCCCATCAGGACCGCCTGCTGCTGTTGTGCCAGCTCAGCCAGGGCGAATTATGTGTCAGCGACCTGGAAGTCCAGCTCGGTATCCAGCAGCCCAACCTCTCTCAACAACTTGGCGTTCTGCGCCGTGAAGGCCTGGTTGCCACCCGGCGCGAAGGCAAACATATTTACTATCGGATCGGCGACGAGCGGGTGCTGAGCCTGTTGCAGACGCTCTACGGACTCTTCTGCCAATCACCGGAAGAAAACGGCTCATGAACAGTTGTCGCAGCATTTTTTCACCTCTGTTTTGGGCTGCACAGCCCTGTATCACTCTGGATCTGACATGACTATCGACTTTGCTGCTTTCACACCGGCCAGCGCCTTTGGCGGTGGCATGCTGATCGGCCTGGCCGCCGCCCTGCTGATTTTACTCAACGGCCGCATCGCCGGGATTTCCGGCATTCTCGGCGGACTGCTGCGACCTGGGCCGGGCGAAACCGGTTGGCGCATAGCGTTTCTGGTCGGCATGGTGCTGGCACCGGTCGGCTGGGCGCTGGTTGCGACGCTGCCCGCCATCGACATCGACGCCAGCTACCCGGTCTTGATCGCCGCCGGGCTGATCGTCGGCATCAGCACTCGTTACGGGGGCGGCTGTACCAGCGGCCATGGCGTCTGCGGTCTGTCGCGCCTTTCTCCGCGCTCTTTGGTCGCCACACTGGCGTTTATGGCCAGCGGGTTTGCCACCGTCTTTCTGATCCGCCATGTACTGGGAGGTTGAGCAATGTCTCGCCTGACATTGTCTGCATTGGTGAGTGGCCTGATCTTCGGGCTTGGGTTATTGGTCTCCGGGTTGGGCAACCCGGCAAAGGTACTGGCCTTTCTGGATCTTGCCGGCGCCTGGGACCCATCACTGGCACTGGTGATGGGAGGCGCCATCCTGGTCGGCTTGATCGCCTTCCAGCTGGCGGCACGGCGGCAGCGTTCAGTGCTGGACGAACCCATACGCCTGCCAACCAGGCGAGATATCGACCGCCGCCTGGTTCTCGGCAGCCTCGGCTTCGGAGTTGGCTGGGGCTTGGCGGGGTTCTGTCCCGGTCCGGCGGTGATGGCGATCGGCGCTGGCGAAGCCAGGGCCGTCGTGTTTGTGCTGGCCATGCTGGCAGGCATGGGCGTGTTCGAACTGATCGAGCGCCAGCGATAACAGTTCAGGCCGAGTGAATGGCCCTGATTCAGTAGAGGTAAGCGAGGATATGACCAACACCATCGACACCGATGTAGTAATTATCGGCGCGGGCAGCGCAGGGCTCTATGCACTGCGCGAAGTCCGCCGTGCAGGGCGCGACTTTCGCGTCATAGACAGAGGGCCGCTGGGCACTACCTGCGCCCGGGTCGGCTGTATGCCATCCAAGGTCGCGCTGCATTCCGGCG
>JALNZZ010000248.1 GCA_023229065.1 Porticoccaceae bacterium
AGTGCTGGGCTTTAATAAACCTGAGGGTGTTGTAATGAACGTAAGTGCGCCATAAACCCCATGGTTCTGTGCTGTACGGGTAGACGATATAGTTTTGATTCTCAGAGATTGGATTTGCGCAGTAGCTCCGGCGAGACGTTCCACCGTTGATTGTCGTCCGTGCAAACGCTTACCGTCTTTTTATTCAACCGCAGGACCGTGCCATGTTTCTCTGTACCGTCGCTGGCTGTGAAGCAGATCCGGTCGCCCTGGGCGAAGCGGGCCAACTGCACCGTGCTTCTGGCCTGCGCGAGCAGGTTCAGCCGTTCGACCACCATGCGGTTCAGGTACACCAGATCGGCTTCACTCATATGGCGCAATGCCTCGGTGAACAACTCACGATCCAGAAGGGTTTTATTATTCGTCATGCCTGTCGGGGAAGCGTTCCCACCGTTACGCTTGTCTCAGTGTGTCGTCCACCGGTATCCCCTCAACGGCCTCTACCGCCAGGGTTTCCAGATCCAGGTTCCACGGCAAAAGCGCTTCGTACTCATCCGCCGTCTTGGCATGGGGCAACTCCCGCAGCACCTTTCGCAGCCACGTATAGGGTTCGCGCCCATTGGCCTTGGCCGTTTCCACCAACGAGTAGATCAAGGCGCTGGCCTGTGCGCCGGCCGGGCTCTCGCTGAACAACCAGGCTTTTCGTCCCACCACGAAGGGGCGGATGGCGTTCTCGCAGCGGTTGTTGTCGATCGGCAAATCGCCACGTTCGACGTAGCGCGTCAGCTTGCTCCAGTATTTGTCCAGATAAGCCAGTGCCTTGCCCAGGGCCAAGCTGGGCACCACCTGCGGGCGGGTCTTGTCCAGCCAGTCACGCAATTGCGCCAGAACCGGCACGCTCTGGGCCTGGCGGGCGGCGTAGCGTTGTGCATCGGTCGCGTCCTTGAGTTCACGTTCGATACCGTACAGCTTGCCAATCAGCGTGATCGCCTCATCGGCCCGGCTGCGTTTGCCCTTGCCCTGCGCCTTGATGGCATCGACGAAGCCCCGGCGTGCATGCGCCCAGCACACCAGGTGTTCAACGCCATCGCCTCGGCCCACCGCGTTGTAGCCCTCGTAGCCATCGGTCATCAGATGACCACGCCAGCCTTCGAGCAGACGCAGCGGCACCTGCCCGGAACGGCTCGCGTCGTAGTCATAGATCACCACCGGCCTGTCGGGCGGCCCGCCCGTCTGCACCCACATGTACGAGTTCGAACTGGCCGCTTTACCCGGCTCCCTCAACACCTGTACCGTGGTCTCGTCCATATGAATGACCGGGCTGGCCAGCAGATGGTCGCGCAGCAGATTGTGCAGGGGCTGCAAGGCCCGCGCCGAGCCGATTACCCACCGTGCCAGCGTCTGGCGCGGCACTGTGACACCGCTTCTGGCCAGGACGTGCTCGAAGCGCGCCAGCGGCAGACCATCGACATATTTCACCGTCAGCAACATCGCCAGCAGGTCACCGCTGGCATTGCTCTTGGGCAGCACCTGTGCGGGTACGGGCGCGGTGACCGGCGCCGCATCGCCGCCCGGGCAGGCGTAGCGCTTACGGATATGGCGCAGCACCCGTATCTGCATCGGAATAATGTCCAGCTGTTCGCTGATGTCCTGGCCGATCTCCACCCTGGGCGTACCGCAGGCGCAGGCACGTTCAGCTTCAGGGAGGTCATGCACGATGTCGATACGAGGTAGCGCTATGGGCAGCGGGGTGCGCTTGCCACGGGCAACCGGCTTGTGCGGTGTGGGTGCCTGAAGCGAAGCCGGCGGCAACGGGACCACGTCATCGGCCTCGGTCGTATCGGCGGCTTGGGTGTCGGCCTCGTCAAACAGCCGGAACTGTGCCGACAGCTCACTGCTGCGCCCGAACTGGCGACGCCGGCTCAGGACAATTTGCTCGAACAGTTCCTGGATACGGGCGATCAGCTTGGCGTCGTACTCCCCCTGCAACTGCTCACGCACCTGGGCCTGGATCTGTTCGTGCATCTGTGCTTGAACCTGGGCCTGCATATCCTGCAACAGGCGTCGCATCGCCTCGGGCGGCGCCACGATGCCGTAGCGGGCGGGGTCAATCTGCACAGGAGCGACGGGCAGGGAACTCATGCCCGTCATTCTACCGTTTATGCCCTATGTCGTGGCCGCATAATGCAAGGTTTTATGCGGCTGATGCGCCCATAAATCAAAGCCTTCAAGCAGCCATTCCAGTTCCTGCAAACTCAACCTGCAGGTCTGTTGATCCGCATCCAGCACCGGCCAGGCAAAGCGCTGTTTCTCCAGCCGTTTGTACCAGAGGCAGAAGCCGTTGCGATGCCAGTACAGTGCCTTGATCTTGTCGCGTTGACGGTTCACAAACACGAACAACGCATCACCAAACAGGCTCATCTGCAACTCCTGCTCGACCAGCGCCGACAGTCCGCCAATGGACTTCCTGAAGTCCACTGGCTCCCGACACAGGTAGACGCTGCCAATGCGGCTGCCCGGATGCATCAGCGCACCTGCTGGCAGACCGCAGCGGCTACCTGCGCCAGCCAGGCACCCGGGGGCAATGTTGATAATTCCAATCGCACGCCCGGCGCCAGCCACAAGGTGCAACGCTGCCCTATGTGCGGCGGTTCGGGCAATTGCACGGCCACCAGTTGCGCCACAG
>JALNZZ010000039.1 GCA_023229065.1 Porticoccaceae bacterium
TAAAGGTAATTTACCTCTCCCCCCAGGGGCGGGTACTCGACCAGCAAGGCGTGGAATACCTGGGCGACGCCCGCAATCTGGTGCTGATCGCCGGTCGCTACGAAGGTGTCGACGAGCGCTTGATCGCACTGGAGGTCGACGAAGAGTGGTCTATCGGCGACTATGTGCTGAGCGGTGGCGAACTGCCCGCCATGGTGCTGATCGACGCACTGGTAAGGTATATTCCCGGAGCCCTTGGCCACGGGGACTCGGCGCGGGAGGATTCCTTTGCCGAAGGGCTGCTGGACTGCCCTCACTATACCCGCCCCGAGAGTTACCAGGGGCTGGCGGTGCCGGAAGTCCTGCTGTCCGGCAACCATGAACGCATTCGCCGTTGGCGACTGGAACAGTCACTGGCGCGCACCCGGGCAAGACGCCCGGAGTTACTGGATCGCCTGACGCTCGATAAGGAGCAGAAGGCATTAATGGCAGCATTGGAAGCCACTCTTGCTCAAGAGGGTACTTCTGCAGCCAACCCCAAGCCGGCTGATGATGGCAGCGACTGAGCCCCATCCTCTCGGTACGGCGCTACTCGACAAGGTGGCTTGCCACCACAACTCACACATGAGGAGCAAAGCATGAGCAACAAAAACCCCATCATCGCTGCGATTGAAAAAGAGCAGATGGAAAAAGAAGTCCCCGCCTTCGGCCCCGGCGACACTGTTGTCGTTCAGGTGAAGGTAAAGGAAGGCAACCGTGAGCGTCTGCAGGCCTACGAAGGTGTTGTGATCGCCAAGAAAAGCCGCGGCCTCAACTCCGCCTTTACCGTGCGCAAAACCTCCAACGGCGTGGGTGTAGAGCGTACTTTCCAGACCTACAGTCCGCTGGTTGACAGCATCACCGTCAAGCGTCGCGGTGCCGTACGCCAAGCCAAGCTGTACTACCTGCGCCAGCGCTCTGGCAAGGCAGCTCGCATCAAGGAAAAGCTGGGCTGATCAACAGCTCTCAGACTTCCAAAAAAAAGGCGACCTTCGGGGTCGCCTTTTTTGTGCTCCACTAGTCTGCGACGGTGACGTCGGTTTCAGGTCGCTGATAGTAATGGCGGGGAATCAGCAGGCCTGCTAGCCGAGCTGGTCCACCATCACCGGCTTGGTATACACCAGCCCCTGATCAGTAGCGCGATGCCCTACCAGGTGGAAATGTCCGCGATGATCCGGGCCACCGCGGTAGACACGCAGCTGGCAGTCTGCCAAAGGCCCGCAGTCCGCTGGAGCCTCCAGCTCCAGGCTAGCCATATCCACAGGGATCAGTCTTTCCCCTGTTTCGCTACCCTCCAATGCTTCCTCGGCGCGCTCCAGTTGCAGGTGGCACTCATCACTGATGTGAAAACGGAATTGCTCCATGTAAATTGCTTTGTTGGCTCCAGCAGGTTTGTACCAGCCTTCAACGGTCAACATGGTCATAGGGTTTAGCTCCTTTCTTATGGGTAAGGCCCTCGGTAGCTATGAGCCGGGGCGTGATTGGGTCTAAACAAGTGTAGAACCAGATCTGCGATTTTGCCTCTTATGTTTTTATTTTGGGGTGAGTTGGTGGTGTTACTGCTTGATAAAAGGATCCAGGGAAGTCCTGAGCAACCCAAAGCTCCAAATTGTGGAGACGAGTAAGCGTGCCCTTCTGTAGCGGACATGATACGGGTTGTCAAAACAAGAGTATGTTATCTATTTGCGCTAAAACCACTATTAGGGCCCAAATGTCAAGGTGACTAACTTGGACGTAGTTGGCCGACCACCACCCACTAATAATAAATTGTCACCGTCACTGTATCGCTATAGGTACCTTGGGGCGGGGTGACCTGTGGCGGCACCCGCCCGTAGATGGTCTGGGGTTGGGGCTGGCCCGTGCCTACGCCCTGCAGGATATCGGTGTTCAGGGTATCGCCCCAGCGGAGGGTGCGGGCGGAGTCCCGGTAGAGCTCGTAGCTGACATAGTGGCCGGCGCCGTCGTGCATGCGGCGACTATTACCTGCAGCGTGCAGGCCATTGTCCAGACCGATCTGATAGGGGATGGTGTTGGTGCACTGGGGAGATACCGTGGTGGCGCTGTCAATGGGGGTGTTTAGCAGTCCCTGCAGGCCGAAATCCAGATCTGTAATATCAAAGGCGGGATTGCAGGTGGCTTCGACAACGGCGCGAGCTTCGAAGTCAAAGCTCGTACTGCCTGAGATAAGTCCGCCACTGGTGCAGCTGGCTGGCCAGGACGGCCAGAGGAGTAGGGCCTCGTTGGCTTGGTAATAGAGCAGTGCATCTGCCGTGGAAAATGTATTGCTGAATACTCCGGGGATCACTGTGACCTGACCTGGCGGGATGCGGCTATGCACAGTGATGGAGCCACCACCAGAGCCTCCTAAGAGAGGGACTGTGTACTCCAGCTCTACCTCGACCTTGTTGGGGGTGTTTGGGGAATCCGGCCAAATCTGGGTAAAACTGGGATCACGGTACAGATTGAATGCTAAGGCTGAGCTGGCGTTGGTCATACGACGTGGCAAGATGGTGCCGGTGCCCTGGTTACCATCGCCAATACTAAAGCAGAGCTTAACGCGGGCATAGGCTAAGAGCGACAGCCCAAAAGTGCTGCAGTTATAAGTGATAGTCGCCGTCACATCACTCCACCCGCTAAAGGGATCACTGGGGCCAAAAGTGACATCAGTCATGCTGGCGGTACAGGTGGTCGCGGCCTGCACTGCGGATGAGGCAAAGAGTGCGGCAATCAGAATGCAGAGGACGGTCGGGCGTTTGCACATGGTCACTCCCTACAAATCAGTGGTCCAATCACGGGGATATCGCCGGTGTCCAGGGACAAGGTGAACCGGACAGTACAGGGTGGCATGTCTGGCCGGATTACCCTGATGTTGTTGTCCATTGTCAATCCTTCTAAATAGGCCTGTCCATCGTGGCCTACGGTGGTGAGTGGGCGGCCATCGGGGTGGATGATACGGCTGCTCAGAGGCAGGGGCTGGCCCCTGGCGTCGTGGAGAATCAGCAGGGCGGCGCGAACCTGTCTGAGACCAAACTCCACAAAGGTGCCGGCGCGCTGTCCGGGTACGGCAATCGCTTGGTGGCTGTCGTATTGTACGTCGGCGGGCAGGTGCAGGGGGTCGATGGCGATGCGGTTGCTGCGGTAGGCACCCAGGCCGGTGAGAAGGTAGTGCCCCCGCCGGTTGGTGTTGCCGATGGGGCGGTTTTCCAGCTTGACGGGTACGTCGGCAATGCCGTTGGTGGAAACCAGGGCAAAGCCATCGGTCACTTGACGGGCGGGGTAGAGGTTGCGGGGCGAGCCCGCCATCCACACCAGGGAGCCGCTGAGGTCGCCAAATACCGAGTCACCGCTGGGCAGGGAGCGCAGGCCGGCACCTGCTTGCAGGTAGTCGCCGCGATGAGTGATGTCGGCTTGCAAGTAGTCTGTTCGGTCGCCCTGTTGGGTTTGCAAACCCCAGCCGGTGCCTCCATCGGCAGGCAGGCCCCGTCTCAGGTGGGCGCTATAGCGCTGGTCGCCATCGTGTTGGCGGTTGAAGGTACCACCGCCAGAGAGCCGATCGCCCAGGGAGACGGAGAAGCCAGCATGGAGGCTGTAGCCCCGGTTTTGGTCAAGGGCCCGGTTGGCACTGGCAAACAGGGTCATCATGGGCAGGGCGCGCCAGTGGTAACTCATGCCCACGGTGCGCTGACGCTCGGTGATTGCACCGTTGTGCGGGGCGGGGTCCAGGCGGCTGTAGTGAAGGGACAGGTTGCCTCTGGATCTGGAACCAAGCCCCAGCAGGAGGCGCTCGGTGCGGGCCGGGGCTGGGCGGCTTTCGGCGGAGGCAATGTCGCGGTAGCGCCGGTAAGTGCGTTGCAGGCTGTAGTCGAAAGTAACGCCGGGTTTGCTCCAATTGTAGCCCAGGGCTAGTTGGCCACCGTCGGCCTGTCGTCCGCTGCTTTGCATCCAGGCACCGCTGAACGTTCCCGCCCGGCCAGCGGTAAACAGCACTCCGCCACCGATGGCCGCCAGCCGATTATCCCCCTCTGCGTGGACTTCCAGGGTGAGGTTGTTGGTAAGGCCGTGGCGAAGGTTCGCACTGGCGGCGGGATCTCCACGGTAACTGAAGGAGTCGATACCGTAGCGACGCCGCACGCTACCCAGCTGCAGGGAGTAGTCCGTCAGGCCTTGATGTAGCAGCCTGGGCGCACTGTAGAAGGCGAAGTCGTAGACACTGCTGCGCCCTAGGGCGTCGGTGATAACCACTTGTGCCTGCCCCAGGCCGCTGATGGCGGGGTGGCCCTCGATGCGATAGGGCCCCGGCAGGACATCGGTACTGTACTGGCGCAATCCTTCGATATAGAGCTCGACCTGGGAGGGCAGGGCCGCTTCGCCAAAAAAGGCCGGCAAGGGGTGGGTGATCAGTTCTGGTTGCAGGGCAAAGTTGCGCCGCACTTGGAGGCCTCCCAGGCGGGTCGCGCGGGTCCAGGATAGGCTGCCACTGATAAAGTCGCCGGTAGTGACGGTCACCAAGTCATCTTGTGACGACCAGATCCACTGGGTGTCCAGGCGAGTATAGGCCTTGCTGTTATGGCGGTTATCGGTCCGGGAGAGGCCGGTGCTTTCCAGGATGTGTCGACCAGCAAAGGCCCGCAGGGCAGTGGTGGCGGCCAGATGGCGGTGGCCGCCGTTATCGATGTTGAGGTGGATATCGTAATTCAGCAGGGCGCCGGGACTGATCTGAGCCCGGGGTGAGTGATCGAGGGTCGGGCGGTGAACCTGTAGTGCCCGGCTGAGATGTTGGGGCGCCACCTGAAGGTACAGGCGTTGCTGTGGTACATCGTAGTGGTATGCCAGCTCCGGGATGCTGTCCAGGTGTACTGGGGCATCAGTGGTCAGGTTGTCCAGCAGCAAGCCGATACGGGCCAGGTGGTCAGGGTGCACATACAGCTGCTCATTGCGCTGCAGGACAGCGAGCAGGTGACCGGTGGCAACCTGATTGACGATCACATCCAGGTACAGGGGCGGGTCGTCGTTCGGCAATTGGGTGTTGTCCAGCAGTTGCAGGGTGCCCGGGGCACTGACAAGTCCGGGTTGAATGGGCGGCAAGTCGGCTGCGGCTAGGGCGGGTGCCAGGGTACAGCTAATCAGCAGCAGAAGCTCCCAGCACCAGCGTTCTGGGTTGGCCATTGAGCTGCATCCTTATTGTCGTGGCGCTGGCGCCTTTGGCCGGCAGGGGATAGGCCCACTCGCGGGTAGCTCCAGGCAGCACATAGCCGGAGAGGCCCGGCACCTGGAGCAGGATTTCTCCCCTGTCGTCAACGAGCTCCAGCTCGGTGATCTTTGTGTAACGCCCCCCGCGATTGACTGCCACCAGGCTGCCGTGGTGCCCATTGCCGCTGTCCAGTTGCCACTGTAGCTCGGGTGGGCCCAAAACGGCGGTGGGAGTGATAAATACAGGCAAGGAGAAACGCAGCAAAAAGTTGAGGCCACTTTGTCCCTTGGTATCCGTTCCGGTGGAGGTTTCCAGGTTGGCAGTGGCTGGCAGCTCGTCCACAAGCAGGCGGTAACTCTGCTCCCCGCTCTGGTCGGCGCTGCCGCGATACACCACCCGGACAAGTTGGCGACTGCCCGGCGAAAGGCTGATAAAAGGCGGACTGGCCACCACCTCGGCTGTGGGCTCCAGCACATCCTTCCCTTGTTCCTGGTACCAGCTATACACCCGTATCTGGGCTTGCAGAACTTCGCTGCCACTGTTGCGGAGAGTAAGGGCTTTAGCTGTTTCTCCGGGACCAAACTCCAACAGGGTGGGGGCAACACTCAGGCTGGCCCCATGGACCTGAGCAGCGAGTACGAGGTACAGACAGGCCATCAGTAGCCTGGCTGGTTTACGGCACAGTGGCAGCGTCACGGCAAACAAGCGGCGCAAAATCAATAGGCGCCTTGATTTTAGAAAGTTACCGTTACCGTGACGGTATCCGTATAGGTGCCGGCGGGCGGCGTGGTGGAGTTGTCAGACTCCAGCACACGACCGTAGACAGTGACCGTTTCCTCGCTACCGGTTCCGGTGTCAGCATAAGCATCGCCGAAGGTAGTGCCATCACCCCACAGGGTAGTATGGCCACTATCGCTATAGAGGCGGTAGCTTACATAATTTGAGTTGCCATCGGTCATGCGCCGCGTGCTGCCATCCGCATTGCCGCCCTCATCCAGTTCCAAATCGTAACTTGCACCCGTGGTGCAGGTCACATAAATGGCGGACGTTGCATCGTAGTCTTGGTCGAGCAGCCCCTGGGTACCGAAATTCATATCTGTGGGCACAGTGCTCAAATCACAGCTGTTCTGCAAGGTGATGGTGACATCAAAGGCGTCACTGGTGGCAGAGAGGGCGGCACCTGTCCACACAAAGGTTAACAGCGCGGCGGCGGGGATAAAGCTGTATTTCTTGCGGTGGGTAGTGACCATGGTATCGGGCTCCTTGAGTTTTTAGACATCCTCTTACAGTCCATGTTACACCTTGAGTCAGAGCCGTCAATGACCGTTGCTCTTTTTATTGATCCTGGACAAGGAGGCATTGATTCTGTTTGTAGAATAAAGCTGAAAGTGTTCATCCTAAATGGAAGCTAACGGTCGTACAAAAAGTAAACTTATAGCAAAGTTGCCCGTATCGTGCTGGAGTAGAGCCTGGCTGGAGCCGATTGTACGGATGTGGCGCTTCACCAAATCCAACGGCATCACCGAGGGCTTCCAGACTAAAATGGAAATGCTCTCACGCCGTGCGTATGGGTTCAGGAACTTTGGGAATTACCGCATGAAGGGCTTGGCCCAGTGCGGTTGGAGCGGTGTGATCAATCGTGTCTGACGAAGGCCCATCCCCCGTTTCTGGGGTAGAGTCTGATGGTTTGCCCCCAAAGTTGCCCCCAGGTTGCCCCGTATGGTACCGGATTGGATTGGACACTCTTGGATTGGGTGTAGGTGCTTTACGCTTTAAATACAGGGGGTTTCAGACTTTGTTGGACTAGGATGGACTGTGAAATGGTGCCCGGAGGCGGAATCGAACCACCGACACGAGGATTTTCAATCCTCTGCTCTACCGACTGAGCTATCCGGGCCTTGAGGTGCATCCCTGTCGGGATGGCCTTGCGGCAAGAGGCGCGTATTAAACCGTTTCGCTTCTCTGCCGTCAAGGGGGTGATGTGTTCGAGGCGCTTTTATTTGCTGGGTGGTACATAGCCCTCGGCCTGGTCGTACGATTCGCCGGACAAAAAGCGCTCGCGCTGTTCGTTGAGGTAGGTGCGGGCAGTGAGGTCCATCATATTGAGGCGCTTTTCGTTGATCAGCATGGTCTGGTGGTTGAGCCATTGTTGCCATGCTTCACGGGAGATGTTGTTGAAGATGTCCTCGCCGGCAGGGCCGGGGAAGGGAGGTTGGTCGAGGCCGGGCAGGTCTTGCTTGAGCTTGCGACAGAATACGGTGCGGGCCATGTTGCCTCCAAGGTTGAGCGGGGGGACAAGGATAAGAGTTGCGATGACCGCCTGCAACTGGGCCCGTAACTCTGGCTGTATTCCGAGGGTTACGGGCCCGGCGGCAGACTGCTGAACAGGGACAGAGTGCCGTCCTTGCCTGTCGCGCTGTCTGTGGTCAAGGCCTCGAGCATGGCAGCCACTGGCGCTGGCAGGCCGATATCACCGGGTGTTGACGGGTCTGCCCACAGGTTGCTTTCTGCGCCGATCCGGCCGGTACAGCGAGCGTGGATATACACTGGGGTGTAATCCAGGTGGTAGTGGCTGAAGGTGTGGCGGCGCACAGGTGCATTGTGGATATTACCTATTCGCAGGCCCAGGCGGGTGGCGACGTGGGATATCTCAGCGTGCTCGCTGGCTTCAGGAAAGCTCCACAGACCACCCCAGATGCCGGTGGGTGGGCGTTGCTCCAGCAAGACGCGGCCCGCTGCATCGCTGAACACCAGTAGCAGGGTGGTTTTTACCGGCAGGGTCTTGCGCGGCTTGCGGCCCGGGTAGGCGGCTATGTTGTTGTCCGCCAGGGCCTGGCAGTCGGCGTGTACCGGACAGTCGTCACAGCGCGGGCGGGAGCGTGTACAGAGGGTGGCGCCCAGGTCCATGATGGCCTGGGTGTAGTCAGCTGTGCGCTTGTGGGGGGTGATTTCTTCGCTGATCGCCCACAGGTTGTCCTGCACGGCGCTACTGCCTGGCCAGCCAGCGATGGCTCGGTGGCGGGCCAGCACTCGTTTGACATTGCCGTCGAGAATCGGCGCTCGCTTGCCAAAGGCGATACTGACGATGGCGCCAGCGGTGGAGAGACCGATGCCGGGGAGTTGGGCGAGGCCCTCCACACTATCGGGAAAGTGGCCGCCAAGCTCGTTGGCAACGATCGCGGCAGCGCGGTGGAGGTTGCGGGCGCGGGCATAATAGCCAAGGCCAGTCCACAAGTGCAGTACGCGGTCCACGGGGGCGGCAGCGAGGTCTTCCACTGTGGGCAGCTCGGCGGTGAAGCGCTGAAAGTAGGGGATCACGGTGGTGACCTGGGTCTGCTGCAGCATGATCTCCGACAGCCATACCCGGTAGGGCGTGATGTCCTGCTGCCAAGGCAGATCCTTGCGACCGTGAACGTCAAACCAGTCCAACAGCCGGGTGGCAAAGTCCTGCTTTGGCCGGTAATTCTTCTTTGCCCGGTAAGTAGAGGCTGTTGCCGGTCGTTGGGAAGCTTGCTTTTTCACCGTCATGATCAGCGCCCGAGCAGTCCCCGCAAGCGGTCTTCAAGAGAGCCTTCACCCTCTTCACCGCCGAGGCGATCGAGGATTTCGCTTTGCAACAGGTTGCGGACGAAAGCCGGGTCCGGTTTACAACTGCCAGCACCGGCGTCAGCGAAGCTGTCCTTGCAGACAAAAGGAATGTCTTTGTCGCGAACCCGGGTGCTCTTCACTTCACAGCCCTCGGCACTGGTGCGGTCACCGTCGAGCCGGGTGATGGCGCGGACGTCGAAAGTCTGGTGGTCGATATCAATTGCGCCGTTGCCGCGCAGGCTGATGTTGCCGATACCGGTGCTGTAATCGTCCAGGTGCAGCACCGGGCCCTCCATGCGGAAGTCGCTTGTCAGGTCATTGAGGTGGGTGCCTTTGGGCCAAGGGGCTTCGCGCTCGCCCTTGCGCTCCACTAGCGCCGCCAACTCGCAGTAGCTCTGTTCTACGTTGATGTTGCCCAGGTGCAGGCCGATCACTTGCAGATTGCCTGCGGCGAGCAGGTTGGCGAGCAGGGCATCGCCATCGTTGCCACGGCTGGTGCCTTCGAGCGCCATGGCCAGCGTACCGGCAAGGTCCACATCTTCGGCGATATGGTCCAGAGCTGTTGCCACATCGATGCTGTCCAGGTTGGCGTTAAAGCGCAGGGTGGGTGTATTACCTCGAGTGTCGACGGTAGCCTGGCTGTTGAAGTGGCCGCCAAACAGTCCGGCGCTGAGTTCCTGGAGGGTGAACACGCCATTGCGGGCGTTGAGGCGCAGAGCAGGGTTGGTGAGAGTCATGCCAGCGATGGTGTCCTGGGGCAACAGCTGGTCCAGGTTGAGGTCAGTGCCCTTGAGAACAAGGTCGAGGGCCAGTGGGTCGCTGTAGTTGAGTGTGGCATCGCCACTCAGGCGAGAGTCACTGAGGTCGATCACCAGGCTGTGAAAGCGGGCCGTTTCGGTCGCGAGCTCCACCGTGCCTTTCAGAGCTAGACGCAAGGTGTCGGGCAGCAATCCGGTGATCTCGATAAGGCTGTCCTGTAGCCCCAGCTTTTCGCTGCTTTGGTCGTAGCTGGCGGTGGCGATGATGTTTGCCTGTAAGGAGTCGCCCTCGTCTGGTTGGTAGCGGAAGCTGAGGGCAAGAGGGAAGGCATTGCCATCAAGGCTGACTCCGCTGGTGTTGAAGTCGATATTGTCCAGCAGCAGGGTGCTGTCGCCCTGCTCGAGACGCAGCCGGCTGCTGGCGACGGTGAGTTTGTCCACTGCCAGACTGAAAGTCTGGCCCTCGGCAGTGGTGGCTTCCAGTGGCTGCTCTCCAGTGGCAGGCGTGGCGGCAATGGCGGCACCGCTGTCGAGGCTGGTGAGGTGCAGGTCGGCACCATCGATGGCCAGGGCCTTGACGGCGATGCGCTTGTGCAGCAGATCGCTCCACGATAACACCAGATTTGCCTCGCGCAGGGAGGAGGGGCGGAGGCCGTGTTCCTCGCCGGCAAAGCGGGTTTCACCGAGGGTGATAGCGAGATTGGGCCATAGACTCCAGCCCAGTTCTCCGGCGATTTCCAGCTCCACGCCTTGTTGGCGGGCAGCCTCTTCCAGCTGGGGCTTGTAGCTGTTGGGGTCGAGGGCGAACATCAGGTAGGCGATAGCGCCGCCGATCAGGACAGCGATGACGACGATACAGGCCAGAATGACTTTCAGCAGGGTTTTCACAGCGGTTTCCTAGGCAGAGACTGGTAGCTGACAGTGTGCGTGAGTTGTAGCAGAAGTTTCAATGGGAGATGAGTGAGAAGCGGAAGACGGAGTGCCTGGTGGCCTCCGTCTTCCTTTGGACTTATATGCTTAGAATTGATAGCGCGCGCCCAGGATAAAACTGCGGCCTGGCTCTGGTGCCAGATCGCGCAGAAAGCTCGTGGCCTGGCGAATTTCCTGGTCGGTGAGATTCTGTCCGCGCAGGAACAGCGACCAGTTGTCCCTGCTGTAGCTCAGGTAGGCGTCGAGGCGGGTATAACCGTCGGTACTGTCCTGATTGGCTCCGGCGTGCTCCTGGTCGAGAGCATAGGTGGCGCTCAGGCGCGCACTCCAGGGCCCGTGGTTCAAGTCCCAGTGGATACCGAGCCGGGCTGGAGGAATACGCGGCACGTCCTCGCCGCGGGTAAGGCGGGCGCGTACCATGTCGCCCCACAGGCGCAGGGATTGGCTATCAGTAAGAGGCAGGGTGATCTCTGACTCAATGCCGGTAAAGCGGGCATTCTCTTGGGTGTGGAGATAGCAGGGAGAGGAGCCGTCAAACTCGTCGGCTTCGCCCCCGAAATTAGTGAGGTCTGCCGAGCAGGCGGCGAGCCCACTGAAACCTTCGTGCGCCAGCTGATGGCTGAAGTGAGTGCCGGTGTCGAGAGAGTAGATAAAGTCCTGGAAATGGCGGTGAAAGACGCTGATAGTGGCTTCGATCTCTCCCTGATAAGACCAGGTGGCTTCGATATTCCAGGCCGATTCTGTATCGAGACGGATATCGCCGACCTCGTAGCTGCGGGTGGCGATATGTTCGCCCTCCGACAGCAGCTCCTCCGCTACCGGCGCCCGCTCGCTGCGGGACAGGGTCAGCCCCAGCCGCTGTGAGTCGCCCACCGGATAGAGCAGGCTGGCACTGGCGTTAAAGCTGTTGTGGTCGATATCTCGCCGGTGGCGAGTTTCAATCGTCTGGCGGTCGTGGCGCAGACCCAGCTCCAGGGTGCCGGCACCGATGGCGGTTTCCTCTATAAGGTAGATGCCGGTGGTGACAGTGTCGGAGGGCTCGACAAACGCCTCCAGTCCTTCGGCGCGGAAGTTGCGGCGATTGTGTTGCAAGCCAAAAGTGCCAGTCCAGTGCTCACCGCGCCAGTCGCTGAGAGGGGTGTGGGTGAGTTCCGTGCGCAACTCGGTGCTGGTGATATCGAAGTAGGTGCCGGGCAAGCGCTCGCCATCTTCCTCTTCGATCTCCCGGTGTTCGTACTCGGTATGGTTGAGATCGACACTCACCCGTTCGATGAAACCGTCGAGATCGCGCAGCAGGAGTTTGCCCTGATGGACGGTTTGTTTCATCTCGATACGGGTCAGCACCTCGTGGTCGTGATGATGCTCATCGTGCTGGTGGTGGTCATCATGACCGCTACCATGGCCGTGATCGTGATCGTGATCGTGATCGTGATCGTGATCGTGGCTGCTGTGGTCGTGTCCCCCTGGGGGAATGCCGTAGTCGTTGTTGGTACGGGTGATGCTGGCACCAACCACCAGTTTGTCAGTCGTCCAGGCGCTACCAAAGGCCCAGGAGTCCACCTCAGTATCGCTGTTGGCGATACGCCCGCGGGTGCTATCGGCTCGCTCGTCCCGGTGCCGGACAGCCCAGCCGGGGATCTTTACATCGTTGCCTTGCCGGAATACACCGCTGAGGTGGAAATTGGCGGGGCCGTTGCCACCGTCGAGGCGGCCCACCACGGCGCGTTCGTAATTGTTGGTGTTATAGCGGGCTTCGGCGGCGCCACTGATACCGCTGAGCTGTTGTGTGTGAATAGTGTTGTCGATGATATTGACGACACCGCCAATGGCACCGGGGCCGTAGCGCAAGGTGGCTGGCCCGCGGAGGATTTCAATGCGGTCCGCGAGTAGCGGCTCGACGCTGACAGCATGGTCCGGGCTGGTGTCAGAGGCATCGACCACGGCGGTGCCGTTTTGGAGGATTTCCACCCGTTTGCCCCCGAGGCCGCGAATCACCGGTGCACCCACGCCGGGGCCAAAGGAGCTGCTGTTGATCCCGGGCTGGTTTTGCAGGGTTTCCCCCAGAGTGGCGGAGGCTTCCCGTTGCAGGGCTGCGCCGTCGAGTATATTGAATGCGCCAGCGATATCGGCGGCGCTTTTGTCATGGGGAGAGGCGGTAACGATGAACTCCTGGATGTGCTCGTCGCTGGCTCTCGCCTGGTGGCTCGCCACTATGGCGGTGATGATGGAAAGCGCGAGGCCCCACGAGGGCTTGCGTTGCAAGATTTTGCGTTGCATAAGTCAACCTGATTCTGTCGGGTCTGTTTGGCAGCCACCACGCCCCGCACTGGCACAAGTACATAACTTTGCCAGTAGCTCGGGCGGATGCTGTGTTGTTTTTAACGACGGGGGAAAGAATCAGGCGGGTGGTGCGCGGCTCTGGTAGGGGATGGCGACCGGCACAGAGTAATCATAAGCCGGGATGGCCGCTGGTGGAGTGAGCAGAGGAGAGAGTTGAGCAGCGGGCGACTCGGGTGCCACGTCGGCTATCTGCGGCAGCAGGCACACATGACAGTGTTCGTGGTCGATGTCGAAATGTTCGTGCCCGGCGACAATACCGCCCCAGGCTGCGGTGACTAGCGTCAACAGCCATATCAGGGTGGCTTTGCGAAGGCCTTGTCGCGTGCTGATCGTCCTGCTCATAGGTGGACAAGTGTAGAGATGATTCAAACCTTATGGAAGGGGATGCGCTGGTGGAAGAGTCCGTGCCAGAGCCGTATAATGGCGCGCCTTTGGTCCGGAGCTACCGGACCGCCACCTTTCCCGGCACGCTGGAGTTTCCCATGACGGAACGCAAGGCGACAGTCAGTCGCGACACCCTCGAAACCCGTATTACGCTGAGCCTGAACCTTGATGGCACCGGCAAGGTCCGCTTCAAGACGGGCGTCCCCTTTTTGGAGCACATGCTCGACCAGATCGCTCGCCATGGCCTGGTGGATCTGGATATTGAGGCGGTGGGTGATACCTATATCGACGATCACCACACAGTGGAAGACATCGGCATTACCCTGGGGCAAGCGTTCGCTAAAGCCATTGGTGACAAGAAAGGTCTACGCCGCTATGGTCATGCCTATGTCCCTCTTGATGAGGCGCTGTCACGGGTAGTATTGGATTTCTCCGGTCGTCCCGGTTTGGAGATGCATGTGGACTTTACCCGCGCCAGCCTGGGAACCTTCGACCTGCAGCTGACCCGCGAATTTTTCCAGGGCTTCGTCAACCACGCTGGCGTCACCCTCCATATCGACAATCTGCGCGGCACCAATGCCCACCACCAGATCGAGACTATCTTCAAGGCCTTCGGTCGCGCTCTGCGCATGGCCGCAGAGCCAGACGCCCGCATGGCCGGTGTGATGCCGTCCACCAAGGGGGCTTTGTGATCGATGGCCTTGTGCTTGACGGCCTGAGGGTAAGCGGAGGGCACAATGACTGATTTTCGGGTTCGCATCGCCATCATCGACTATGGAATGGGGAATCTGCACTCGGTGGGCAAGGCGTTGGAACAGGTTGCACCGCGGGCAGATATTGTAGTTGCATCCAATCTGGATGAAATTGCCGATGCTGACCGCCTGATATTCCCCGGTGTCGGCGCTATCCGTGACTGTATGGGAGCGATCCGGCGCCAGGGGTTTGATGTCGCAGTCAAAAAAGCCATTACCGAAAAGCCGGTGTTGGGTATCTGCGTTGGTATGCAGGCCCTGATGAGTCACAGCGAGGAGAATGGCGGTGTCGATTGCCTGGATATTTTCCCCGGTACTGTGCGTTTCTTCGGCAACTCTATGAGAGAGGCCGACGGTACCCGTCTCAAGGTGCCTCACATGGGGTGGAACCGGGTGCACCAGACGGTGGATCACCCTATGTGGCGCGGTATCGAGCAGGATGAGCGTTTTTACTTCGTCCACAGCTATTATGTGGACGCCGGTAGCGATGTGACAGCTGCTAGCTGCCGATACGGAGTCAATTTCAGTGCAGCCCTGGCGAGGGGCAACCTGTTCGCAGTGCAGTTTCACCCGGAAAAAAGCCACACCGCTGGCCTGCAAGTGCTAAAGAACTTCGTCAACTGGCGCGGCGAGTAAAAGAGCGTATCCGTACCCGTTGAGCCATTGTGGGCGCACGGATTGTATTTACCTGGATTTGTATTTACCTACCTTTTAGAGCGATATGCCTACGGGCCTCAAGGAGCACCTGCCATGCTGATTATTCCAGCCATT
Organism: Porticoccaceae bacterium; assembly: GCA_023229065.1. Classification (GTDB taxonomy): domain Bacteria; phylum Pseudomonadota; class Gammaproteobacteria; order Pseudomonadales; family Porticoccaceae; genus NAT127. The sequence continues at coordinate 14,733 of JALNZZ010000039.1, forward strand.
GATCTCAAAGACGGTGAATGCGTTCGTCTTCGCCAGGGCCGAATGGAGGACTCTACGGTATTTTCCGACAATCCTGTCGATATGGCCCGTCAATGGGTAAATGCCGGTGCGCGCCGGCTGCACCTGGTGGATCTCAATGGAGCCTTTGCCGGCGAGCCAGTGAACGGCCATGTGGTGCGCGCTATCGCCCACGAATTTCCCGAGTTGCCGATTCAGATCGGTGGCGGTATCCGCACTCTGGGCACAATTGAGTCTTACCTGGAGGCCGGGGTGGATTTCGTGATTCTCGGTACCAGTGCGGTGAAGGATCCTGCCTTTGTCGCGGAGGCCTGCAATCAGTTTAAAGGGCATATTATTGTCGGTCTCGATGCCAAGAATGGCCTGGTGGCGACGGACGGCTGGGCTGAGGTGACAGAAGTGAAAGCCACCGAGCTGGCGCGCAAATTTGAGGATCAGGGGGTCAGCGCCATCGTTTACACTGATATCGATCGCGACGGCATGATGCAGGGCGTCAATGTGGAGGCTACCCTGGCCATGGCAAAAGCCAGCAGTATTCCCGTGATCGCTTCCGGTGGTATCACCAACCTGGACGATATCAAGGCTTTGTGCGAAGTTTCGGCGCAGGGCATTCTTGGCGCCATTACCGGGCGGGCTATCTATGAGGGTACTCTGGATGTGGCTGAGGCTCAGGCGTATTGCGATGCGCAACGGGTTGCTGTCGGGTGACTTGTCGCGCCACGGGACAGCAGTGTTTTTGGGGTTGTTGGGACACTGTGAAAACTTAAAAAAACCCCGTTTGACTTCATTGACATT
>JALNZZ010000040.1 GCA_023229065.1 Porticoccaceae bacterium
GCCGCTGTCAGGGTTGTTTTGCCGTGGTCAACATGACCAATAGTGCCCACGTTCACATGGGGCTTATTGCGTTCGAACTTTTCCTTTGCCACTTCTAAATAACCTCGTAAGCTTGTCAACAATCACTGGCTGCCGGCTCACCCTGGCGAACTGGCAAATTTCAGGCACGGCTTACCACTAGTCGCCACCACCTTTTTTAAGGGATGCCATCTTAGTCTTCATTTGCACCTTGTCAACGGGTAGGGTACAAATGAAGCAACTAAATTTACCACGTTTTGCCTTTGGCCGAGCAGTACAGGCGCTCTTTCATCACGTCAAAGCTCCCCTGAGCTTCCACTTAACAGCATTTAGGTGATCAAGGGCGTGACAATTTAGCTTTCACGGCGGTTTTCATCGTATTTCCTTATAATTTTCTGCCAAACTTCCGTATAATCGCCCGCGCATTCACACCTTTGATCAGAGCAACCCCATGAACGACCTTTCTTTATACCGAAATATCGGCATTTTTGCTCACGTTGACGCGGGCAAAACCACCACCAGCGAGCGCATTCTCAAGCTCACCGGCAAGATTCACAAGGCTGGCGAAACCCATGAAGGCGAATCCACCATGGACTTCATGGACCAGGAGGCCGAGCGCGGCATCACTATTCAGTCCGCTGCTACCACCTGCTTCTGGAAGGGCCACCGCCTCAATGTCATCGACACACCCGGCCACGTGGACTTCACTGTGGAAGTGTATCGCTCCCTTAAAGTGCTCGACGGCGGCATCGGTGTGTTCTGTGGTTCCAGCGGCGTTGAGCCTCAATCCGAGACCAACTGGCGCTATGCCAACGACTCGGATGTGGCCCGCCTGATCTTTGTCAACAAGCTCGACCGGGTCGGCGCTGACTTTTTCCGCGTTGTGGAGCAGATCAAGAAGGTCCTGGCGGCCAACCCCCTGATCATGACCCTGCCGATCGGCCGGGAAGATACCTTTGTTGGCGTCGTCGACGTTTTGACCAAGCAAGCGTATGTATGGGATGCCTCTGGCGACCCTGACAAGTACGAGATTACCGATGTTCCTGCCGACATGGTAGACGATGTCGAGCTGTACCATCAGCAGCTGGTGGAAACGGCTGTCGAGCAGGACGACGATCTGATGATGGCCTATATGGAAGGCGAAGAGATCAGTGTCGACGATCTCAAGCGCTGCATCCGCAAGGGCACTGTCAAACTGGACTTCTTCCCAACGTTCTGTGGCTCTGCTTTCAAAAACAAGGGTATGCAGCTGGTCCTCGACGGCGTGGTTAACTATCTGCCCGACCCCACCGAGGTAGAACCACAGCCACTGACCGACGAAGAAGGCAATCCCACTGGCGAAGTCGCCACCGTCTCTACCACCGAGCCTTTCCGCGCCCTGGCTTTCAAGATCATGGACGACCGTTTCGGCGCTCTGACCTTTGTGCGCATCTACTCTGGCGTCCTTGAGAAGGGTATGACTTTGCTCAACTCGGCGACAGGCAAAACCGAGCGTATTGGCCGCATGGTTGAGATGCACGCCAGCGATCGCAATGAGCTCACCCGCGCCCAGGCTGGCGACATCATCGCCATCATCGGCATGAAGAACGTGAAAACCGGTCACACTCTGTGCGATCCAGAGCACCCCTGCACCCTCGAGCCGATGGTCTTCCCTGAGCCGGTTATCTCGATTGCCGTCGCTCCCAAAGACAAGGCCGGCGCAGAGAAAATGGGCGTGGCCATCGGTAAAATGGTTGCCGAAGACCCCACCTTCCAGGTCGAGACTGACGAAGACTCCGGCGAAACCATTCTGAAGGGAATGGGTGAGCTGCACCTGGACATCAAGGTAGACATCCTGCGCCGCACCTATGGTGTAGAGATGGTTGTCGGCAAGCCCCAGGTGGCCTATCGCGAAACCATTACCAAAGCCATTGAAGACTCCTACACGCACAAGAAGCAATCCGGCGGTTCCGGTCAGTTTGGTAAGATCGACTATCGCATTCGTCCCGGCGAGCCCGGCACCGGATTTGCGTTCACGTCTACAGTAGTGGGCGGCAACGTGCCCAAAGAGTTCTTCCCGGCCATTGAGAAGGGCTTCAAGGGCATGATGAACGAGGGCCCATTGGCCGGATATCCCGTACTTGATGTCGAGATCGAACTTTTCGACGGTTCCTACCACGCTGTGGACTCCTCGGCCATTGCTTTTGAGATCGCAGCCAAGGGTGCATTCCGTCAGTCCATGCCCAAAGCAGGCCCTCAACTGCTTGAACCTGTCATGAAAGTGGACGTGTTCACACCTGAAGACAACGTCGGGGACGTGATTGGCGACCTCAACCGTCGTCGCGGCATGATCAAGGACCAGGAGCGCGGCACTACCGGTATCCGCGTCAAGGCCGACGTCCCGCTTGCCGAGATGTTTGGCTATATTGGTTCCCTGCGCACCATGACCTCTGGGCGCGGTCAGTTCTCAATGGAGTTTTCTCACTACATGCCCTGTCCCAACGCAGTTGCCGAAACGGTGATTGCCGAGGCCAAGGCCAGGAAGGAAGCCGCCAAGAAGTAACAGCGCAACACAAAAAAGCCCGGTGACAAAAATCACCGGGCTTTTTTGTGTCTGAACTTTTTGTATCCGAGCTTTCTGTGTCCGAGCTCCAGAGCAATCAGCACGACCCTTAGCCGTGCTTCTTGATAATCTCCTGGGCAACATTGTTGGGCGCTTCGGCGTAACGGCTGAACTCCATGGTGAAGGTAGCACGCCCCTGAGTAGCTGAGCGCAAATCGGTCGCGTACCCAAACATTTCGGCCAACGGCACTTCCGCATCGATAACTTTGCCAGAGATGCTTTCATCCATGCCATGAATGATGCCCCGACGGCGGTTGAGATCCCCTACCACATCGCCCATATTCGCTTCTGGAGTGATTACTTCCACCTTCATAACAGGCTCCAACAGCACAGCGCCCCCCACCTCGGCCAACTTCTTGGTGGCCATGGAGGCTGCAATCTTGAACGCCATTTCGCTGGAGTCTACATCGTGGTAAGAGCCGTCGTAGACAGTCGCCTTGAGGCCCAACAGCGGATAACCGGCGAGAACGCCATTTTGCATCTGTTCGGCGATACCTTTTTCGATGGCAGGCACAAAGTCTTTGGGGACCACGCCACCGACAAGCTCATTGGCAAACTCAAGCCCCTCGGCCCCTTCGTCAGCTGCTGGCTCAAAACGAATCCACACATGCCCATATTGGCCACGGCCTCCGGACTGGCGAATAAACTTGCCTTCCACCTCACAGGTATTGCGAATGCGCTCACGGTACGCCACCTGTGGCTTACCAATATTGGCATCAACACTGAACTCACGGCGCAGACGGTCGACGATAATGTCCAGGTGCAATTCACCCATACCGGAGATGATCGTCTGTCCGCTCTCCTCGTCGGTGCGAACCTTAAAGGACGGATCTTCCGCAGCCAGCTTGCCTAGCGCAATGCTCATTTTATCCTGGTCCGCCTGAGAGCGAGGCTCTACCGCCACCGAAATCACTGGTTCAGGGAACTCCATGCGCTCAAGCACAATGACATGGTCCGGATCGCACAAAGTATCCCCTGTCGTCGTGTCTTTGAGCCCGATGGCAGCGGCAATATCGCCCGCCAGCACCTCCTTGATTTCTTCGCGGTTGTTAGCGTGCATCTGCACCATGCGCCCAATGCGCTCCCGCTTTCCCTTGACCGAGTTAAGCACCCCGGTGCCGCTCTCCAGCTTACCGGAATAGACTCGCATAAAGGTCAGCGTGCCCACAAAGGGGTCAGTCGCAATCTTGAACGCCAGAGCAGCAAAAGGCTCGCTGTCATCGCTTGAGCGCGTGGCAAGGGTTTCACCATCGGCAAGGGTACCTTCGATTGCCTTCACCTCTGCCGGAGACGGCAGATATTCGATGACGGCATCGAGCACCGCCTGCACACCCTTGTTCTTGAACGCCGATCCACCCAGGACCGGCACAATCTCGTTAGCCAGAGTCCGCGCCCGGATACCAGCCTTGATCTCTGCCTCGCTCAACTCCTCGCCTTCGAGGTATTTCTCCATCAATTCTTCATTGGCTTCGGCAGCAGCTTCAACGAGGTGTTCGCGCATCTTCTCGCACTGCTCGACCAGATCGGCGGGGATCTCACCGTGGACAAAGCTCATGCCCTGATCGGCTTCACTCCACACAACCGACTTCATCTTGACCAGATCGACTACGCCCTGGAAGTTTTCTTCACTGCCAATGGTCATTTGCAGCGGCACCGCGGTAGCACCGAGGCGGGTGCTCAACTGCTCCACTACACGCAGAAAGTCCGCGCCAGTGCGGTCCATCTTGTTAACGAACACCAGGCGTGGCACTTCGTACTTGTTGGCCTGGCGCCACACAGTTTCCGTCTGGGGTTGCACTCCCGAAGAGCCACACAGCACCACCACAGCACCGTCCAGTACACGCAGGGAGCGCTCCACCTCAATGGTGAAGTCCACGTGACCGGGTGTGTCGATGACATTGATACGGTGCTGCTCAAACTGCCCTTCCATCCCCTTCCAAAAGGTCGTGACCGCAGCAGAGGTGATGGTGATACCCCGCTCCTGCTCCTGTACCATCCAGTCGGTTGTAGCGGCGCCATCGTGCACCTCGCCCAATTTGTGGGAAAGTCCTGTATAGAACAGCACTCGCTCGGTAGTGGTCGTTTTGCCTGCATCCACATGGGCACAGATACCAATGTTTCTATAACGGCTGAGAGGAGTTTTACGTGCCACGATAGTCACCCTGAAAAGCTGTGAAAAACAGTGTCTCTAAATCACAAAAAGGTAGCCAGTGGGGCTACCTTTTTGTGTCAACCTGATTACCGCAAGGGAATCAGAACCTGAAGTGGGAGAAGGCCTTGTTGGCTTCAGCCATACGGTGCACATCTTCACGCTTCTTCACGGCCCCGCCCTTGTTCTGGTAGGCGTCGATGATCTCGCCCGCCAAGCGCTGGCGCATGGACTTTTCACCGCGGCCGCGCGCGTAATCCACCAGCCAGCGCATCGCCAGGGCATGGCGGCGGGAAGGACGGACTTCGACAGGCACCTGATAGGTAGCGCCTCCTACACGGCGGGACTTTACTTCCACCATGGGAGCAACGTTATTGAGCGCTTCTTCAAACACTTCAGCGGGATCTTTTTTCAGGCGCTCTTCCACTTGGGTCAGGGCACCGTAAACAATCCGCTCTGCAACGGACTTCTTGCCACTAACCATAACGTGGTTCATAAACTTGGCCAGTGTGACATTGCCGTACTTGGGATCCGGCAAAATTTCACGCTTGGCAGCAATGCGTCTTCTTGGCATGTTACTTCACTCTTCTCTTCAGGGTTGTCCGGGTACTGGCAATAATTGCACTGCCCGGCCTTACTCGGTTCTCACCGAAACCGCAAATCAGGCCTTAGCCGCTTTCGGGCGCTTGGCACCGTACTTTGAGCGACGCTGACGGCGCTTGTCGACACCAGAGGTATCGAGGCTGCCGCGCACGGTGTGATAACGCACACCGGGAAGATCCTTGACTCGACCACCACGGATCAGGACAACACTGTGCTCCTGAAGGTTGTGGCCTTCACCGCCGATGTAGGATGACACCTCATAGCCGTTGGTGAGACGAACACGGCAAACCTTGCGGAGTGCGGAGTTCGGCTTCTTCGGCGTGGTGGTATAGACACGGGTGCATACACCACGGCGCTGGGGACAACTTTCCAGCGCAGGGACATCGCTTTTGGCGACTTTGCGTTTTCTCGGCTTACGAACCAACTGGTTGATCGTTGCCATTTACTATTACTCCGAAAATAAAGCCTTCTCGCGAAGACATTGACTGTTGGGCTACAGGCAGGAGCCGCCCACCCTGAAACAGGGAGGCGGCATTTTAAAGATGCCGCCGCCCCGAGTCAAGGCAGCTGCTGGCCGCCGGGTTATTCCTCGTTGCCGTTGTCGCCAGCATTGAGGGCTTCGGATAGCGCCGCTTCGACGTCGCTGGCGGATACACCCACCACTTCGGTGAGTGCCGCTTCGCGGCGTTTGCGACGCTGGGCGTGGTAGGCCAGACCAGTACCGGAGGGAATGAGACGCCCTACCACCACGTTTTCCTTGAGTCCGCGCAGATTGTCGCGCTTGCCGGTAACTGACGCTTCGGTGAGCACCCGGGTGGTCTCCTGGAAAGAGGCAGCCGAAATAAAGCTTTCGGTAGCCAGCGAGGCCTTGGTGATCCCCAGCAGCTGACGCTCGTATTTGGCAGGCAGCTTGTTCGCCAGTGCCAGCGCCTCGTTTTCGTCCAGTACCCGGTTGTACTCCACCTGCTCGCCCCGCACGAAGGAAGACTCACCCATATCAGTGATTTCCACCTTGCGCAACATCTGGCGAACGATGACTTCAATATGCTTGTCGTTGATCTTCACACCCTGCAGGCGGTAGACCTCCTGGATCTCGTTGACGATATATTTCGCCAGCGAGTCAACACCCTGCAGACGCAGGATATCGTGCGGGTTATCGGGACCATCGGCAATGACTTCACCGCGCTCTACCTGCTCACCCTCGTAGACACCCAACTGGCGCCACTTGGGAATCAGCTCCTCGTACACATCGCTGCCATCGGTAGGCGTGATAACCAGACGGCGCTTGCCTTTGGTTTCCTTACCGAAGCTGACGGTACCACTGACTTCCGCAAGGATAGCTGGATCCTTCGGCTTGCGCGCCTCGAACAGGTCGGCAACCCGCGGCAAACCACCCGTGATATCACGGGTTTTGGAGCCCTCTTGGGGAATGCGGGCAACAACATCACCGGCGCGAATCTGCTGGCCATCACTGAGAGTGACAATGGCGTTGGTAGGCAGCATGTAGTGAGCCGGCACCGTTGAGTTGGGGAACTGCAGCTGCTGGCCATCGGCATCCAGCAGGGTGACCATCGGCTTCATTTCCTTGCCGGCGGCAGGCCGCTCGTTGGGGTCGAGCACTGCAATATTGGTCAGACCGGTCAGCTCATCGGTTTGACGGCGGACACTGAGGCCTTCTTCCATTCCCGAGAACGACACTGTACCCGCAACTTCACTGATGATCGGGTGCGTGTGGGGATCCCACTTGGCAACCACCTGGCCCGCATTGACGGCTTCACCATCTTTGATAGTGAGGATCGCACCATAGGGAATCTTGTAGCGCTCGCGCTCCCGACCATTGGCATCTGCCACCGCCAATTCACCGGAGCGGGACACTGCCACCTGGTCGTGCTCGCGCTCCACCAGCTTGACGTTGACAAGGCGAATGGTGCCGGCGGCTTTTACCTGGATATTGTCCACCGCCGAGGCTCGTGACGCTGCACCACCAATGTGGAAAGTACGCATGGTCAGCTGGGTACCGGGCTCACCGATGGACTGAGCGGCGATGACGCCCACTGCTTCGCCGACGTTGACCTTGTGACCACGTGCCAAATCGCGACCATAGCACTCAGCACAGATACCGTAGCGTACTTCACAGGTAATCGGCGAGCGCACACTGACTTCGTCAATGCCCATGGTCTCGATCCGGTCTACCCAGGCTTCATCAATGATGGTACCAGCCGGCACGGCAATTTCATCGCTACCCGGCCTGAGCACATCGCGGGCTACCACTCGACCGAGGATACGGTCACCCAGCGACTCGATGATGTCACCACCCTCGATCACTGGGGACATGAGCAGTCCCTCAGTGGTGCCACAGTCGAGATCGGTGACCACCACGTCCTGAGCCACATCCACCAGACGCCGGGTCAGATAACCGGAGTTGGCAGTCTTCAGTGCGGTGTCCGCCAGCCCCTTACGAGCACCGTGAGTAGAGATAAAGTACTGAAGTACGTTCAACCCTTCACGGAAGTTGGCGACAATAGGTGTTTCGATGATGGAGCCATCGGGACGGGCCATCAAGCCCCGCATACCCGCCAACTGACGGATCTGGGCCGGCGAGCCCCGAGCACCGGAATCAGCCATCATGAACACGGAGTTGAAGGACGGCTGCTCCGTCTCCACGCCGTCGCGTCCCACGACTTTTTCTTTGGAAATCCCTTCCATCATGGACTTGGCCACCAGATCGTTGGCCCGCGACCAGATATCGATTACTTTGTTGTACTTCTCGCCTTGAGTTACCAGTCCGGAAGCGAACTGGGTTTCGATCTCCATCACCTCCTCATCGGCGCGAGCAATGATATCCGCCTTGTTGGCAGGAATCATAAAGTCGTTGACGCCGATGGAAGAGCCAGAGCGGGTAGAGAAATCGAAGCCGGTGTACATCAACTGGTCGGCAAAGATTACCGTCGCCTTGAGGCCAACGATACGATAGCACTGGTTGATGATGCGTGAAATGGCCTTCTTGGTCATCGCCTGGTTGACCAGGTCGAAAGACAGCCCCTCGGGGACAATTTCCCACAATAGAGCGCGACCAACAGTGGTTTCGCGCAGTGTTACCGTTTCAGTTTGTTCGCCATCAGCGCCAATCTGCACCTCGCGGATGCGCACCCTGACCTTGGCCTGCAGATCGACCTGGCGGCTGTAGTAAGCGCGCGAAACCTCTGCCAGGTTGGCGAAGACCGCGCCTTCTCCTTTGGCGCCGACGCGATCGCGAGTCATGTAGTACAGCCCCAGCACCACGTCTTGAGAAGGTACGATGATGGGCTCGCCGTTGGCCGGTGACAGAATATTGTTGGTAGACATCATCAAGGCGCGAGCCTCGAGCTGCGCTTCGATGGTGAGCGGCACGTGCACCGCCATCTGGTCACCGTCAAAGTCGGCGTTGAACGCCGCACACACCAGCGGATGCAGCTGAATTGCCTTACCCTCAATCAGCACGGGCTCGAAAGCCTGAATGCCGAGACGGTGCAAAGTGGGGGCGCGGTTGAGCATCACCGGGTGCTCGCGGATCACCTCGTCGAGGATATCCCACACCACCGACTCTTCACGCTCGACCATTTTCTTGGCCGCCTTGATAGTGGTGGCCAAGCCGCGGGATTCCAGCTTGGAAAAAATAAACGGCTTGAACAGTTCCAGCGCCATGCGCTTGGGCAGGCCGCACTGGTGCAGACGCAAAGTCGGCCCGACCACGATCACGGAGCGGCCCGAGTAGTCAACCCGCTTACCCAGCAAGTTCTGACGGAAACGACCCTGTTTACCCTTGATCATATCGGCGAGGGACTTCAGGGGACGCTTGTTGGAACCGGTGATGGCGCGACCGCGACGACCGTTGTCCAGCAAGGCATCCACTGCTTCCTGCAGCATGCGCTTCTCGTTGCGCACGATAATGTCCGGGGCGCTCAGCTCCAGCAGACGCTTGAGGCGGTTGTTGCGGTTGATCACCCGGCGATACAAGTCGTTGAGGTCCGAGGTGGCAAAGCGGCCACCGTCCAGAGGCACCAAGGGACGCAGATCCGGTGGCAGCACCGGCAGAGCCTCGAGAATCATCCACTCCGGCTTGTTGCCCGAGTTATAGAAGGCCTCCAACAGCTTCAGCCGCTTGGACAGCTTCTTGCTCTTGGTCTCGGAGTTGGTATTGGGCAGCTCCTCGCGGATATCGGCGATTTCACGCTCCATATCGATTTCGCGCAGCAAGGCCTGAATGGCCTCGGCACCCATGCTGGCGCTGAACTCATCACCATATTCTTCCATGGCTTCGAAGTACTGCTCGTCGTTGAGCAGCTGGCCGCGCTCCAGAGTCGTCATGCCTGGGTCGGTGACGACAAAGGATTCGAAGTACAACACGCGCTCGATCTCGCGCAAGGTCATGTCAAGAAACAGACCAATACGGGACGGCAGTGACTTCAGGAACCAGATGTGCGCAACAGGGCTGGCCAGCTCGATATGGCCCATGCGATCGCGACGCACTTTGGCGAGTGTCACTTCTACGCCACATTTCTCACAGACAATTCCGCGGTGCTTCATGCGCTTATACTTGCCGCACAGGCACTCATAGTCGCGCACTGGGCCAAAGATCTTGGCACAGAAAAGCCCTTCGCGCTCAGGCTTGAAGGTGCGGTAATTGATGGTTTCCGGCTTTTTGACTTCGCCGTAGGACCAGGAGCGAATCATTTCCGGCGACGCCAGGCCGATGCGGATGGCATCAAAATCGCCATTCTGTTCCTGGGACTTCAACATATTCAGTAAGTCTTTCAAGGCCTTTCCTCCGGTGGATGCTTGCCTTCACCCCCGGCTCGCAGGCCGGGGGCGTCTTATCCAGTTGCGGTTACTCGTATTCCAGCTCGATGTTGATGCCCAGAGAGCGGATTTCCTTCACCAATACGTTGAAGGACTCAGGCATGCCTGGCTCCATGCGGTGATCGCCGTCGACGATATTTTTGTACATCTTGGTACGACCCGCCACATCATCGGATTTGACGGTGAGCATCTCCTGCAGGGTATAGGTCGCCCCGTAGGCTTCCAGCGCCCACACTTCCATCTCTCCAAAGCGCTGGCCACCGAACTGGGCTTTACCGCCGAGAGGCTGCTGGGTAACCAGGCTGTAGGAGCCCGTGGAGCGAGCATGCATCTTGTCGTCGACAAGGTGGTTCAGTTTCAGCATGTACATATAGCCAACGCTCACCGGGCGGTCAAAGGCTTCACCGGTGCGACCATCGTACAGGACCATCTGACCGCTCTCGGGCATGCCAGCCAGCTTGAGCAGCTGCTTGATTTCCACTTCCTCCGCACCGTCGAATACCGGGGTGGCCATAGGAACACCGCCAGTGAGGTTCTGAGCCAGCTCGAGGACCTCTCCATCAGTCAGCGCCGAAACATCAGCGGGCTTGGTGCTTTCTCCGGTGTTGTAGATCTCCTGGATGAAGCTGCGTATCTCGGCAACCTTGCGCTGCTCTTCGAGCATGGCATTGATCTTCTCGCCCAGCCCCTTGGCGGCAAGGCCAAGATGGGTCTCAAGGATCTGCCCAACGTTCATCCGCGATGGCACGCCGAGAGGGTTCAAGACCACATCGACGGGCACGCCATTATCGTCGTAGGGCATATCCTCGACCGGCATGATGGCCGAGATAACACCTTTGTTACCGTGGCGACCAGCCATCTTGTCACCGGGCTGTACACTGCGCTTGACTGCCAGGTATACCTTGACGGTTTTGAGCACACCAGGGGCCAGATCATCGCCGCTCTGCAGCTTGTTCTTCTTGTCTTCAAAGCGCTCATCTTGCTGCTTGCGCCGCTCTTTGAGCAGCTCTTCAGCACGGGTCAGTTGCTCGTTGAGAGCATCATCTTCCATGCGCACTTTGAACCACTTTTCCTGGTCGAAGCTGGCTACTGTCTCGGCGCTGAGCACATCGCCTTTCTTAAGACCGGGGGCCTTGACGACCTTTTTGCCCACCAGAGCATCCCGCAGACGTTCGAAGGTGGCGTTTTCCATAATGCGGAACTCGTCCTTCAGGTCCTTGCGGTACTCTTCCAGGGCTGCCTTTTCGATCTCCTTGGAGCGGGCATCTTTTTCCAGCCCTTCACGAGTGAACACCTGGACACCAATTACAGTCCCCTTGGTACTGCTTGGGACTCGCAGGGAGGTGTCTTTTACGTCCGAGGCTTTTTCACCAAAGATGGCGCGCAGCAGCTTTTCTTCTGGAGTGAGCTGAGTTTCACCCTTCGGCGTTACCTTGCCCACCAGAATATCGCCAGCAACCACTTCGGCACCTACGTACACAATGCCCGACTCGTCGAGGCGCGATAGTGCTGACTCACCCACGTTAGGAATATCGGCAGTAATCTCTTCAGCGCCCAGCTTGGTGTCACGAGCAGTACAAGTCAGCTCCTGGATGTGAATGGTGGTAAAGCGGTCGTCCTGCACCACGCGCTCGGAAATGAGGATGGAGTCCTCAAAGTTGTAGCCATTCCAGGGCATGAAAGCGATGCGCATGTTCTGACCCAGGGCCAGCTCACCGAGATCCACAGAGGGACCATCGGCCAGGATATCGCCCTTGCCCACCACATCGCCCGCCTTGACGATGGGACGCTGATTGATACAGGTGTTCTGGTTGGAGCGGGTGTATTTGATCAAATTGTAGATGTCGACACCGGCATCACCGGCTTCCACTTCTTCGTCATTGACCCGCACCACGATACGACCCGCATCGACGTTTTCGATCACGCCGCCGCGCTTGGCCACCACGCACACACCGGAGTCGCGGGCGACCACCCGCTCGATGCCGGTGCCCACCAGGGGCTTCTCGGCACGCAGGGTCGGCACCGCCTGACGCTGCATGTTCGAGCCCATCAAAGCACGGTTGGCATCATCGTGCTCAAGGAAGGGAATCAGGGCCGCAGCAATGGAGACCACCTGGCGCGGCGATACATCCATATAGGAAACTTCCTGTGGCGGCTTGACGGTAAACTCGCCTTCATGACGCACCGTCACCAGCTCTTCCGTCAATTCCCCCGCCTCGTTCACCTCCGCAGAGGCCTGAGCAATAATGTGATTGCTCTCTTCAATAGCTGACAGATATTCGATCTCATCAGTGACCTTGCCATCGATAACCTTGCGATACGGCGCTTCGATAAAGCCGTAGTCGTTGGTGCGGGCATAGGTGGCCAAAGAGTTAATCAGTCCAATGTTGGGACCTTCCGGAGTCTCAATGGGGCAGACGCGGCCATAGTGAGTCGGGTGTACGTCGCGCACCTCAAAGCCGGCACGCTCGCGGGTCAGGCCACCCGGGCCAAGGGCCGAGACACGGCGCTTGTGGGTCACTTCCGACAGCGGGTTGTTCTGGTCCATGAACTGCGACAGCTGGCTGGAGCCGAAGAACTCTTTCATGGCGGCAGCAACGGGCTTGGCGTTGACCAGGTCCTGCGGCATCAGGCCTTCGCTCTCCACCACGGAGAGACGTTCTTTGACCGCGCGCTCGACACGCACCAAACCGATACGGAACTGGTTTTCGGCCATTTCACCCACGGAGCGCACGCGCCGGTTACCAAGGTGATCGATGTCATCCACGATACCCTTGCCGTTGCGGATGTCGATCAGGCAGCGCATGACATCGACAATATCCTCGCGGTCGAGGGTGCCAGAGCCGAGCACCTCCTCGCGACCGAGGCGGCGGTTGAACTTCATGCGGCCGACCGCGGACAGATCGTAGCGCTCAAGGGTGAAAAACAGGTTGTTGAACAGATTCTCCGCAGACTCCTTGGTCGGCGGTTCGCCGGGGCGCATCATGCGATAGATTTCGACCAGCGCCTCGAGCTGGGTGCGGGTGGGGTCGGCACGCAGCGTGTCGGACATAAAGGGTCCGCAGTCGAGGTCGTTAGTGTAGATCACCTCAATGCTTTTGATGTCCACATTGTTAAGCTTGTCCAGCGCCTCTGGAGTGAGCTCCGTGTTGCATTCAAACAACAGCTCACCGGTAGCCGGATCCACCACATCTTTGGCCAGTACGCGACCGTGCAGGTATTCCGCTGGTACTTCCAGCTGGTTGATCTTGTCCGCTTCGAGCTGACGAATATGGCGCGCGGTAATACGGCGGCCTTCCTCAACGATGACCTTGCCATCCTTGCCTTTGATGTCAAAGCTGGCAATTTCACCACGCAGACGGCCAGGTTCGAGGTCGAGTACATAGTTGCCATCAGCCTTGATCTGGAAGCTGGTCACCTCAAAGAACATGCCGAGAATTTCCTCAGCGTTGTAGCCCAGAGCGCGCAGCAAAATAGTGGCTGGCAGCTTGCGCCGGCGGTCGATGCGCACGAAGAGCTGATCCTTCGGGTCGAACTCAAAGTCGAGCCAGGATCCGCGGTAGGGAATGATGCGGCCCGAGTAGAGCAGCTTGCCCGAGGAGTGAGTCTTGCCTTTGTCGTGGTCGAAGAACACACCCGGCGAACGGTGCAGCTGAGACACTATAACCCGCTCGGTACCATTGATGATAAAGGTGCCGTGGTCGGTCATCAGGGGGATTTCCCCCATGTAGACTTCCTGCTCCTTGATGTCCTTGATAGCCTTGTTGGAGGACTCTTTATCGTAGATGACCAGCCGTACACGCACCCGCAGGGGCACGGCGAAGGTCACGCTGCGCAGTTTACAGTCCTCTTCATCGAACAGAGGCTTACCCAGGGTGTAGTCGACATATTCCAGAGCAGCATTGCCAGAAAAGCTGACAATGGGAAAAACAGATTTGAAAGCGGCGTGGAGTCCTGCCTCGAGCCTCTCGCTGGCAGGAACACCCAACTGAGTGAATTTACGATAGGAGTCCAGCTGTATGGCCAGCAGCGGTGGAAGTTCCATCACCTGCTGCAGCTTGCCAAAATCCTTGCGGATGCGTTTTTTCTCGGTGTAGGAGTAAGCCATCAGTAGTCACCAGCACTTTCACTTTGGGGGCGTGGGATTGCAGTTCAAGCTGCGACCTCCTTTGGGAGGCTCCTGTTCTCCTCACGAAAAACAGGAAAAGGCCGGCGGGAAGGCCCGCCAGCCGATACCTGATATCAACCAGGTAGCAGAGCGCTATACACTATCTTCGAACTTACTTCAGTTCGACAGTTGCGCCTGCTTCTTCCAGATCTTTCTTGGCTGCTTCAGCATCTTCTTTGGAGACGCCTTCCTTCAGTGTGGAAGGAGCGCCGTCTACCAGGTCTTTGGCTTCTTTCAGGCCCAGACCAGTGATGCTGCGAACGGCCTTGATCACGTTAACTTTCTTGTCGCCTGCAGCAGTGAGGACGATATCGAACTCTGTCTTCTCTTCTGCAGCAGCGCCAGCGTCGCCACCAGCTACCGCAACAGCGGCAACAGCGGCAGTTACGCCGAACTTCTCTTCCATGGCGGTGATCAGTTCGACAACGTCCTTAACGGACATTTCGGCGATTGCATTGATGATGTCTTCTTTAGTGAGTGACATGTGTCAGTTCCCATTGATGGAGCGCTTACCGTTCACTGAACGCGGCTCATTAAACATGGTATGGCGTGCGAATAACTCTTACGCCGCCTGTTGTTCCTTTTGATCGCGAACAGCAGCAATTGTGCGAACCAGCTTGCCTGCGGCAGCTTCTTTCATCACGCTCATCAGCTTGGCGATGGCTTCGTCGTAAGTCGGCAGGCTTGCCAACAGCGAGATATCCACCACTTCGCCTTCAAAGGCAGCCGCTTTCAGCTCGAACAGCTCATTGGTCTTCGCGAACTCCTTGAAAATGCGGGCTGCCGCACCTGGGTGATCACTGGAAAATGCAATGAGTGACGGGCCGACGAGTGCGTCTTTGACACATTCGTAGGGCGTACCTTCGATAGCGCGACGCGCCAGGGTGTTGCGAACAACCTTCATCCACACACCGTTGGCACGAGCTTCCTTGCGCAGGGCAGTCATCTTGCCCACCGGAATACCGCGCGCATCGGCGATAACAGCGGACAGAGCACCCTGAGCAGCTTGCTGGACTTCAGCGACAATCGCTTTTTTGTCTTCGAGTCCTATTGCCACGAGTTTTCTCCAAGTTACATTGGCATTGCTGCCAAC
>JALNZZ010000249.1 GCA_023229065.1 Porticoccaceae bacterium
TTCCCGACTACACGCTTCGGTTCATGCAGTACCTGGACTTGATGCTGCTGTTCGGATTGCCGCTATTCGCGTGGTACGGTCCGGCCGCCTCAACGACCAGCGGCGATAAGCACCCACCCCTGCCCAGATGGGCCTTGACCCAGGGGCTCCTGATCTGTGGGGTGCTCGGCTTGGCGCTGGCGGGCATTGAGATTGTGCGCAGCACGGCTGGCATCATGGGGGTCGCGGTTTCCGATCTGGCGCGGGACGACTTGGCCTGGTATCTGTTCGACACCCCCGCTGGGCGCGCCGGGCTGACGCGAGCATTCCTGCTGGTTCTGCTGCTTGCTGTACTCGGCTGGCAGTCGCAGCGCGCCGAGCGCCCATTCCCCATTCGGCGAGTGACCCTACTGGCCGGCGTGGCGCTGGTCAGCCTGGCGTGGAATGGACATGCTGCCAGTGGCGAGGGTGTGAGTGGTACGGTGCGGCTGGTGGCTGGTATGGCGCACCTGCTCGCTGCCGGCGGCTGGATCGGGGCCATCTTCGCCTTGCTGATTTTGTTCGTTCGTCACGGCAAGCCCGCCGCGGGTGAGGGCTTGCACATGCTGTGGCGGGCACTGCACACCTTTTCGCGGCCGGGCACGGTCTTCGTCGGCGTCCTGGTGGTGACCGGCATCTTTCACTACGGGGATCTGGTCGGCTGGTCCATCGCACCGCTGTTCCACAGCCGGCACGGCAACCTGATGCTGCTCAAGCTGGCGCTGTTCGCTGCGATGCTGGGCCTCGCCGCCTTGCATCGCTGGTGGTTGGTGCCCCGGCTCGAACGTGACATCCATACCGGCGTCCCTTCGCACTCTGCACAGCACCTGCGACTGAGTGTGACCATCGAGGCGACAATCGCGCTCCTGATTCTGGTAAGCGTAGCGGTACTCGGCACCCTCAGCCCTCATGGATAACAACACTTGGAGGACAACAGGTGGACAACAACCAACCAGGGACTTCGTGCATCTCATGCACGAGTGATGAAGGGGCCTCATGGAGCTACGTCATTTACGGTGTTTCATTGCAGTTGCAGAAGAACTTCATTTCGCCCGCGCTGCCGAGCGGCTGCATATCGAGCAGTCTCCGCTGTCACGGGCCATCAAGGAACTGGAAGAAGAACTGGGCGTGTCGCTGTTTGCGCGTACTACGCGCAGCACGCGGTTGACTCGAGCAGGCACGCTGTTTCTTGAACATGTTCCTCGCGTGTTCGCTGCACTTGAGCAAGCGCGTGACAGCGTAAGGGCTGCGGCCAGTGGTTTCCACGGTCAGTTACGCATTGCCTTGTCCGATGGTATTACGCCGTCGCGATTGCCCGCTTTGTTGGCACAGTGCCGTTTGCATGAACCAGAGGTCGATATTCGTTTGTTCGAGGTGCCGCTGTCGCAACAGATCAAGGGATTGGTTGATGATCTTTACGACGTGGGCTTTGCGCAGTCTGACGATGTGGGCGATAACATCCTCGCCGAGCCTGTCTGGTCCGAGCCATTGATGGTCGCGGTGCCCGAACGGCATCCTATCCTGAGTCACAAGCGCATTCCTCTGGACGAGGTGCTACGCTATCCGCTGGTGATGTGTGATCCGGTCGTATGCGAAGGTCATGTGCGTCAGATCGCCCGCGTGTTACGCACTGTGGATGCAGAGCCGCTGGTGGCTGAACAGGTTGCTTCTTTAGACTTAATGATGACGCTGGTGTCGGCAGGCTTTGCGCTGGGGCTGGCAGGTGCTTCGCAAATCACCGCCAGTCGTGAATTTGGTGTTGTGGCGCGGCCTCTTGCAGGGCGCTCGCCTATTCTCACCACCTACTTGCTGTGCCTGCGTTCTTTGGTAGCTCGCAAGCTAGAGTTGATCGTCTGAAGAGTGAGGGCAGCGAATTCATTGGAGACATCGAGACGTTTAGAAAGGTTTTTCAGAGCCGGACAGGCATAACTATTTCAACAATCCACGGCGTGAAGGGGGCGGAATTTGATGCAGTGATCGCCTATGCCTTGTTAGAAGACATGGTGCCGCACTTTAATGACCCGAACGGCCAAGAAAGTGCGCTGAAACTGCTGTATGTCATCGGATCACGCGCAAGGAAGAACTTGCACCTGATTTCAGAACGGGGGCGAATTCGCCAGTACTCTGGTGAAGAATATCAAGCGACTCGGCAACTGGCCGCCTGCAAGTTTTCATACGACCAAGTTTAGTGATTACTCGATTTAAACTATGGCAAAGGGAGACAGAATCGCCTGAAGCGCAGGAAAACGGGTGTGTCATAAGCTAGAGCGGCTGCGGGATCTAGCATGGTGCAGGTCGACGTGGAAGAGAGCACATTCAGACGTTGCATGGAGTATGACAACGAATTGTGCTCTCTGTAACTGCCTGCTATGGCATGCTGGGGCTTGCTATCTCGACGCTCTCATATGGCTCCTAGCCCACAAAATGACCAACGTGAGAAGAAGCATCAATCCAGCCTAGCCTATTGCTCTGCATAGCTTTCTGATCCGATATTCCCTCACGCCGAGCACTTGACATCTGCCATTTTTTATTCTTCACTCAGGTAAATAATCGTCCCGCCAGCACGGGAATAGCCGTTTCTACGCGCAGAATTCGCCTGCCCAG
>JALNZZ010000250.1 GCA_023229065.1 Porticoccaceae bacterium
TGGCGAGTCGCCTCATCGGGTAGCGCTGTTCTGACGACCCGGTAGCGCTCTTCTGTGGAAGTGGTAGCGGCCCGGACTGTTTGCCCGGGCCGCTGCGGTTTCACTCCCAGTAGGTGTCGTGGCTGCGGGTTTGCTCGTTGCGGTGCCGGCGCATGTCGATCTGGCCCAGGTTGATGATCCGGGCGTGGTTCGCGAGGCGGTTCACGATGGAGTCCGCCGCGACCCGGTCGGGCAGCTCGGCAACCCAGTGCGCCGGCCCGGTCTGCGAGGCGATCATCGTCGGCAACCGGTGTTCCCGATTCGCCAACACGGCGAACAGGTCGCTGGCGGCATCGCTGTCGATGCCGACGGTGAGGAAGTCATCGATGATGAGCAGGTCAACGTTGGAGAGTTCGTTCAGCAGCTTCTGGTGCGCGATCCCGTTGCCGCGGGCGATGACGAGCCGCCGGGCGAGGTCGTCCATCCGGAAGTAGGCGACTGTGTGCTCGCTCTGGCAGGCGCTGATCCCCAACGCTGACGCGAGGTAGGTTTTCCCGCCACCGCTGGGCGAGATGATGAGCAGGTTCATCGAATCCGCCCGCCACTGATGGGCCGCATAACGGCGCATCCGAACCGGGGTAATGCCGCGCCCGTCGCGGTAGTCGACTTCCGCGACCGTCGCTGCGGGAATCGGAAACTGCGCCTGGCGGATCAGCCGCTCGACCTTGTTCACCCGCCGGGATTCCAACGCGTCGTCGACGGCGGTGAGGAACAGCTGCTCCGGGGTGAGGGTGTCGTTGGCCTCGTCCTGGATCAGTTCCTCCAACCGGGTCGCAACATGGGTGACCCGCAGCGCGCGGAACTTGTCGTAGTCGATACTCGTGAAGCTCATCGCCCGGTCCCTTCGCCGATGTCGTAGTGGGACGCGTCGCGAACATAGACGTCCGGTCCGGTGGCCCGGAAGACGACGGTGCTGCCGCGCTTGCGGGTCGAGGCCGCCGGGACCAACGGCTTCGGTTTCTTCGCGTCGCTATCGATCGTGGCCATGAGGTGTTTCAACGTCGTGTAGTTGGGGTGCCCGTGGCGGTTCAAAAGCTCCTGGCAGGCGGCGTCCAGCCGTTGCCGGTTGTTCTTGCCGAGCCCGTCAAGAATGTTCTGGCAGGCCAAATACCCCTGCGCCTCGATTGCCTGGCTGTCGAGGATCTGCTCGATCACCGTGACCGTTGCCGGACCGAAACTGCGGGCCCGATCAGTGAACCACCGCCTAGACCACAGCCCGTCAATATTGCGGTGCTGAGGTGGAACATGCTCCGGCAGGGTCGAGTACTGGCCTTTCCGGCCCGTCAATCGGGGGTGTTCGCAAACGATCTCGTTCCCATCGAACACCGTCACCGTCGAAGCGGTCAGCCTCACCCGCAACAGCTTGCCGACCAACGCGAACGGCACCGAATACCGCTGGGTGTCGGCGGTCACGTGGTAATTGCGGCCCGCCTTGAGCTCCTTCCACTGGACGTCCTCGAAGGCCGCGTCCGGCAACGAACCCAGCAGCTGCCGCTCTTCGGCGTCGAACCTCTCCCACCGGGTCGAGCCGTCAGCGCGGCGGATATCGTGGTTGATTTCCCGCACCCGCTCAACAATCGCGTCGTTCAACTCGGCCAGGGTCGTGAAGACATCGTCCTCGAGATACCCGATGACGCGTTTGTTGACGACGTTCACCGCGTTCTCGGCCGATGCCTTATCCCGGGGGCGCTTCACTCTGGCGGGGACGATCGCGCACTGGTAATGATCGGCGAGCTGCTGATAGCGAGCATTCACCACCCGCTCCATATCGCCTGGGTGGGACCGGTTCGTGGCGGTCGTCGGGTTGTCCGGCACGATGATTTGCGGCACCCCGCCGTAGAACGCGAATGCCTGAACGTGGGCATCAAGCCAGGCCGGCGACTTCATATCCATGAACGCGCGGCAGAACATCATCCCGGAGAACGGCAGCACCGCGACGAACAGCACCGCCTTCGTGATCTCGCCCGTGACCGCGTCGGCCAACTCGATGGTGTCGCCGGCCCAGTCGACCAGCATCGCCCGGCCCGGCTCGTGGTTCAGCACCGCGACCAAGTCGTGGCTGCGGACGTAGTCAGTGAACAGGGCGCAGAACTGCGAATAGCCATACTTCTTGCCCGCGTCCTTCGTGTCGACGTAGCGGCGCCAGGCCAACAACAAGGTGAAGTGCCGGTTCGCTTTCATCGACGCCAGCACCCGAGACAGGTCCGGCTGGTCATATTCCTCAGATACCTTCCGGCGCCCGTCCGGGAACCACTCGGCAAGGTCAGTGTCGCTCACCGCAGCCGCCGCGGTGATGCCCCGCTCCTGAATCTCCTGGCTCACCCGGGCCACGGCACGATGCGAGCACCCCGCGATCTCCACCACGTCCCGATAGCTGCGCCCTTCCAGCAACAGCACCAGGATCTTCCGATAATCCGCCATGTACCAGCACTCCAAACGTGAAACGACAACACCCCATGTGTTGTCACCTCACAGCAGAGCAGCACACCCGCTTCGAGCGCTACCGTATCCCCGGAATCCTGCTACCGCATCGCCGGAACAGCGCTACCCGATAGGGCGACGCGCCA
>JALNZZ010000251.1 GCA_023229065.1 Porticoccaceae bacterium
AAGGACTGATTGTCGTTCCAGTACTGCTGCGCGTCCCGTTCGACGCTGGCGGGATAGTAGTGTTCTTCCATTGGCTTTTGGCTTTGAAGGTGGTTGGGCAAGAGCGGGATTATAGGGGAAAGGCCCGACGAGTTACACGGACCCTCGAAAACAGCAGCAGGAGCACTGAAAAGAGAAGGACAGATTTTCGTGTTTTCAGAGGACTTTTTGCCGGGCGGTAGCAGCGCCCAGCCCCAGCAGCACTCCACTTAACAACACCACCGGCCAGGACCCGACACGCCCGAACGGCGTGGTACCACTGTGGGGCACAACCTCCCCCACCAATACAGCGGGTTCGAACTGAGGCAGGCTGGCCTCTACCCTGCCCTGACTGTCAATGATCGCGGTGATGCCATCGTTGGTGCCACGCAGCACGGGCTTGCCATTTTCCAATGCCCGCAGCCGCGCCATCTGAAAGTGCTGATGTGGGCCGGCAGAAGTACCGAACCAGGTGTCGTTGCTCACTGTAAGCAAGATGTCTGCGCTGGCAGCGCTATCCGCCACCAAATCCTGGTAGACAATCTCGTAACAGATAGCAGTGCCAATCGCGAGATCGCCAGCCTGCAGCAGCGGTTGGCTAGCCGGCCCACGGCTGAAGGCAGACATGGGCAGATCGAAAAACCGGATGGTACCGCGCAGCCATTGCTCAAGCGGCACATATTCACCAAATGGCACCAGCCGACGCTTATGGTAAAGCCCCTCGCCCTCCCCCAGCGCTAACACTGAATTGTAGTAGCGGCCATCCGACCAGGTGGGAATGCCCGTGATCAGCGCTGCTCCCGCGTCTCGCGCCCGGTCATCCATCACCTGAAGGTAGGGAGATACGTGGTGGAGCAGCTCAGGAATGGCCGACTCTGGCCAAATCACCAGGTCGTTTTCCCACAGCGGCTCGGTGGTGTCGCTGTAGAGGTCGAGGATGTGCCCAAGGGAGCTCTGATCCCATTTCACATTCAGCGGCAGCGCTGGCTGCACCAAGGCCACACGCAAAGGAGTCGGCGCTGGCTCAGTCCAGCTTTTACCGGCCAGCCCGGCACCCGCCAGCCAGCACAAGGCGACGAGGGCAAGCCCTCCCAGCAGCGGGGGGTTATGCTTGTTGGCAAAACGCAGCTGAGCCATCGCTGCAGCGGTGAAAGCTGCCAGCCAACTGACCGCGAGCACACCCCCCAACGGGGCCCAGCCGGCCAGCCAGGTATCGAGATGTCCATAGCCCAGATACAGCCATGGGAAGCCGGTAAGAAACCACCCCCGCAGCCATTCGGCCAACACCCAGACAGATGGGAAAACGAACAGCATCAGCAGCGGAGTGGCGCGGCGTACCAGACCGAGAAGCGCCAGCGGCAACGCCAGGCAGAGCGCCAGCAAAGCGACAAACAAGCCCGTAAAAAGTCCCGCCAGTAACGGCGGAGCTTCACCGTAAACATGGATACTGACGTATACCCAGGAGGCGCCGACACCAAACAGACCCGCGCCGTACCACAGCCCACGCCAGAATACCTCCCGCCACCCGCGCCCCTGCACCAGTGCACAGAGGGCAGCCACCGACAACAGGCCGGCCAGAGGCCAGTCCGTGGGGGCCAGAGAGAGAGGGTAGATGGCGCCGGCGAGCAGCGCCAGCAGACCACTGCCGATGCGATACGGCCGGCGCTTTTCAGGCACAGCGAGGCTCAATCGCTGGTGGCTGGCTTCACCAGCACTTCCAGCTCGCGAATCTGACGCTTGTCGCCGTCCACTACAGTGAACAGCAGATTGTCGATTTCGATGCTCTCTCCCACGCTGGGCAGCTGACCAAACGCCTGCAGCAGAATCCCGCCGATGGTATCGAACTCCTCCTCGCTGAGGCCGCAGCGGAAGAACTCGTTGAACTCCTCCACCGGCGTCAGGGCCGCCACCAGGTAGCGGCTGTCCTCCACCGGTCGAATCATATCCTGTTCTGCGTCATCGGTTTCATCCTCGATATCCCCGACGATTTCCTCCAGAACATCCTCAATGGTGACCAATCCGGCCACCCCGCCATACTCATCCACCACCACCGCCATGTGGTAGCGCTTCTCGCGAAAGTCTCGCAGCAGCACATTGAGACGCTTGCTCTCGGGGATGATGTTGGCGGGGCGCACGAAATCACACAGCCTGAAGTCGGGATCACCCTTGCAAGCCACTTGTAGCAAATCCTTGGCAAGCAGGATGCCCTTCATATCATCAATAGATTCTCCGGTAACCGGAAAACGGGAATGATTGGACTCAGTGGCGATCGCCAACACCTCGTCCAGGGTGGCATCCTGGTGAATCATCACCATCTGGGAGCGGGGCACCATGATCTCACGCACCTGCTGGTCAGAGACGTGCAGGGCACCCTCCATGATTTCCAGCGCATCGCGATCAATGATCTTGTTGCCATACGCCACCCGCAGGATTTCCGTGACATCCTCGGCGCTCTTGGGTTCGTAGGAAAAGGCCTGGGTCAGGCGCTCCAGCCAGGATCTATCCTGACTCTGATGGTCTTCCTCGCTCATGATCTTCGTTACTCGTCGCCACCGCCCGCCTGGG
>JALNZZ010000252.1 GCA_023229065.1 Porticoccaceae bacterium
TGACAAAAGCAACAAGGTAGTGGTAGTGGGCGCAGGTCTGATGGGCACCGGTATTGCCCATGCCTTCGCGAGCTCAGGTTTCGAGACAGTATTGGTGGATACCAATGCCGCTGCCCTCGAGAAAGCCTATGCAAGTGTTGAAAAAATATTGGGTGATGGTGTCCGGTTGGGCAAGGTCAGTGAAGAGAGGGGGCGGGCTGCCCTGGATCGGCTGACGGTCAATGCAGACTTGTCCGAGGCGGCAGTAGGCGCCAACCTGCTGGTGGAGACCGTTTCCGAACAGCTTGCAATCAAGAAAGCGGTGGTGATGCAGGCCGCCAGTCTGATGGTGGATAACGCCATCATCGCCAGTAACACGTCGGCCCTGAGTGTCACCGAAATTGCAGCATCGGTTCCTGCTCCCGAGCGCTTCATAGGGATGCATTTTTTCAATCCGGTGCACAAGATGAAGCTGGTCGAGCTGGTTCGCGGACTGGCTACCAGCGATGAAACTGTCGCGAGGGTCAAGGATCTTTGCGATGCGATTGGCAAGACGTCAATCACCGTCAACGAATCTCCCGGCCTGACTACCAGTCGCATGTCTGCGCTGTTGGGTAATGAGGCGATGTATATGCTTCAGGAGGGCACCTCTACCGCCGAAGATATCGATACTGCGCTCCGTATGGGCTTCAATCACCCTATGGGTCCGCTCGAACTGGGCGATCTCACAGGCTGGGACACGCGCCTGTCCGTACTGCGTTACTTGCATGAAACGCTGGGTGAGAAGTTTCGGCCTTGCCCGCTGATCATCAAGATGGTCGCTGCCGGACGGCTGGGGCGCAAGACCGGGCACGGCGTATATCAGTACCATGAAGGCAATCGAGTTCCCGGTTCCGGGCTCAAAGGAAGTGCGTTATGAATGATATCGTCATTGTCGACGCAGTACGCACGCCGGTTGGCCGCTTTCGCGGCAGCCTGGCTGGCGTCCGTGCCGACCACCTGGGCTCGTTGGTCATCAATGAGCTGTTGCAGCGCACGGGGCTTTCCGCCGAGCAGATTGATGACGTCATCTTCGGTTGTGTGACGCAGATCGGAGAGCAGTCGGCCAACGTCGCGCGCACGGCCCTGTTGGGCGCGGGTTGGCCCGCTTCTGTGCCGGGCCTGACGCTGGATCGCAAGTGCGGCTCCGGTGAAGCGGCGGTACATGCTGCAGTGGGCGCCATTGCAGCCGGAGCTGCAGAGATCGTGATTGCCGGTGGAGTGGAAAGCATGAGCCGGGTGCCTATGGGCAGCAACCGCGAGATACATGGCGAAGCGTTCGGCTGGATGGCGCTGGAGCGACACGAGCTGACCTCCCAGGGCGAGGCAGCGGAGCGCGTGGCGGAAAAATGGCAGATCAGCCGTGATGAGCTGGACGCATTCGCTCTTGAAAGCCATCGTCGTGCGGCCGTTGCTGCGGATGCTGGGTATTTCGAACAAGAGATTGTTCCAGTACCGGCAGGCGAATACTGCGAGAAGGGCTATGAGGGTTTCACCGGGCTGCTTACTGCCGATGAAACCATTCGGCGCGACACCTCTCTTGAAAAGCTGGCTAGCCTGAAGACCAGCTTCCGTCCGGAGAACGGGCGAGTCACGGCAGGTAATTCGTCGCAAATTTCTGATGGTGCTGCTGCGCTGCTGCTGATGTCCGCGGAGACGGCGTCCCGTTTGGGCCTGAAGCCCCGGGCGCGGATCAGAGCGACTGTAACGGTGGGCGCGGATCCAACGCTGATGCTCACGGGTCCCATTGAGGCTACGCGTAAAATTCTGGCCAAAGCCGATCTGAAGATCGACGATGTAGATCTGTTCGAGATCAACGAAGCCTTTGCATCCGTACCTATCGCCTGGCTCAGGGAAATAGGCGTGTCGGCAGATCGCCTGAATGTGAATGGCGGTGCCATTGCCCTTGGCCACCCTCTAGGTGCAAGTGGCGCACGGATCATGACTTCAATGTTGAATGAGCTGGAACGTCGTAACGGTCGCTACGCCATGCAGGCGATATGCTGCGCTGGTGGCATGGCAACCGCTACGCTGATCGAACGCCTGGTCTGACAAGTATGCCGACCAGGGTCGGCGCGAGGTGGTTTATGTCACGAATTTCACCCGTTCCGCTGTCGGCTTTACCAGATAGCCTGGCAGATACCCTGGAGCGGGGGCTGCAGTCAGGAATGCTCAGCTCCAGCGTGCCAGTACAGGTATGGGCGCATCGTCCAGCGCTTGCGCAAGGCTGGCTCGCGTTGCTAGAACAGTTTCATTTCCACAGTCTGTTGAGCGAGCGTGTGCGCGAGCTGGTGCGGCTGAAGGTCGCCAGCGTCACTACCTGCCAAGTTTGCCAACTGGCACGAAAGTCGGAGGAGGTAAGCGAAGAGGATATCGCTTGCCTGGCGACGGACAGTGATCGGTTTACTCCCGCCGAGCAGGCTGCCCTGACATTTGCCGGTCTTTTCGCCGGCGACTACATGGAGCTGGACGACAAGCACTATGCGGCGCTGGCACCATATTTCAGTGAGCCTCAGATTACCGAGCTCAATATGTATTGCGC
>JALNZZ010000041.1 GCA_023229065.1 Porticoccaceae bacterium
CAAAGGGATTTTCTCGAACAGGGTGACAGAAAATACCTGTAGTAATGTGTAGAGCGAAGGCTGCAAGTCGAGGCGTTTTTTGATGATGGCGATGAGCACATATACCGACACCGCAGTCCAGATTTGCACCTTCACGGCATTCTCCGATGTGCCGTAGAACTTCTTGATACGGAGATGTTGCTTGATCCATTTGAAGAATAACTCGACTTGCCAACGGGCTTTGTACAGTTCGCAAATGGTTGTTGGTGGAGGGCCGAACAAATTTGTCAGGAAGATGAGTGTCTTTCCTGTCTCGGGATCTTTGAAGCGAATTCGGCGCAGGTGCTGGGGAAAATGTTTTTGGCTGTAGAAACCCGACAGCGTCACCGTCTGATCGCAGATAATGCCCTGTGCACGATCGCTGGGCGCGGAGTAGATTCGCCGCAGGTCGGTGTTCGATTTGGCGCGGGTGACAAAGAATGCGCCAGCGTCGTGCAACGCGAAGAGCCGCTCGAAATCGAGGTAGCCCCGATCCATGACGTAAATGGCTGCAGGTTCCGGAATCAGAAGATCGAGCGCATTGACATCGTGCATCTTGCCGTCGGAAACATGTATAAAACTCGGGATATTCCCACGCAAGTCCAAAAGCGTGTGCATTTTGACCGCTGCTTTGGTGCTTCGAAACGGCGCCCATGGGAACAGCGAAAGGCACAGGTCGATGGTTGTGGAGTCGAGTGCATAAACCGTATTCGAGAGATCGAGACCCAGGTCTTCTTCGGCGTAAAGCTTGCGGGCCTGGGCAATGAGTCGTTGCGCAAACTCGGCATAGATTCTCCAGTCTCTTCGCTCGTTGGCGTCGGCCAGTGTCGAGCGCCTGATCGGCGACCGAATACCCATGTGATAAAGCTTGGCCGACTGGGCCGAGAGACAAGCCTCGATATCGCGCAGACTCTCCCGGTAGGTCAGTTGCGCGAATGCCAGGACACGAAACTGTTCGGTGCATGGGAGCGTGCGCACACGAAGATCGCCTTCGTACCGATCGACGATTCGCGAGAACGTCGTCCACGGCAAAAAGTCCATCAATTGCGCGAACAGAGTTTTGCCGGTGTACATGGGAAGCCCTCCGGGAATGGATTCCCTGAAGGACACCTGAAAGCGCCTTTGCGCTCAAGTCGACACCACATTTATTTAGCAAAAAATGTAGTAGGTTCATGTAGTTACGTGGACCGTGGGCATAGTTAACCGGACAGTAGTGAGCGCAACTATTTATTCAAAGCGTTATTTAGAGCGCAACTCAAAGCGGTACTCATGCCGCTCCAGAGGACCGGCAATACCGACCTGGTAAGTATCGACCACCACCTGATCATCATCCATCACTGTGAGCACCCGGAACATGGGGACATGATTGTCTTCGTCGGGGATTTTGGTGCGTTCCAGGGCGGGAATATGCAGATGGTGAACCCCGTCGACCAGCTTGGAGTGCTCGCTTCTGTCCAGGTCCATGTGCAAATCGCCGGAGATCATGGCAACCAGGTTGGGTTGTGTGCTGACAGCGGCGAAACCGGGGTGATGAATACCCTTGTCGCCGCGCTCCGGAAATGTGCCCGCGGGAGCGCCATGCACCACTAGCAGGACAGGTTTGGGGGCGAGGCGCTGCAATTGCTCCATTACCCAGGCGACCCCCTGATCATTGAAGTCCCGCCCTTTATCCGGAGATGCCATGACCAGTGCCAGGCGCTCGAACTCCAGAACATAGCTGGGGGCGTCGATCTCCACCTTGCCTTGGTTCCAGCGCTGGACGTAATCCAGATAACGATCGACAGTGGAACCGTGCTCTTCGTTGCCCATGATGGGGTAGAACGGCAGGGTCAGGCGCTGCAGTACCGGGGTGACAGCCTGGTACTGGATCTCAGTGCCTTTGTGGGCGATATCGCCGACGCCGATGACAAAGTCCAGATCATGAATATCCGCCAGGTGATTGATATGGCCGACGGCAGCGGCAAGTCCTGGAAATTCGGCTTTGGGCTTGGGTTCAGCGTCGCCGAGAATGGCAATGCTCAACACCGGCTCGGCTGCTGAGGCCAGAGAAGAGGCCAGCAGGGTCAGGCTGAGCAGCAGCCCGGTCGTCAATGGGGAGCGAAACATAGGGATAATCCTTCTGGTTTGATGAGTGGGTGGGTAAGGGCTTCTGGTTCAAGTTATCTCAGCTTTCGAGGGGTACCCACGATGTGCCGAGTTGGGGCCTTGATTGCTACGTGGTGAATCATTGGATGCGGTAGCGAAAGGTGTTGCGCACGTCGTGGACTGCCACTGCCCGCCCATTGACAATGCGAGGCTGGTAGCGGAAGGCGCGGGCTGCTTCCAGGGATGGGCGGATAAAAATGGGGTCGTCACAGGCATCCTTGACCACTTGGGGCTTGCTGACGCGGCCATCAGGCGTCACGGTGTAGGTGACCGTACAGTCGCCCTCGGTGCGGTTGTCCAGGGCCCGGCGCGGGTAGGCCGGAGGTGCCTTGTTGATGGGCTGGTATTGCGCCATGGCTGCGGCTTCTGCATCCGCCTGTGCTCTGGCCTGGGCTTCGGCGTCAAGCCGCTGTTGCTCTGCCTGGCGGGCCAGACGCTGTTGCTCTACCCGCTGTTCCTCTCGAGCGCGCTGCTCGGCCAGCTTTTGCTCATCCTGTTGGCGACGTTGCTCGGCGCGCTGCTTTTCCAGCCGCTGCTGCTCCTGGCGCTGTTTGTCTTCCTCCAGGCGCTGGCGGGCAAGGGCGGCCTGCTCCAGAGCGGGTTCCAGGGCTGGGGCAGGCTCTGTCGGGGGAGAGGGTTTCGCCACCGGAGGCGGCTCAGGCTCGGCCGCCGCCATCTCGTAGGTCAGGGTCATTAGCTGGGTCTGAATCCGTGCCGCGGGTGTATTGACGGCGGGCTCCTGCCACCCGTTGCCCAGCAGCACCCAGGCAGCGGTACCGTGCAGCAAGCCGCTGACAATAGCGGGGAGCAGCCAGCTGTTGTATTTCTGGATGAAGCGGACGACGCTGTTTCTGTCGCTCTCGTCAGGCATGGTGTCAGGGGGCCTCCGTGACCAGACCAAGGCGAGTGACGCCGCTCTGCTGCAGGGCCGCCATGCCCTCGACGATCAAGCTGTACTCGGCGCGGCGGTCAGCGCGAATAAATACCTGTGTTTCCGGGCGGGCTGCCACCAGGGCGCTGATGCGCTGGCTCATTTCCTCGACAGAGACGGCGGTGTCGGTGTAACTCTCGGTGTTGACAGTGTCGCCCTGGTTCCAGTGGTAATGGCCCTCACTGTCGATCGACAAGGTGACGATATTGAGGGGATCATCGCTGGCCAACGCCTCGTTGGCGACCTTGGGCAGCTCAATCTCGATACCCTGGAGCATCATCGGCGCAGTGACCATAAAGATCACCAGCAGCACCAGCATGACGTCAATATAGGGCACTACGTTCATCTCGGCGTTGAGTCTGGGTTTTGGGCGGACAGGACGCATGGGTTGCATGGCTTACCTCGCTGCCCGACCGTGGAGACGGCGGTGCAAGAGTACCGACAACTCCTCGGCCAGGGTGTAGTAGCGGTGGATGAGGTGTTCATTGGTGGCGGAAAAACGGTTGTAGGCGATCACCGCAGGTATGGCCGCAAACAGGCCAATGGCTGTCGCAATCAGCGCCTCGGCAATACCCGGTGCCACCGCGGCGAGGGTGGCCTGCTGCACCTGGGCCAGACCGATAAAAGAGTTCATGATGCCCCACACCGTGCCAAAGAGGCCGATATAGGGACTGACTGAACCCACCGTCGCGAGAAAGGAAAGGTGTTTGCCCAGCCGCTCCTCCTCGCGGCAGATAGCCACTCGCATGGCTCGCTGGGTGCCTTCCATAACCGCTTCCGGTTCGCTATCCGGATTGTCACTGAGCTCGACAAACTCCTGGTGTCCGGCCTGAAAAATACTTTCTGCGCCATGAGTTAGCGCTATCTCTTCATCTTCTTTGTAGATCCTGGTCGGGTCTGTCTGGCGGCAGCGGAAGCTCTGCTCGAAGTTGTCCAGAGCACGCTGGGTGCGGGACAGCAGCACACCGCGCTGCACGATCAGAAACCAGGACACCACCGAGGCGAGGACCAGGATCAACATGACCAGCTGTACCAGCAGGCTGGCCTCGGCGACCAAGGTCCAGGGCGACATGCTGTGGCTGGTGACTACGGGGTTGGTTGGCATAAAGACACCTCCTTCAATCG
The DNA here is from genome assembly GCA_023229065.1 of Porticoccaceae bacterium. Classification (GTDB taxonomy): domain Bacteria; phylum Pseudomonadota; class Gammaproteobacteria; order Pseudomonadales; family Porticoccaceae; genus NAT127. The sequence goes on from JALNZZ010000041.1 coordinate 4,220, forward strand.
AGATTCAGTGCGTCGGCAACCCTTTGCCAGGGCACGTATTTGTAGTTTTGGTTGCCTTCCGGCAGCCGCTTGCGACCGTCCTGCACCACCAGCAGGCCTTGGCTCCAGGGGCCGCCAAGGTCGGCAGACGTCACCTCCAGACCGTCGGTCTCGGACACGCCGTCGATGGCCAGAGAGCTGTTGATGCCGATGCGGAAACTGCCGCGCAATGAGTAGGGCGGTTCGGCATCGACGATCACATAGCTGTCGTTGCCCTGGCTGGAGATCACCAGGTAGGGGTGCTCGGGGTGCTGATAGATGGCCAGCCCCTCGATATCGGCTGCGACGGGGCCGCCCACAGCGATAACCTGGGTCATCTCCACAGGCGCCTCCGCAGCGGCAGCTAGAGCCCACACTGCGGTACCTTCCTCGCCGATAAACAGGCGCTGACGCTGGTCGTCGACCACGCAGCCCTCCGGTTGGGTGGCGACAGCGAACTCGCGCGCCAGCTCGCCGCGAGCCTTGCCGCTGCTGCCGTCCAGGCGGTATTGCAGGAAGCGGCCATCCTTGTCGTTGGCAATGGCGTACAGAGTGCCGTCCGGAGCCTGGCCCATGCACAGGCCGTAGATTTCCTGCAAGGGAGTAAGGATTTGACCCAGGTCGCTCAGCTCACCGTGACCGGGGTCGATGGCGAACAGATGCAAACTGTTGTTGTCGCGATTGCTGGCCACCGCCAAATCGACCTTGCGCTCGCCGAGCAGGAAGCCATGGCGAACATCGACATTGTTCAGGCGACCGACACGCAGATACTGCAGTTGATTGCCGTCCAGGTCGTAGACACCCAGGCCATTGCGCTTGTCGGTGCCCAGCACCCGTGAGGCTGCACGGTTGTACGGGTGAACCCAGATGGCCGGATCATCGGCGGCATCGCCGGCACTGGGCACTGGCTCAGTCTGGACAGTGGGCAGCAGGACCGGAAGAGCGTCAGCGCGCGGCCCTTCGCTGGCTGGCCAGTCAATGGCCGTTCGATACAGCTTGCCGTCATCGCCGTCCACCAGTAACAGTTCGGCCTCGCCATCGTGTACGCGCAAGGTCAAGCGCTCCGGTTCAACGGTGCCCGCCAGGGCCAGGGGCGGCAGGTGCTGCCAACCGTTTTGCTGCCAGCTATAGCGGTGCAGCTGCCGGGCGTCGGCGTCGAGCGCCAGCAAACCGCCAGGGCCGCTGGCCAGGCCTGCCACCATCTCTTGCAGCCCGCCAAAGGGCGCTATCAGATCGACTGGCTGGCGGCTCTGTTCCGCTTCGGGATGGGCACCGTAGGCCCAGATGCCGACATTTTCCTCGCTGACATACAACAGGTGGCGGCGGTCATCCACGGTGCAATATTCGCTTTCCGGTGGCAGGCGCAGACTGCGTACATGCAGAGCGGCGTCCAGCAGTGCCTCGCCGGTGGCGACCAGCCATTGGTCGCCCAGGCCTTCTTCGCCAACCACGAACAGGTGCAGATTGCGGGACTCGTCTTCATACAGGCACAGGTTCTCAATCCGGTAAGCACTGGCGTCCAGCACCAACTGGTGCTGAACAGCCAGGGTGTCGGCTTCAACCGCCAGCAGGGTTGGCTGCTGGCTGGCTGTTTGCGTCGTGGCGATCAGTAACTCGCTGGCGCGGTGACGCACATCCAGGGTCATAAAATTGCCTTCATGATGCGCCACCACGGTGCCGCTGGCGTCCAGCAGCCACAATCCCTGGGCATCGGCGGCGAGGCGGTCGCCCCCCGAGGCACCCGTGGCGGGCAGCAGATGCCAGAATTCAGCCCGTTGGGCACCTGCGGGAACCCAGTGCTCCAGTGTTGGCAGTATTTGCGGGGCTGGGTTTGCAGGCGGCTGTGACGCCACTGCCGCAGAGACAGCGGCCTGGGTGTCGCTGTCGGCTGGGAGGGCGGGCTCATCGCCACCGCAGGCAATCAGCAAGCTGGTCAGGGCGGTGAGAGAGATCAAGCGAAATGGTAAGTGCATGTCGATCCTGTGAGAAAAATGGGTATTCAAGCAACAGATACTGGGAAGCGAGTGCGACGCTTCCCATGAACCTGGCACGCAGTAAGGGCGCTGTCCGGAGGCCGCCATCCCTGGCGGTCAGATGCCGTTGTGGTTCAGAAGCGACTCAGCCTGAAACCCAGGGTGAACGTCGGGCCATATTCTTCATACTGGGCGTTGTAGCGGCGGTTGCCGCTGTAGACGTAGTAGGACTCGTCGGTCAGGTTCTGTGCCTCGAAATACACCTGCAAACCGTCGCGCAGGAAATAGCTGGCACTGAAGTCGATAAAGAGTTGATCATCTACCTCGTAGTCATAACGGGAGTCGAGAGGATCGCCCACTTCATCCAGGTAGTCCGACTTGTAGTTGGCCGACAGCCGCAGGCTGAGGCGATCGTTTTCCCAGCCCAGGGTCAGGTTGCTGGTAATGTCGGATTGACCGGGCAGGCTGATACTGCGACTGCGCACGGTGCCCAGATCGGGGTCGAACTGTTCGATATCGGCATCGGAATGAGTGAAGGTGGTGTTGGCATTGACCAGCAAACCGTTCCAGGGGGCGGGCAGCCAGTCAAACTTCTGCGAGTAGGCCAGTTCGAGACCGTAGACCTCGGCGCTGTCGCCGTTGACTGAGGTGATGGCTTCACCGAAGTCGGCATAGGCACCGGTGCCGGCCAGATCGGCGGTATAGATGAAATTGTCGATATCCTTGTAGAACACAAAGGCAGAGACGGCACCGGCACGGCCCATGTAGTGCTCGATACCGAGGTCGAAGTTGGCGGATTCCAGCGGGTCCAGATCGGGGTTGCCAAACTCCATTTCATCGTCGTCGAGGACGAAGCCCGGGAACAGTTGCCCAAAGGTCGGGCGCACCACGGTATTGGTCCAGGCAGCGCGCAGCTGGGTGTTGTCGTCGAGCTGGTAGATCAGGTGCAACCCCGGCAACCAGTGGTCGTAGTTGTTGCTGGAGCGGGTGGCGACAAAGTCGTCCTGGTCGAGGCCGGTTCCACGGGCCTTCAGACGGGTGCGCTCGTAGCGGAGGCCGGCAATGATGCGCAGGTCATCGATATCCAGCGTGTTCATCAGGTAGGCGGCATCGATATTTTCCTTGATGACAAAGTCATTGATGAGCGACTCTTCCTCATCGTAGAAATCGGTGCGGTCGAGACCGCTGATCATCTCCTTTACGGCGCGGTCAGAAATTTTTGGCCCAAAGCGGCCCAGGCCGTAATCCACATTGCCGCGACTGAAGTGGGACAGGTTGAGCTGGTCGTCGCTAAAGCCCAGTTCGTCGAAGTCCTCAAATACCCAGACATCCAGGTCGTTGTCCTTTTCGCGACGGCTGACCTTGCCGCCGAAGGCCAGCTGCGAGGGCATGCCGCTCCAGTAGAAGTCGCGGGTCAGGTCGAGCTTGACGTTTTTTTCGGTATCGGTGGTACGCTGCTTTTCCCACTCGACCTCAGTAAGCATAAAGTTGCGGGGATCGTACGCCTCCTCACCGCCGAGCAGGCGCAGTTTGCGGCTGCCGCGAAAGCCGATGGCACTGAAATCGTCATCGGCCTCAAAAGCGGCATTGCCTATGCCCCCGGGGCTATCTTCACTGGCCTCGCTGTAGCCGGCTTGAGCACTGATGCTCCAGTCGCCGAACTGGCGCTGGCCGCCGAGGACGAAACTCATGACTTCCTGGGTTTCTTCCCGCGCCTTGAGTTCGCGTGCCAGCTCGGCATCGCCCAGTTCGCCTGCCAGCAGTGGGTCATCGAACTCGGTTACCAACCCTTGGCGAACTTCGTCGTCCTTGAAGCGGCTGTAGAGGGTGCGTAGCCACACTTCGCTGTGGTCGTCGGGGCGGTAGTCCAGGTTCAGGCCCAAGCCGGTGCGCTCGCGGGTGATGTCGTAGCGGCGCTGCTCCAGTTCTTCGAGACGATTGTCGTCATCGAAATCCCAGGCACCGCCTGTCTCGGTATTGTCGGAGCCGAATTCGCGTTCCTGCCAGCTGAAGGCAGCGGCCACACCAAAGTTGTCGGTGCCATTGCCAAGGCTGTAGCGGTCGCTGAAAGCACCGGACACTTTGGGGCTGTTTTCGCTGGTGTTGTCATCGTGGCTGGTTTCGACGCCAAAGCTGTAAAACAGGCCCTCGTGGTCGAAAGCGGACAGCCCCTCCACTTCTATGGTGCCACCCAGAGAGTTGGCATCCATGTCCGGAGTCAGGGTTTTCACCACCGACAGCGATTGCACCAGCTCGCTGGGCAGAACGTCCATGGCCACGGCGCGGCGATCATCTTCCGGTGCCGGTACCAGGGTACCGTTGATGGTCACACTGTTGAGATCTGAACCCAACCCGCGCACCCGCACGAAGCGGCCCTCGCCCTGATCGCGCTCGACGGAGAGACCGGGAATGCGCTGCAAGGCCTCGGCGGCATTGTCGTCGGGCAACTGACCGATGGCATCGGCGTGTACCACACTCTTGATGGTGTTGGCGCGGCGCTGATCGTCGAGTGCCTGTTCGAGCTGGGCCGCCTGGCCGATGACATCGACGATTTCCGGGGTGGGCTCCGCTGCCTGCGCCTGCACCTGGAAGGGAGTGCTGGCGGCCACTGCGAGGGCCAGGGCGCTGATGCGGAACCCGGCCCGCCGGACTGTATGGTGTTGCACAAACATGAATGTTCCTCCTGAATGGACAGGGTCACTGCCGCCCCGTTACGGAGGTGAAAGCTAGAAGGAGCAGATGTCAGTTCCGTGACAGGAGGTATGAATAAAGTGCCAAACAAGCCCGAACAGGGCACTATTTAGCGACTTTTGAGCCACTTTGACCCCTTCAGGCACAGTAGTAATGGGTGTCAAAACGCGGTGAGGTATGAATTTTGTCCCCCCTCTAGCTCTGTCCTGAGCTGAAATGACCCCCCACTGAAACCTGGCTGTCATCTGCCCCTGCTTTGATCCCCTCTGTACCTTGCACCTTCTACCCCGGCCTTCACCCAGGCTTCACTGTGATGCCCATGTCGGTATCAACACCATCAGGCTTTACATCAGTATGCGTTTGTTCCAGAAACTCCAGACCGTCCCCATGCTCACCAGCCACCGAGTCAAGTTGGCCGTGTTATTTGTCGCCGCCAACATCGGCTTGATGCTGCATTTGCTGAACGGCGACATCAAACCGCTGTCCGCCTGGGATTGGCTGGATATCGCCGGGGAAGGGGGCTCGGCATTGCTGTTGCTGGTATGGATCTGGCTGTTGCTCAAGAGCCGCCCAGCCGGCTATGTAACCAACCTGTTGTTTCTTGGCCTCGGCTGTTTGTTCTTCAGTCTGTTTATGGATGTGGTCGATGAGTTTGTAGCGCTGCCCGACGAGATAACCTGGGATGGCTGGCTGGAGTCCGGGCCCATGCCGGCCGGATTTGTGCTGCTGACGCTGGGTATCTTCCACTGGCACAAGGAGCAGCTGGCGATCAATGAACAGATGCGCAATCGCGAGCGCCTGTTTCGCGAGCACCGTCAGTTTGACAAGCTGACGCCGCTGGGCGATGCCCACTATCTGCGCAAACAGCTGGAGCTGGCGCTGGGGGAGGCCGAGCAGGCACGGTTGCCCGTGTCGGTGGTGATGGTGGATATGGACGGGTTTGCCAACATCAATCGCGATTATGGCCACAAGGAAGGTGATCGCTTGCTGCAAGTACTGACACAGCAAATATTGCTCAACCTGCGCCAGCACGACCTGTTGTGCCGGCTGGCGGGAGACCGCTTTGCGCTGATTCTTCCTCACACTGGCGCCAGTCAGGCGCAGCTGCTGGCTGAGGAGTTGCAGAAATCGATACAGCATTTGGCCTACAAGAGCAGCCGCCAGGGGGAGCGGCTCTACCTGTCCGCGACGGCGGTGGCGGCCATGGCGCGGGAGGAGGACGCCGAAACCCTGCTGTACCGGCTCAATATCGCCATGGCAAAGGCCAAGCAGACACTGGAGGTCAGGCATGGATGAACCGCGCAGCTGGCTGGAATGCGACACGCGCTTTATTCCGGCCCACTACCAGCCGGTCAGCCTCATCGACCTGGCCCTCGAACGCGGCGTCAATGCCCACCGCCTGTTGCAGGGTAGCGGGCTGTTCTACGAGGATATTCTCACCGGTGACAAGCTGATCAGCCCGCAGCAATTTCATGCTCTGATCGCCAATGCCCGGCAACAGCTGCAGGCCGACGATACCAGCTTTCTGATCGGCCACCAGTGGCTGCCCGGTCACTGTGGGGCCGCCAGCCATGCCCTGCGACACGCCACTAACCTGCTGGAAGCCCTGCAGCGATTGATCCGGTTGCAACCGCTGTTATCGCCGCTGATGATGCCCAGGCTGCGGCTGGACGAGCGCCATGTCTGGCTGTCGTGGAGCGACAGCTTTGGCAGCGGCTCGCAAGCGGTGTTTCTGATTGAAGCCAGCATGACGGCGGTGAGCAGCGTGAGCCAGTGGCTGTCCGGGCAAAGGCTGCCGTGGGCATTCCACCTGGCACATGCCCGGCCCCGGTATATCGAGCAGTACTGGGTTCATCTCGGGGAGCGGCTGCGCTTTGACTGCCCGCTGAACCAGATGTGTCTGCCCCGTGAATATCTACTCACGCCCTGGGCCGAAGCTTCGGCTACGGCGGGTCAGGTAGCGGAACAGGAAGGGTGGGGTATGGTGAGAACGCTGGTGGCGCCCCGCAGTCTGCTCGATGGCCTGCACGACTACCTGGTGAAGGAAATCCGCACACCGCTGCGACTGGAGCAGGTGGCTGAGGCCTTCGCCATGAGCCCGGCCACACTCAAGCGCAAGTTGAAAAAGCATGGCAGCCATTTCCAGGAACAACTGGATCGGGCGCGCTCCGCGGTAGCTCTAGAGCTCTACCTGAGCCGGGGCTATACCACAGAGGAGGTGGCGGACTACCTCAACTTCACTGATCGGGCCAATTTTCGTCGTTCGCTGCGGCGCTGGACAGGGTTGCTGCCAAGTGAGCTCAGCACCTGGCTGGGTTCACAGCGCTGAATGCTGGCCCCAGACAGGCACAGTCTTTAGTTGATGACGCCGGTGGTGCGCACCCGCCGCGAAACGCGCTCTTTCTCGCCGACTTCGGTGCGGGCCTTGCGCTGCTCCAGACTGCTGTCAATGGCGTTTTTCAGCGCGATGAGAAAGCCGACAACAATAAATGCACCGGGTGGGAGAATGGCCAGCAGCAGTCCTTCGCCTTCGCCGTACAAATGCAGGGTCCAGTTGCTGGCGAGAGGGCCGAACAGCAGATCCATATCGGCGAAAAGGGTGCCGTTGCCCAGCGCTTCGCGGATGCCGCCGATCACCACCAGGACCAGTGCAAAGCCCATGCCCATCATCAGGCCGTCAAAGGCTGAGGACAGGGCAGTGTTCTTGCTGGCAAAGGCTTCGGCGCGACCGAGGATGACGCAGTTGGTGACGATCAGGGAGATGAAGATGCCGAGAATCTGGTAGAGCTCGTAGGTATAGGCCTTCATCAACAATTCGGTGCAGGTGGTGAGAGTGGCGATGATCATGACAAACACGGGGATGCGCACCGCCTCGCTCACCTGGCGGCGAATCAAGGAGACAGCCAGGTTGGAGCCGGTCAGCACCATCATGGTGGCGAGTCCGAGCCCAAGGGCGTTGGCGACATTGCTGGACACCGCCAGTAGCGGGCACAGGCCGAGGATCTGTACCAGGGCGGGGTTGTTGCGCCACAGGCCGTTGTAGGCGATTTCCCGATAGCTGAGGCTGCTCATGGCTGCTCTCCTTCGTCTCTTGCAAGATTGTCATCCGCGGCCCCGTCGCCACTGGCAGCGGTCAGCAGCTGGTCGCCGTACTCGCTGTAAAACAGCAGGGCATCTCTCACTTTGTGCACCACTGCGCGGGGGGTAATGGTGGCACCAGTGAATTGATCAAATATGCCGCCGTGTTTGGTCACTGTCCACTGGTCGCGGGGCGGATTGCCCAGGCCCAGACCGTCAAAGGACAGAATCCAGGGGTGTTTGCGCAGCTCGATCTTGTCGCCTAGCCCCGGTGTTTCCCGGTGCCTGGTGACTCGGACACCGGCGAGGGTGCCGTCGGCATTGATGCCGATAGTCAAGTCGATATCGCCGCTGTAGCCGTCCGGCGCCACGGCTGGCAGGATAAAGCCGATGACCTCACCGGCCTTGCGTACGATGTGGATATCTGCGGGCTGACGCAACCCCAGGGTTTTGAGGTAAGAGTCCGGTATCGGCAGCACGTCGTCCAGCAGGTCGTTGTCATGACTGGTGGCGGGGTACAGTTCCAGCAGTCCGCTCTGGGCAGAGAGGCGCTCTGCCTCGGCAATGCGGTCGCGGGTGTTCAGGTAGGTGCTGGCCAGCAGCAGCGATGTCACCAGGGCGAAGACGCCCAGCAACAGGCTGTTGAAGCCGATAGAGCGGCCCAGGCCGCTATTGGTACTGCTCACGGTTGCTTCTCCGCCGGCTTTGCGGTGGCCTTGCCGCGCTTGCGGTGGCCGTAGGTGCGGGGCAGGGTATAGTTGTCGATCAGCGGAGCCGCCAGGTTCATCAGCAGCACGGCAAAGGCGACAGCATCGGGGTAATTGCCCCAGACGCGGATGACATAGATCAGGAGGCCGATGCCGGCTCCGTAGATCAGCCGTCCCAGATTGCTGGCGGCTGACGTCACCGGGTCGGTGACGATAAAGAAAGCGCCGAGCATGGTGGCACCGCTGAACAGGTGCAGCAGTGGCGAGCCGCCGCTGGTAGAGCTGCCGCCGTCGTAAAACAGCGCCGACATCAGCACCAGCGCCGTCAGCATCGCCACCGGTGCATGCCAGGTGAAGACGCGTTTGTAGAGCAACCAGACACCGCCTGCCAGAAAGCCCAGATTGACCCACTCCCAGCCGAAGCCGGCCAGCTCGCCGTGGCTGAAGAGAGGTTCCTGCGCGTAGATCTGCTCCACCAGTAAACCGGTGTGTTGTTTGAAGGTGTCGAGAGGGGTGGCGCCGGTGCTGCCATCCAGGGCACTGGTGATGGCAGCGGGGTCGCCGGGAAGCGGGAACACGATTTGCAGGGATTGCCACAGCCCCGGCAGATCCACACCTTCCGCCAGCAGACCGCGCGGAGTCAGCCAGCTGGTCATTTGCACCGGGAAGGAAATCAGCAGCACCACATAGCCCACCATGGCGGGGTTGAAAGGGTTGAAACCCATACCGCCGTAGAGGTGCTTGGCAATGGCGATGGCAAAAAAGGTACCGATCACCACCAGCCACCAGGGGGCCAGGGGTGGCAGTGCCAGGCCCAGCAAGACCGCGGTGACCAGAGCACTGTTATCGCGCAGATAAAACAGCACTGGCCGCTTGCGAAGAGCCACGATAGCAGCTTCGGTAGCCAGTGCCACGGCGCTGGCCAGGGCAATATTGATCAGCGAACCCCAGCCAAAGTTCCAGGTGAGCGCTGCCAGGCCAGGCAGGGTGGCCACCAGCACCAGGGTCATGAGCCCCCTGGTATCGAGGGGAGCGTGGCTGTGGGGGGAAGAGACACGGGTGGAAGTCATGGTTCAGTCCGCTTCCTGGTGTTGGCGGAGCTGATCGCGCTCTCGCTGGGTACCGGTGTATTTGGTCTGCAGCTTGTCGAGGGCCGTGCGCAGGGCATCGATGTGATCGGCACCACTGGCTTCCGCTTGCGCCAGTTTGTCGCGCGCTTTGGCAATGCGCTGTTCGAGAGACTCCAGCGTAGCGTCGAGTTTTTGCTCGGGAGTCATGGCGGCGAGGGCATCGGCGCGCGCCTGGGCGCGGGCGATGGCAGCGGTGGCGGCATCCATTTCTGGTGCAGCTGGGTCCGCTGGCGAAGTCGGGTCGGCCTGGGAGCTGTTCGCAGGGTTGTCGGCGAGATCGGCTAATTCCTGTTCGACACTGCGCAGTTTGTCCTTTTGCTTCGCGAGGCCAGCTTGCAGCGCCAGAGCGGTTTTCTCATCGCTGGCCTCAGCAATTTTCTGCTCGGTGGTAGCAATGCGCTTGCGGATAGTGGCGAGGCTGGCCTCCAGCTTTTCACGGGGAGACTGCTGAAGCTTGGCGATAATGTCAGTGCCACTGCTGTCGGCGAGTTTGCGCTCGGCTTCCGCCAGCTTCAGGCGCGCTGCCTCGGCGCGGGCGCGCAGTTTGTCCAGCTGTTCTGCATCGAGTCCCTGGGCTTCGCCGTCGGTGAGGGCGGTCTGTGCCAGGGCCAGACGGTTGCGAGCCGCTTCAAGTCCGCGCTCCAGCTTGGCCCGCTGCTGCTCGGGCGAGGCCTGGCGGGCAGCGGCCTTGGCCATGGCGGCCTTGATCAAATCCTCAGCGCTGTTGTTGGCTGTCGGCGCGGTACCGGCACCAGCTGCCTCGGCCACCTTTTGCTGAGCCTGTTCGGCAGCCAGCCGACGGGCCTCGCGTTTGGCGGCTTTCTCTGCCTCGGCTTTTTCCAGGCGCGCCTGGTGAAATTCAAAGCGCTGGCGGGCGTGATCGGCCTTTTGTCTTTCTGCCTCCTGCTTGCGGATCTCGCTCTTGGCACCCCGATAATACTGGACCAGCGGAATGTTGCTGGGGCAGACATAGGCGCAGGCGCCGCACTCAATACAGTCGAACAGGTTGTGGGCTTCGAGGCGCTCGACATTCTGTGCCTGAGCGTACCAGTAGAGCTGCTGGGGCAGCAGCGAAGCCGG
>JALNZZ010000042.1 GCA_023229065.1 Porticoccaceae bacterium
CGCTGCCCGTCCCGGGCGGCAAGCTCGTTGAACAGCACAGGAGCTGTCATAACTGCCTCCTTACTTGTTCTTCCACTGGGGTGCACGCTTTTGCAGGAAGGCGTTGACGCCTTCTACCTGATCCTCAGTATCGAACAGGTCGACAAAACGCTGGCGCTCGTAGGGCAAGCTCGCGGCCATGGCCACATTGCGAGCCTGGTGGATCAGCTCCTTGCTGTAGGCAACGGCAACGGGGCTTTGATTACCTACCTGGGCAGCCAAGGCCAGCGCCTTTTCCTTCGCCTCCCCCTTGGCAACAACTTCCTCCACGAGCCCGATACGCTCAGCAGTCGCTGCGTTGACTCGCTCACCACACAAAATAATGCGCTTGGCCCAGCCTTCTCCCACCAGCCAGGGCAGGCGCTGAGTACCACCGGCGCAGGCCAGCAGGCCTACTTTAGTTTCCGGCAGAGCCATTTGGGCTTGCTCTTCAGCAATACGAATATCACAGGCGAGGGCCGCTTCGAGTCCGCCACCCATGGCGTAACCATTCACTGCGGCGATAGAGACGCCGCGGAAATCCGCCAAAGCTTCAAAAGCCTCACCAAAGTAACCCGCCAACTTGCCGGCATTGGCCTTGTCGCCATCGGCAAACATGTTGAGATCGGCGCCAGCAGAGAAGAATTTGTCGCCAGAACCGGTGATCACCAGGGCATAAATATCGCGATTGGCGTTGAGCGCCTCGACGATCACCTTGAGGCCAGGGAGACTTTCCGCATCCCAGGTATTCGCGGCGGGATTATTGATGGTGATCAGGGCTGTGTGGCCGATAATTTCGACCTGCAATTTTTCCGTGGGGCTGATGCTCATTTTATAACCTCCAGAGCGCCGTCCATCAACAGTCGACGACCGACGATGACGCGCATGATTTCATTAGTGCCTTCGAGGATCTGATGTACCCGTGTGTCGCGCACATGGCGCTCCAGTGGGTACTCCCGAATATAACCATAACCACCGTGAAGTTGCAGGGCATCGTTACAGATATTGAAACAAACATCGGTGGCAAAACGCTTGGCCATAGCGCAGTAGCTGGTCGCGTCCGGATCTTTGCTGTCTAGTTTAAAGGCCGCCAAACGCACCATCTGCCGGGCAGCGACCAGCTCAGTGGTCATATCTGCCAGTTTGAACTGGGTATGCTGGAAATCAGCGATAGCTTGACCGAACTGCTGGCGATCCTTGACATAGGCTACAGCGGTTTCGAGCGCAGCCTGAGCGGTGCCTACCGAGCAAGTGGCAATATTAATGCGGCCACCATCCAGCCCTTGCATGGCAATTTTGAACCCCTGGCCCTCATCGCCCAGGCGATTGCCAGCGGGAACAATCACATTTTCAAAGGTGACAGCGCGAGTAGGCTGGCTGTTCCAGCCCATTTTTTCCTCCGCCTTGCCATAGGAAATACCGGGCGCGTCGGCCGGGATGGCAAAGGCGCTAATACCTCGTGGTCCCGGCTCACCGGTGCGCAACATCACTACCAGCACATCGGTATCGCCACCACCGGAAATAAACATTTTGCTGCCGTTGACGACATAATTGTCGCCCTCCGCCCGCGCCGTGCTGCGCAAGTTACCCGCATCGGAACCATGGCCAGGTTCAGTCAGGCAGTAAGAAGCAAGCTTTTCGCCGCTGACCAGCGACGGGCACCACTCCTCGACCAGCTCGGGGCTACCATAGGTGCCGATCATGCTGGTAGCCATATTGTGAATGGTAAGGAAGGCCGCCGTTGAAGTGCAGCCGCGGGCCAGCTCCTCAACGATCACGCTGGTATCCAGGCGGCCGAGACCAAGACCACCTGCAGCCTCCGGGGTATAAAGCCCCATAAAGCCGAGTTCACCGGCGGCCTTCAACGCTTCCTTAGGAAAGATATGCTCTGCATCCCAGCGCGCGGCTTCGGGGGCAAACACCCCTTCAGCAAAGGCGCGGGCACTTTCCGCAAAGGCTTTCTGGTCGTCTGTGAGATTGAAATCCATCGCTATCCTGCTCATTCAGAGGGTGACAGAAACCCAGGCTGACCGGGGGCCAGCCTGGGCAAGCAGTGCGCTTACTTGAACTTGTCGAGCGCGGAGGCGAACAATACTTCGTCCGCCGGCAGTTCCTTGGTTTTTTCCAAAGGCTTGGAGACCCAGGTGATATTGACCAGGTCCTGCCAGGTAATGTTGTTGTTGGTACTATTTCCGCCCCAGGAGCCGCAGCCCAGGGAAAATGTTTGGCGCATGCCATTCCACAGGTTGCCACTGTTGGAAGCAGCCTGAGGCTGGTTCACCATAACCCGCGAGGTCTTGGTGCCAAAAGCGAGCTTGAGAATATTGTCATCGCTGTAGGAGTAAATACCACAGGAGTGGCCCTGGCCCTGATAAGCCTGGATAGCATTGGTCATAGCGATGGCTTCATCCAGGTCCTTGACCTTATAGAACGCCATCACAACCGACATTTTCTCTCCAGAGAACGGGTGATCGCTACCGGCACCTGTCTCCGGCACGATGAAGAAGCTCTTGCCTTCCGGCAGCTCGATACCAGCCAGTCCAGCCAATGTGCTGGCAGGCTGAGCAACGATGCGCGAAGCAATGTGCCCATCTTCCCAGATGATGCTCTGTAGCTTGGCCTTTTCATCAGCGTTGCACAGGTAGCCGCCCTCGGCCTGAAGCTTGGCCAGCAGCTCATCATAAATGGAGGCGAAAGCGAGTACAGCGTTGTCTGAGGAGCAAGAGGCTGCCAGATCAAGGGTCTTGGAGATACGGATCTTCTCTGCCGCCTCGTCGAGGTTGGCAGTATCGTCAACAGTGATCACAGCGTTACCGACTCCCACCCCCAGCGCCGGGGTACCGCTGGAATAAGCTGCGGTAACCATGGCGGAGCCCCCGGTTGCCAGCACCCGATCGCACTGCTTCATCAGTTCACTGGTGGTGTCCAGTTGGGGAGTTTCAATGGCAATCACCAGATCTTCCGGAGCACCGCAAGCCTTGAGTGCTTCACGCATCAGATCACAGATCATCTTGTTGGTCTGTTTGGAGCGCGGATGGGGAGCGATGATGATGGAGTTGCGCCCTTTGACAGCGGAAATAGCCTTAATCACCGGCGTCGCTTCCGGGTTGGTACAGGGCACCAAGGCACCGATCACGCCGACAGGCTTGGCAATTTTGATGATATTGCGCGCCTTGTCTTCCTCAAGCACACCCACAGACTTGTCGTCGATGATGTCGTACAGGGAGGCGCGGGTTTTGCGGAAGATCTTCAGGTATTTACCTTCATAGTTACCCAGCTGAGTTTCTTCCACAGTGAAGCGGGCAATCTTCTCCGCTACCTCGGGGCGAGCCACAGCCCACACCATAGCAGTGATCAGCTCATCTACCTGCTCCTGGGTGTAGTGCTCAATCTGGGCCTGGGCTTTGCGGGAGCGGGCGACCAGAGACTGCACAAACTGAGCTGCTTCGTTGACGGACGTTTGTATATCAAGAGACATTCTTTACTCCTCGCTGGGCGATTTGCGGTCGGAATTTGGATGATCAAGGATATGAAATCATAGCCAATGGCGGGGTTGGATTGATTATGTTGGGGATATGATGGACTATATTGCGGCAAAATTCCATCAACCAGGGCTGTCAAACCCTGCCAATATGGGTGCGAGCCATGCAAATAACCTCCAGCTGGCCCTTGCCGGCCAGCGGCGTTCGTTTTCTAGTGCCACCGCCCATACGCCAACAGCTAGCCGCCCACCCTCTCAGTGCCAACCTCTACCCCCTCGCCATGGGCTACTATCCCGATGCCCATGGCCATCGTATGCAGCGCCAGTATCTTGACAACTATCTGCTGATCTACTGCATCGGAGGCAAGGGCACCTTGATGTGCGGTGATCGCCATTACCGCATCGCCAGCGGCGATCTGGTACTTCTGCCTCGCCACCACCCTCATGCCTACAAAGCGGACACCAAGAACCCCTGGACGATCTACTGGCTCCACTTCGACGGCCACCTTGCCGAGGCACTTTATCGCCACACCCAGCTCACCACACCACGACTCAATATTGGAGTGCAGCCTCGCATGATACGGGTACTGGACGGTTTAACAGAGTTGCGGCGCAGCAACCATCAGCTGGCGGAGTTCATTCAAGGCTGTCATCAACTGCAGGCCCTGCTTAGCTATGTGGCGCTACTCAACCGCCAGCAGCAACCCCGCAGTGGCAAGGTGCTGGACTTGGAGCAATTGCGCGCCCTGATGCAGGAACACATCCACAGCCAACTCGACCTAGACACCCTGGCCGCGACCGCGAACATCTCCAAGTATCACTTTGCCAAGAAATTCAAAGCCCTGACCGGCTCATCGCCGATCCAGTATTTCATCAGCATGAAAATGCAGCGTGCCTGCTACCTGCTCGACAGCAGTCGCCAGTCCATCAAGGAAGTTGCAGCCGCTCTCGGCTATGAGGATGTGTATTATTTTTCACGGCTCTTTAAGAAAACCATTGGGCTGTCGCCGGGACAGTATCGCCAGAACAGACATCGATAGATAACGAGCCAGCGAGGAACGGATGGAGAGACGGCTCGGCTTCTCCACCCTCAAATACTTTTCCTCAGTCACTTCAGGCCAGCTCAAACAGGTGGTAGCTCTTCTTGCCCATCCGCGTCAAGAAAAAGCGCCCGTAGCGAGCCAGTGATGGATCAAAACAGCGGGCAGTCTGAATATTGTCATCCATGGTGTGCTCGCGGCCATTGATGACCACAGCACCGCGCCCCAAAGCATCCTTCACCTGCTTGCCAGATGCCGCCAGACCGTGCTCTACCAACAGCGTGGTT
Source organism: Porticoccaceae bacterium (assembly GCA_023229065.1). GTDB lineage: Bacteria > Pseudomonadota > Gammaproteobacteria > Pseudomonadales > Porticoccaceae > NAT127. The sequence continues at coordinate 4,827 of JALNZZ010000042.1, forward strand.
AAGGGTTTCTGCAAATCGTCCCCCGTGAGGGCGCTGGATGGCAAACCGTCTTGACGCAAAGCCTTGAAATCCTGTTCGGACAAGTCGTCAGCCGCACCGCTGAACAACGCCTCGGTGATCCGCTGCGCTGCGCCCAGCCCTTCTTCACCGTGCACCAAACGGGTCATCTCCCGCGCCAGCACACCCTGAGCAGACTTGCGTCCCTGGGTTTCAGCATCGGCCTGTTCGATCGCAGCAATCTCACTCACTGCCAAAAAAGTGAAATAACCCAGGAACTTATAGACATCCGCATCAGCAGTGTTAATCCAGAACTGGTAAAAGCTGTAGGGCGAGGTCTTGCGCGCATCGAGCCACACCGCACCGCTTTCAGTCTTGCCAAACTTGGTGCCATCGGCCTTGGTCACTAATGGCAGGGTCATCCCGAACACCTGCTGGCGATTGAGGCGGCGGGTGAGGTCGATACCGCTGGTGATATTACCCCACTGGTCGCTGCCACCGATCTGCAGCGTGCACTGGTGGCGGCGGTTGAGCTCAGCAAAATCGTACGATTGCAGCAGGGAGTAGGTAAACTCGGTGAAGGAGATGCCTTCGCCCTCGCGCTCGATGCGCTGTTTGACGGACTCCTTTTGAATCATGGCATTGACTGAGAAATGCTTGCCTACATCCCGCAGAAAATCGAGGATCGACAACTCGTGAGTCCAGTCAAAATTGTTCACCACCAGCGCCGAGCACGAGCCTTTATCAAAATCAATGAACTGACTCACCTGCTGGCGCAGGCTCTCAGTCCAGCTCGCCACCACATCGGGCGTATTGAGCTTGCGCTCTTGAGCCTTGAAGCTAGGGTCGCCAATCAATCCGGTCGCACCGCCCACCAGAGCTATGGGTCGGTGGCCCGCCAACTGAAAGCGGCGCAACGCCAGCAGGGGCACCATATGACCGATATGGAGACTGTCGGCAGTGGGGTCAAACCCGCTGTACAGGGTGCGAGGCTCATCGAGGTGGGACGCCAACTGCCCATCGCCGTCTCCAGACATTTGCGCCAGCAGGCCTCTCGCCTGCAAATCCGCAATCAATTCCGCACCTTTCATGACCACACCTTAAACTTTGACAGACCCAGAGAGATGATTGCCGCCAGCATCGGCAACCTGTATCAGCAAAAACACTAATGGTGAAAAGGCGCAAACCTTACAGCATCCACCCTCAATTACCAAGACTGACCGCCGCCGCAGCGCCCTCCCTAACAGTGGCTCCAAGCGGGAAAGCGGGCGTCGCTCAAACTCAGCACGCGAGACTCCTCTAGCAAAAGCGACCTTCTCCAGCCAGAGATTTCAGCCTGCTCTCACCCGGCTTTTATCAGCAAAACGAAATGAAGGGTTCCTGCCGACGAAAGTTTTTGTTATAAAGTATCGCCTTGACCAAGACTCTAAATCAGAACCGCGAGCAACCTCTCATGTCAACAAGGCAGAATCCGAGCGATTTCTGGAAAAATCTCTTTTCCCACACCCTGCCTCAGGCACATCTTTACGTTGCAGCCCTTGTCGCCGTAGGCCTCGTGGTCCTGCTGACGATGACCCCTACCCGCGAGGTCTCTGCCTATCGCGACCCCAACCTATTGGCCATCCAGATTCCTACGCCCCAAATTCTATACCTCGACATCAATCGGCAGATAGCCGAAGCGCGAGATCTGGAAGCCGGCAACATCCCTGTTCAGGACAACCTTACCTGGCGGGTAGAGAAAGTCCGGGCGGGCGACAACCTGTCCGCTATTTTCAATCGCCTTTCACGCCCCCAGAGTGATGTCCATACTGTGGCCAATGCCACTGAACACAGCGACGCCTTTCGCCGTCTGCGGCCAGGCGAGACAATTGCTGTCGCCCTCGACAGCGACAACAAGCTCGCCGAAGTGGTCTATGAGCGCAACGCCTTGGAGTCCTTTCGCTACCTGCGCACCGACGACGGCTTTAGCGGTGAGCTGGTGACCCGCGAAACCGTCAAGTCTCATGCTTTTAGCCACGTCACCATTAGCCACTCTCTGTTTCTCGACGGCAATCGGGCCGGCCTCAGCCACAACCTGATCATGCAACTGGCCTCCATGTTTGCCTGGGATATCGACTTTGCGCTCGATATTCGTGCCGGCGACACCTTTACCATCGTCTATGAAGAAGAGCTGCTGGACGGCGAAAAAGTTCGCGAAGGCAATGTGCTCGCTGCCGAGTTCACCAACCAGGGGCGCCTCTACCAAGCGGTGCGCTACGAGAGCGCAGACGGCCAGGCTGACTACTACACCCCCCAGGGCCGCCCCATGCGACAAGCCTTCCTGCGCGCGCCCCTCGACTTCACCCGCGTCAGCTCCAACTTCAACCCTGCCCGCCTTCACCCTGTTCTCAAGACTGTGCGCCCCCACCGCGGCGTCGACTACGCGGCCCCCACCGGCACCCCAGTGTATGCAGCGGGCAGCGGCAAGATTGTCAGCTCTGGCTTTACCGCCGCCAACGGCAACTTCGTTGTCATCCAGCACGGTGATATGTACACCACCAAGTACCTGCATCTTCACAAACGCTCTGTGAAAGCGGGCCAAACCGTCAGACAAGGCGAGCTGATCGGCACCGTGGGCTCCACCGGCTATGCCACTGGACCACACCTCCATTACGAATTTCTGGTCAATGGCGTTCACACTAACCCGCGCACTGTGGCGCTACCCAGGGCCGAGCCGATTCCCAGCCAGCAAATGGTCGATTTCGTACGCCAAACTGCCCCCTTATTCACTCAGCTGGCCAGCTACCGCACCAACAATCAGCTCGCTTTTCTGGCCTATTAATGCCTGCAGCGTCAGCTGAGTATTACATCGGCTTGATGTCCGGCACCAGCATCGACGCCATTGACGCGGTGCTGGTAGCTTTCGAAGCGGATAGACCGCGTATCGTTGCCAGCCACTCCACGCCCGTCCCCACAGCACTGAGAAACGCCATCCTCGAGCTGTGCCTGCCGGGCAAGGATCACCTCGATCTCCTCGGTGACACCGACCGTGCAATTGGTGAACACTTTGCGGCCACCACCTTGACACTGCTCGACAAGGCCGGGCTCCCCCCCACCCACATCAACGCCATTGGCAGCCACGGCCAGACCGTGCGCCACCGCCCTTACGACAAACGCCCCTTTACCCTGCAAATAGGCGACCCCAACACGATCGCAGCGCTTACCGGCATCGTTACCGTGGCAGACTTTCGCCGCAAGGATATAGCCCTCGGCGGCCAGGGAGCCCCTCTTGTGCCTGCCTTTCATCGCGCCGCTTTCCACCACTCACACCACAACCGCCTGGTGATGAATATCGGCGGCATCGGCAATATCACCTGGCTGCCCACCAGCGGCCCCGTCATCGGCTTTGATACCGGCCCCGGCAACGGTCTGATGGACGCCTGGATCCAACGTCATTGCGCACAGCCCTACGATAACGAGGGAGCCTGGGCCACCTCGGGACACTGCCACAGCGAACTGTTGCAACGCCTTCTGCAGCACCCATTTTTAGCTCGGCGGGGGCCCAGAAGTACCGGTCGTGAAGAGTTCAATTTGCGCTGGCTGGATACGGTGCTGGCTGACTTTCACCCTCTGCCCCCTGAAGATGTACAAGCTACTCTGGCACACTTCACGGCGCGCACCCTGGCAGCAGCTACAGCCGATCTGCCCGGTAATCCAGAGGAAATTCTCGTCTGTGGCGGCGGTGCCCACAATACTCTGCTGATGACACTACTAGACAACCTGCTGGCACCGCGGCCAGTGGTCTCCACCGCTGCAAGCGGCATTGATCCCGGCTTGGTAGAAGGCGCTGCTTTTGCTTGGCTAGCCCGCCAAGCCCTGCTGCGCCAGCCCGGCTCTTTGGCTTCGGTCACTGGCGCCAGCCGCGATGCGGTACTCGGTGCCATTTATTTCCCCTGACAAGCCCTACCAGGAGCCCCATGGACAAGCCACCGCTCATCAAAGAACTCGACCTCAACGTCAAGATAGACAGCGCAGATGTCTATCAGAAGCAGCTCAAGGACTTGCAGGACAGATTCACCAAGCAGCAAAACGCCACTTTTCACAACAGCGAGCGCGTGGTCATCCTTCTGGAAGGCTGGGACGCTGCGGGCAAGGGTGGTGCCATCCGCCGGATGGTGGAAAAACTGGACCCTCGCTCCTTTCGTGTCCACCCCATCGGCAAGCCCAACGATCTCGAGGCTCGCCAACACTACCTGCAACGCTTCTGGGAGCGACTTCCACCCCGAGGCCACATTGCCATCTTTGACCGCAGCTGGTACGGCAGAGTACTGGTGGAGAGGGTGGAAGCCTTCGCGAAAAAAGACGAGTGGCGAAGGGCTTACGCGGAGATCAACGACTTCGAAAAGCAGCTCAGCGACGACGGCGTAGTGATCATCAAGCTCTTGCTGCATATCAGCCAGGAAGAACAGCTAGAGCGCTTCGCAGAGCGCCTCGACAACCCTTACAAACACTGGAAGCTCACCGACGAGGATCTGCGCAATCGAGAAAAAGCCTCCGAGTATCTCGCTGCTTATCAGGATATGCTAGACAGCACTCATACCGAGTGGGCACCCTGGACGCTGGTTGCCGGCGAATATAAGTGGCACGCCCGTCTGGCCGTCCTGGAAACAGTGGTTTCTACGCTCGAAAAGCGTATCAAGGGAGAGATCCCTCATTTCAGCGCCAAAGAAATCCGCGCCGTAAGGAAAAAGCTGGGGCTCAATGATAAGGGATAGAGATATTCTGACAGCTAAATAGAGAACGACGCCCCACAGCCACAAGTGGTTTTGGCCTGGGGATTGGTCACGGTAAAGCGCGCTCCTTGCAGCCCCTCGTCGTAATCCACTTGGGAACCCGTCAGGTACTGGATACTGAGAGCGTCCACCAGCACACTGATACCGTCCTTCTCAATCACGGTATCATCTTCCGCTGTCACTTCATCAAAAGTAAAGCCGTACTGGAAGCCGGAACAGCCACCACCAGTGACAAACACCCGCAGCTTGAGATCGGGGTTGCCTTCTTCTTCCACCAGGCTGCGCACCTTGGCGACAGCGGCAGCGGTCACTTGCAGAGGTGTGGGGGTAAAGGTTTCGATCACGGACACAGGCGCTCCATTGAGACTAATAACCAACTGGTTTGGTCAAGAATACTAGCACGAAAGCAATTCCAAGTGGAGAGTCGATGCTCGATACCAGCCTGCCGGGGCTCAGCAGCGGCTGAACGAGTACGCGACAGTGTTTCCGGATCTCTCCGCCACCAGTCCAGACTATGGCGAGAGCTCCCAGGGAAAGTCGACGATCCGCAACGTGCCCGGATCGTTCTTTTCCATCACGGTCAGCACCACCTTGGCCGGCACAAAGTCAGCCGGCAACACGAAAGTGCCGCGCAACACCTTGAAGTATTTGAAGCGGATGGACAAAGCATCCTCCTGCAGCGACAGATCAGCTTCGTTGAAGGGCACCGATACTGGCTCACCATCTCGCAGCCCGTCAATGGCCAGCGATACGGACACATCCACGGACTCGTTGGGGTCGGCGCGACGGCGCACCACGATGCGATAGTGGAAGCTATCGGCCTCTGGCGCCTGACGCAGAGTCAGGCTGTCCACCTGTAATCCTGGGGAACCGTCTTGGTCATCCATCAGGCTGCGGTAGAGCCCCAGATCCTCCTCACGCCTGGCCAACTGAGCCTGGAGGTCAGCAACCAGCTGGCGCATGGTCTCCAGGGAGGCGCTGTCCACCTGCACGGCCACCTCGCGGTTAACCAGCTCCTGGCGCAACCTGTCCAGCTCCTCGCGTGTCGCTAGCAATTCTTCCCGCTCAGCGCGGTAGGTAGCCACATTGGCACTGAAGTGGTGGCTTCCAGCCAAATAGGCGAGCACCAGCAAGACCACCATTAGCCCCAGCAGCAGGACCAACCTCAGTCGCCGGGAACCGGAGATCAGAGCACGTACCCGCTGCAGGTAAGTCACAATCAGGGCAATAGCGCTGGGCTGTCCAGCCCCAGGGTTTCAGGCAGATCAAAAAGAATGTTCATGCTCTGGACCCCCTGACCGGAAGCACCCTTCACCAGGTTGTCCTCGGCCACCAGGATCACCACCTTGTCGCGCCCCTGGGGCCGAAACACACTGATGCGGCACATGTTCGACCCCCGCACTGAACGCACCTGAGGCAGAGAGCCCGCTGGCATGACATCCACAAATGGCTCATTTGCAAAGCGCTCTTCGTAAAGCGCCTGCAAGTCCACACTACTGTCGAGTAGCGTGGCATAAAGCGTGCTGTGAATACCCCGATTGATAGGCAACAGATGAGGTACAAAGGTGACCTTCACATCGCGCCCAGCGATATCCGCCAGCCCCTGCTCGATCTCCGGCAGATGGCGGTGCCCGCCGACACCGTAGGCCTTGAAGTTGTCACTGACTTCCGTAAACAAATTGTCTACCTTGGCTTGACGGCCGGCACCTGTAGCACCACTGGCAGCATTGGCGATCAGGTCATGGGGATCGACAAGCCCTTTCTCCAGTAGCGGCAGAAAGCCCAGCTGCACACTGGTGGGGTAGCAGCCAGGGCAGGCAATCAGGCGTGCGCCACGAATGGCTTCCCGATTGACCTCCGGCAGGCCATAGACTGCGTCTGCTACCAGCTCCGGGGAGCCATGGGGCTGGCCGTACCATTTCTCCCAGATTGCAATATCGCGGATACGGAAATCCGCCGACAGATCAATGACCCGCACTCCCCGTGCCAGCAAATCCGGGACCTGGCTCTGGGCCACCCCATGGGGGGTGGCAAAAAACACCACGTCACAGGTCGCCAGACTGTCCACGTCTGGCTCACTGAACGCCAGATCGAGATGGCCACGCAGGTTGGGGAACAAGTCGGCCACCGGTTTGCCCGCCTCGCTGCGCGAAGTGATCACCTTCAGCGCCACCTGCGGGTGGCCCAATAACAGCCGCAGCAACTCGACTCCTGTGTAACCAGTCGCCCCCACAATACCCACGTTGATCACGGTCTTCTCCTCACTCCAGGAATGCTTACAACATCTCCATGATAACCTATGGTCGGCTGAGCCGCCTGATAAACAATTCGTTTCATCACCTCGGACTACCCGGCCCCACCTACACTAGTTACACCGGCCAATGATCACCTGCTGCACGGCCCCACGACCACAAGGCTCTATCACCCCCCGCCTTTTAGCACTATCAACCCGATTTTTGGCCCTGTCATCCCGCCCCCTTGGCTCTATCATCCCGGCCCTTTGGCTCTGTCATTTCTCCCCGGCGGCCCTGCTCATCGCCCCCTTTTAGCTCTGTCATCCCGACCAGCCGGAGGGATCTTGGCCCTCGAGACACCAGGTATCTCCCGCCGGTCACAATGGCAGCGCTTCGATTTCCTCCCGCTTTGGTTTAGGATGCTCCCTCCTGCAAACCATGAGGTGTCGAGCATGTATGTCTGGCTTGAAGCGTTCCATATTATCAGTGTGATCTGTTGGTTTGCCGCTCTGTTCTATCTGCCCCGCCTGTTCGTCTACCACGCCATGGCCGAGGACGAGATCGGCAAAGAGCGCTTTAAGGTCATGGAACGCAAGCTGTACCGGGGCATTGCCACGCCTGCAATGATTGCTACCATCATTCTCGGCGGCGCCATGGCGGCGCGCTCATGGGACTATTTTTCCAGCGCAGGCTGGTTTCATGCCAAGATCACCTTGGTGGTGCTGCTGATCATCTACCATCACCTGTGCCTGTACTTCATGAAACAGTTCCGTGCCGACACCAACACTCGCAGCCATGTGTTTTACCGCTGGTTCAACGAGATACCGGTGATCATGCTGGTGGGTATCGTGATCCTGGTGGTAGTAAAACCCTTCTGACAGGGCTGTTAGCGGCCTTTAATCAGCCAGATCCAGTCATATCAATCTTATGGAAGCCCCATGTCCAGATCCGAAACCTTGTTCCAGGCTGCGCGCCGCCATATTCCCGGCGGCGTCAACTCCCCAGTTCGCGCCTTCCGCGCTGTGGGTGGCACGCCAGTATTCTTCGACAGTGCTCAGGGCCCCTGGCTGATCGACGCCGACGGCAAGCGCTATGTAGACTATGTGCAGTCCTGGGGACCAATGATCCTCGGCCACGGCCATCCGGCTGTACTCGACGCCATCCGCTCCCAGCTGGAAAAGGGGCTGACCTTCGGCGCTCCCACCGAGCTGGAAACCCTCCTTGCCGACCGCCTCTGTGAGCTGGTGCCTGGCCTCGAATTAGTGCGTATGGTGAATTCCGGCACCGAGGCCACCATGAGCGCCATCCGTCTTGCCCGGGGCTTTACCGGACGTGACAAGATCATCAAGTTCGAAGGCTGCTATCACGGGCACTCCGACTCCCTGCTGGTCAAGGCCGGCTCCGGCGCACTGACTCTGGGAGTACCCAGCTCTCCCGGTGTACCGGCTGCCCTGGCGGACCACACCATCACCCTCACCTACAACGACAGCGAAGCGGTGCGTGAAACTTTTCGCCAGATCGGCGATCAGGTGGCAGGCATCATTGTCGAGCCTGTGGCCGGCAATATGAGCTGCATTCCCCCAGCGGCGGGCTTTTTGGAAACTCTGCGCGAGTGCTGTGACCAGTCCGGCGCCCTGCTGATCATCGACGAAGTGATGACAGGCTTTAGGGTCGCCTCCGACTCAGCCGTGGGGCGCTACGGCATTCGTGCTGATCTGATTACGCTTGGCAAGGTGATCGGCGGCGGCATGCCAGTGGGCGCTTTTGGCGGGCGCCGCGAAGTGATGGAACAGATTTCTCCCCTCGGCCCGGTGTACCAGGCCGGCACCCTGTCCGGCAACCCGGTCGCTATGGCCGCCGGCCTTGCTACCCTGGAGCTCGTCTCCCAGCCAGGTTTTCACCAGCCCCTGTTTGACCGCACTCACTTGCTGGTGGACGGCCTGCAGATGCGCGCCGATGCCGCTGGTATTCCCTTCACTACCAATCATGTGGGCACCATGTTTGGGGTGTTCTTCACCGAGGCGAAAAGTGTAACCAACTATCAGCAGGTAATGGCCTGTGATACCGAGCGTTTCGGCCGCTTTTTCCACGCCATGCTCGACGAAGGCATCTATCTGGCTCCGGCCGCCTACGAGGCCGGCTTTATGTCCGCAGCTCACAGCGACGCCGAGATTGACTTCACCCTCGCTGCTGCGGAGCGGGTGTTCGCCCGCCTCGACTAGTGCAGAGGTCGGGCGCCGTGAAGGGTATTGCTCTCGCACTGTTACTGTTTTTGAGCCTGCCCTCGCTGGCCCTGACCGGCGAACGCCTGGCTGCGGCGGTGGCGGCCTCCGGGCTGCCCGCCGATAGCCTCACCTTGATGGTTGTCGCCCACCGCCAGGGTGAACAGCCGCGAACGGTACTGGACCTGAATGCCCACACCGCCTTGATTCCTGCCTCGGTGACCAAGCTGGTCACCGCCGCAGCCGTGCTGCGTCATATTCCCCTCGGCACTCGCTTCGAGACCCGGCTGCTGTCTGCAGCCCCACTGGACAAGACCACCCCCGAGGGCCCCACCCTTGCAGGTGATCTGGTGATGGAAGGACGCGGAGATCCCTCCCTGGTCAGTGAAACCCTCTGGCTGCTGGTCAATGAACTGGCTCGTACCGGCATCCGGGTTATCGACGGCGACATCCTTGTCGATGACAGTTATTTTGATACCAATTATCTGGACCCCAGCCGCGATACACGCCGCTCAGACCATGCCTACGACGCCCCTGTCGGTGCTCTCTCCTTCAATTGGAATGCCGTAGCACTGAGCGTTAGCCCCGGACCGACACCGGGTACTCCTGCCCAGGTACAAGCCGAACCGGCCAGCCCCTACGTGCACGTTCGCAACAGTGCCACTACCGTGCCTGGCAGAGGGATAGACAAGCTGGTGGTAAGTCGAATGCCTGGCTCTGGGGGAGATACCTTGGTAGTCAGCGGTCAGATCGGCGTAGCAGCCAACCCCTT
>JALNZZ010000253.1 GCA_023229065.1 Porticoccaceae bacterium
TCGACAATCCAGTCAGCAAAGTCCTTGCCCAGGCCTTTGAACATGCCGTGATCGTCGATGGCATCGTCGTGGTAGACGGACTTGATCAAGGCTGCATCACCGCGATCAACCCCGCGGCAATAGCGCGTCAGCACTTGATAGATCTTGTGGCGATCAAGCATTTCCTGCAGCTCACGGTCGATGTCGGGCATGGTTCGTTACCTCAGAAGCTGTGGTGGATACTGACGGCCAGTTGAGCTTTGTAGCAGGGCGTGAGGCCGGTGAAGATTAAAGAGCGCTGTAGTTTGAATTGTTTTGTTCATAGATTTTTTCTTGTTGCAGAGATGGACTTTGCTGAAATGCATTCAGTGGCTGTATTTTTTGCTAAAATCTGCAGCTGACTGCAAAAATTTATCATCAGCTTTCTTTCGTGTCAAACAATGCTCTCTTGAAACTTCTGGGGACAAGACAGATGGAAAGGCCTGCTGTTTTGCCAGCATTTTGGCGATACCAAGGGTGAACCTGATGACGAGATGGAGGAGCAAGGGTGGCCCAGGTCGGGAATCAGAAACCACGACGCTATGCGAGTAACGCCATCCAGCAGCGGCGGGCACGGGTCGTTGCAGTCTTGCGCAAGCTGATTGTTGAGAAAGGGGTCGACGGCTTTACTCTGGCGGAGGTGGCTCGCCAGGCCCAGGTCTCGGAGCGCACCATCTACAACATCGGTAAGACCAAGAGTGATTTGGTGGGTCAGGCAGTTCAGCACTATCAACAAGAGCTGGCCAGCGAGGGGCTGGACGGAGAAAGTCTTGAGCTCGATCAGGTACTGGAAAGCTTGGCAAAGGTGTCCGCGAGGCTGATTCCAGAGCGCAATTGGGCGGAAACGATCGCCCGCCTGTACTTTTCCGGTAGCACAAGCCGGGAGATCTATCTCTCCTTGGTGGCGATCTCCGCTTCCCACCTGACACCGGCAGTGAACCTTTTCCTGAGGCGGGGCGAGCTGGCCGAGGCGGCCCCGGTGGAGCTGGTCGCCCACCACTTTGCTGACATCGCCTTCGGTATCCTCAACGACTGGGCGCTTGGACGCATCGCCGATCTTCATTTATCCGGCCATCTCCAGTACGCTTTACTCGCCGCCTTGACGTTGCTGATCAGCGATGAAGCGCGGCAAGAGGTGCTGGTGCGCATGGCGCCGCTGGCGATTTTGCTGTCGGGCACCCGTCGGTAAAAGTAGCGCTGTGCCCTTGCAATCCCTACCGCAAGGGGTGATCCTAGCGCCCTCAAAGCCATCGGCACTGCCGCTGAATCGTTTCGGCACCATGTTCCCAGGTTCATCTCTCAACCATGCATGATCGCGCCTTCAAGGACCCGCAGCGGGAATTCCGGCTGTTCTCCGTCCGACTCGCCGTTGGTGGGCTGGCGCTGCTATTGATGACCGCGGGGCTGGTATGGCGTTACTACCATCTACAGGTGGTGCGTCACGCTGACTTTGTTACGCAGTCGGAAAGCAATCGGGTGCACGTGCGTCCCATTTCGCCGACGCGGGGGCTGATTCTCGATCGCAACGGGGTGCTGCTGGCGGATAACCGCGCCGGGTTTATTCTTTCCGTTGTGGTAGAGCGCAGCGATGATCTTGATACCCTGCTGGAGGAGCTGGATGCTCTGCTCGGGCTGCAGGCTGAGGAGCTGGAGCGCTTTCGGCGTCAGATGGTGCGTCGCAAGCCCTATGAGCCCGTGCCGCTGAGACTTAACCTCTCCGAGGAAGAGCAGGCGATTGTGGCGGTCAACGAATACCGCCTCCAGGGAGTGGAGATCAGCGCCCAGTTGGTGCGTCACTACCCCCACGGAGAGCTGCTGGCCCATGTGCTTGGCTATGTAGGGCGCATCAATGACCGCGAACTGCCAGAGCTCGACCCGGTGCGCTACAGCGGCACCTATATGATAGGCAAGACCGGGCTCGAAAAATTCTATGAAGAAGAGCTGCTCGGCAGGGTCGGCTACGAGTATGTCGAGACTAATGCCCGCGGGCGGGTGATGCGGCTGCTGGAGCGTATTGCTCCGGCGGTGGGCGAAGACCTCACTCTGCACCTGGATATCCGCCTGCAGCAGGTTGCCTGGGATGCGCTGGGTGAAGAACGCGGTGCCATAGTGGCTATGGATGTGCGCACGGGCGGGGTGCTGGCGATGGTCAGTAAACCCAGCTTTGATCCCAATGCCTTTGTCACGGGCATCAGCCATAGTGCCTATCAGGCCCTGCTCGATTCTCCAGACCAGCCACTGTTTGATCGCGCGTTGCAAGGCCAGTATCCGCCGGGGTCGACGGTAAAGCCCTCTTTCGGGCTGGCGGCTCTGGAAACCGGTGTGATGGGGATGGAGAGCACCATCTACGACCCGGGGTTTTTCCAGCTTCCCAACAATTCGCACAAGTTTCGCGACTGGAAGCGGGGTGGACATGGAGCCAGGGTCGATCTGCACCAGGCCATAGTCGAGTCTTGTGATACCTATTTCTATAGCGCCGGGGTGAAGATGGGCATAGACCAGCTGCACCACTATG
>JALNZZ010000043.1 GCA_023229065.1 Porticoccaceae bacterium
TGGGGTTTTGTCCCTCACGCCCCAACAGCCCCACCTTATCGAGAGCCGCACGTACACGGCGCGGTATCTCCGGCCGCGGCATCCCCAATACCTGGAGCGGCAGCGCCACATTGTCGTACACAGTGCGGTCAAATAGCAGATGGTGGTTCTGAAATACCACGCCCACCCGGCGGCGGTAATGAGGAATCTGGTTATTGTGCAAGCGCCCCAGGTTCTTGCCGTTGATCAGCAACTGCCCGGCAGTAGGACGCTCCATCAGCATGATCAGCTTGAGCAACGTACTCTTGCCGGCCCCGGAGTGGCCCGTGAGAAAGGCAAACTCACCAGGCTCCAGATGCAGGTGCAGCCCCAACAGCGCTTCGTGGCCGCCAGGATAGCGTTTACTGACACTTTCAAAACGGATCATGGCTCGCTACCGATCATGGCCTGAAAGGGGTTATTACGGCTCCGTCAAGGAGCCTCTTCCCGCTGCAGCAAGGCACTAACGAAGTCGTCGGCACGGAATGGCTGCAAATCCTCGACGCCCTCACCAACCCCGATATAGCGTACCGGCACACCAAAACGGCGGCACAAAGCAAAGATCACACCGCCTTTGGCAGTACCGTCCAGCTTGGTCAAGGCGATACCCGTCACGCCTACCGCCTCATGAAACTGCTGCATTTGCACCACGGCATTCTGACCGGTACCCGCATCAAGCACCAGCAGCACCTCATGGGGTGCCGCGGCATCAAGCTTGCCGAGCACCCGTTTGATCTTGCGCAGCTCATCCATCAGATTGCTCTTGGTATGCAGGCGGCCGGCGGTATCGGCTATCAGGACATCAGCACCCCGAGCGCGGGCCGATTCCAAAGCATCGTAGACCACCGAGGCGCTATCCGCACCCGTGTGCTGGGCCACTACCGGCACCCGGTTGCGCTCGCCCCATACCTGCAATTGCTCCACGGCGGCGGCCCGGAACGTGTCACCAGCAGCAAGCATGACCGATTGGCCCCCATCCACCAGCTGGCGCGCCAGCTTGCCAATAGTGGTGGTCTTCCCCACACCGTTAACTCCCACAACCAGCAACACGAAGGGCTTGTCGACGTCAGAAGTCGTCAGCGGCTGCTCACAGGGCTTAAGAATATCCACCAGCAGGTCGTGAAGTGCCCGATGCAGGGCATCAGCATCGCCCAGCTCCTTGCGGCGCACACGTTCGGTGAGCGCCTCAATAACTTCGGACGTCACTTCGATACCCAGATCAGCTGTTAGCAACTGTGTTTCCAGCTGCTCCAGCAGGTCGTCATCAATGACCTTTTTGCCGAGAAAAACATTACCGATCCCACGCCCAGTGCGCGCCAGGGCCCGGCGAATGCGGCCAAAAGGTTTTTCGCGCACAGTATCCGCCGCCGGAGGCTCGCTCTCCGCTACGCCCTCCTGCTCAGTCTTGCCACCCCCGAGGCCAAAAAAACGCCGCAAGCCGCCTTGTGCAGCACCGTGAGACGAGGTTTCTGGCGGCTCGGACTCGCTCGAGCCAGCCAGCTCTTCTGGTGGCTCCACCTCTCTTGGCGCCGGTTCTTGTGGCGAGAGCTCTTGTGGTAGGGGCTCTTGTGGTAGGGGCTCTTGTAGTGAGAGCTCTGCGGCTACCGGCTCTTCCGGTGCGGACTCCGCTGGCACAACCTCTCCCGGTACCTCAGGAGGCACTGCTTCTCCAGCAGTCTCCCGCAAGCCAGCTTCAGCAGAAGCGAGGAGAGATTCTGCAGCCACTTCAGAAGACGTAGATTCTGGAGATGGCGCAGATTCTGGCTTGGCAGCAACTTCTGCAGAACGCTTTCTCTGAAAGCGGGCAAAAAAGCCACCTTTGCGCTCGGCTTTCTTGTCGCCACTATCTGAATGATCGCTCATGAACACCGATACCTGAGTTTCGTAAAGCCGTGTATCCTACCACTTCGACGGGCGGCCCCACAGCCCGGAACACCCGGCTCCGAACTTCTTCATCATGTCCAGAAACGTCCGAAAAGCTGCTCCTCGCAGCCGCAATCAGTTGCGTATCATCGCCGGCCAATGGCGCGGTCGACGCCTGCCGTTCCCAGATGCCGAAGGCTTGCGCCCCACTGGCGATCGTATCCGCGAAACTCTCTTTAATTGGCTTGCCCCACAGCTGCCCTCCAGCCGCTGCCTGGACGCCTTTGCCGGCTCGGGCGCACTCGGCTTCGAGGCCCTGTCCCGGGGCGCCGCCGAAGTGGTGATGATCGAGAGCAATCCAGCAGTGTTCCGCCAGCTACAAGCGTCGCGGGAGCTACTCGGAGCAACAGGCGCCACCCTGGTGAAGGACAGCGCGCCACAATGGCTGGCCACCGCCGACTGCCGGCCCTTTGATGTAGTGTTTCTAGACCCGCCCTTTGCCGGCGATCTGCTCCAACAGGTGATAGAGGTGATTAACCAGCGCTCACTGCTGGCCCCCAACGCCTTCATTTATATCGAGACCGGGGCCAGCGCCACCCCCTTGCTGCCCGCCAGCTGGCTGCCGGTGCGTGAAAAACACAGCGGCGATGTATGTTACCGTCTACTGCGCTGCGATTGAGGGGCGGCGGCTATTTGTGTAACATCCCTACCCCACACGGGGCCACTTTACGCAGGCCCGCCCCTACCCGGGAGCTCCAGCCATGAAAACCGTCGTCTACCCTGGCACTTTCGACCCCATCACCAATGGTCACATCGACCTGGTGGAGCGGGCATGCAATCTTTTTGACCATGTCATTGTGTCGATTGCCAAAAGCGAGAAGAAAAAGCCTCTTTTTTCTCTTGAAGAGCGCATTGAGCTGGCCCAAGAGGCCCTGTCTCACATCAGCAACGTCGAAGTCGTGGGCTTTGATTATCTGCTGGTCAATTTCGCTCGCGATCGCGGTGTCACCGCCATCCTGCGCGGACTGCGTGCCGTGTCGGACTTCGAATATGAGTTCCAGCTAGCCAACATGAACCGCGCCCTCTACCACGAGGCAGAAACCATCTTTCTCACCCCAGCGGAAAAGCATAGCTATATCTCCTCGTCCCTGGTGCGGGAGATCGCTGGTCTCGGCGGCAACATTGTTCCCTTTGTCCACCCCGCCGTGGCCGAAGCCTTGCGCGCCAAGTTTCCTGACGCCTGAGCGGGAAAGTGCGAAGGCCGGAGAGAGCGCTCACCGGCCCCTAAGCCCTTCTCCTTTACCGCGGGCTTACCGCTGACACTGGGGGCAGTAAACCGTCGTCCGCTGCCCCAGTCGCACTTCTCGCAACTTACTTCCACACCCCAGGCAGGGCTCCCCTCCGCGCCCATAGACACTCAGTGACTGGCTGAAGTAACCCGGCTTGCCATCCCCACCAACAAAATCTCGCAGCGTTGTGCCGCCCTGGGCGATAGCGCTAGTCAACACCCCGCGAATGGCATCGTGCAGCGCGCTGTAACGCTGCAGCGAGATACGGCCCGCCGCCCGCTGCGGGTGGATGCCAGCGAGATAGAGCGCTTCGTTCGCATAAATATTGCCGACACCCACTACTACCTGGCTGTCCATGATAAAGCTCTTCACAGCTACGCGCTTGCCCCGCGAACGCTGCCAGAGCCCTTGGGGAGTAAAGTCATCCCCTAGCGGCTCCGGCCCCAAGTGGCGTATCAGCGAGTGCTGCGCGGGATCCCCCTCATGCCACAACCACAGCCCAAAACGGCGCGGATCGGTATAGCGCAGCGCTTGACCAGAAGCCAGCAGCAAATCAATATGGTCGTGGTTGCCCGGAGGGGTGGCCGCCAACACCAGGCGCAGACTCCCTGACATCCCCAGGTGAATCAGCAAGTGACCGGTGTTAAAATCGAGCAGCAGGTATTTTCCACGGCGATGAAGGGCTCCCACCGTGGCACCGGTCACTAGTGCCGCGAGCTCAGGAGCAACCGGATAGCGCAAACGCGGGTTTCTCACGATGAAACCTGTCACTGTCTGTCCTTGCAAATAAGGGGCGATACCCCTCAGAGTGGTTTCTACTTCGGGCAACTCTGGCACAGGTACTTCTCATCAGGTCGAATTATCGGCATACTAGCCCGCGCTACTTGCAGGAGCAATCCGTCATTCAGGGTGGAAGATATACAGCAAAACCCATGGGCAACCATTGAGCAAACCGTTATGATTGCCCACTTTTCATACTTACAGGGGTAAGATTTATGGCCTTAGGAAAGCGTCGGGCCCAGGAAGGAGAGGATGCAGAAATCGATCTGACACCCATGCTGGACGTCGTGTTCATCATGCTGATCTTTTTCATCGTCACCGCTTCTTTTGTCAACGAGTCCGGTATTGATATTGCTCGTCCACCAACCACGGACCAGCCGCCACCGGATGCGGAGAACAAAAACATCGTTTTCCGTGTTTCCGAGAGCGGCGAAATCATGCTTGATGGCCGTCGTATTGATGTGCGCGCCGTGCGTGCCAACGTAGAGCGGATTTACGCCGAAAACCCCCAGGCTAAAGTCATCATCAATGCCGACCCCAAAGCCAAGACTGAGGTTTTCGTACAGATCTCAGACCAGGCGCGGGAAGCTGGTGTCTACGATATTTCTCTTTCGACAAAACGCTAAGGCATCCCGAGAGATGCCCACAAAAAAGCCCGGTTTGAACCGGGCTTTTTTGTGGGCGGGTCTCTAAAACTTCAGAACTGAAACTCCAGAAGAAGCCGCCAAAGGGGAAGCAAGCCGTTATTTGATCTTGGCTTCCTTGTAGGGTACGTGCTGGCGAACCACCGGATCATACTTTTTGAATTCAAGCTTCTCCGGGCTAGTGCGCTTGTTCTTGGTGGTGGTGTAGTAGTGACCGGTACCGGCGCTGGACACCAGCTTGATCTTGTCGCGGTTTGACTTGGCCATGCTTCAACTCTCCTTCGAATCTTGTCTCGTCTCGAAAATGGTGTTCCGAAACCTGCCTCAGATTTTCTCACCGCGGCTGCGGAGATCGGCCAGCACTTTTTCGATACCGTGCTTGTCGATAGTACGCAAACCTTTAGTGGACACCTTCAGCTTCACAAAGCGCTTCTCAGATTCAACCCAGAAGCGATGGGAGTGCAGATTGGGAACAAAGCGCCGACGGGTTCTGTTCAGCGCGTGAGATACATTGTTACCGGACATCGGCCTTTTGCCGGTGACCTGACATACTCTGGACATGGTGGTGCCTCTAAACAAGCCTATGGGCCGGCTTGCACCGACCAATCACCCTCGCCGCTGAACAGCGAGGACACGAAATCACACGGGGGGCGCCCGCGAAGAGGCGCGATTTATACCAGAGCCGGGGCGTAAAAGCAAACATGGAAGCGGCTGGCACCGGAGCCGGAGGGAAACACATCCTTCGGTCTCTCCAGCTCCTTTTTCAGCCTGCTGCCCGGGGAGCCGGTTTCTCTAGACCAACCCTCTCTCAGCCATAGAGACCGCACAACCCGCCCCCACTACAATATGATCCAGCACCCTCACATCCACCAGCCCCAGCGCCTCCTTGAGACGGCTGGTAATGGCCGCATCGTCGCGGCTCGGCTCCGCCACTCCCGAAGGATGATTATGGCCAAATATCAGAGCCGAGGCGTTGTGATGGAGGGCCCGGCGCACCACCTCCCGCGGATAGACACTGGCACCATCGATAGTGCCAAAAAACATCTCTTCGCTCACAATCAAGCGGTGCTGACTGTCAAGAAACAATGCCACGAACACCTCCTGATGGCGCCCGGCCAGTAAAGCCTGAAGGTAGCGCATCACCGTATCGGGGCGGGTGAATACCTGGTCGCGGCGCAGCTGCTCACTGAGATGGCGGCGAGACAACTCCAGCACGGCCTGCAACTGGGCATACTTGGCTGGCCCCAGCCCCTTGGCTGCACAAAACGAGGTGACATCCGCTGCCAGCAGGTTGCCCAGCCCGCCGAAGCGCACAATGAGGTCGCGCGCCAGGTCCACTGCCGACAAACCGCGAACCCCCGTGCGCAGAAAGACCGCCAGCAACTCAGCATCAGACAGGGCCCCTGCCCCCCTGGCCAGCATTTTTTCCCGGGGCCGCTCGCCCTCGGGCCAATCCTTTATACCCATGGCATGATCTCCAACAATCCTTGTTTGAGCCCCCTCTTTTCGCATCTTTGTTTCGAAAACGGAAGGGGCAGTGTTATCTTAGCGTTCCTGTTCCCGTTGAGACAGACTATTCATGGGTTTTCTGGCCAACAAACGCATACTCCTGGGAGTGACGGGCGGCATCGCCGCTTACAAGAGCGCCGACCTGGTGCGCCGCCTGCAGGATGCTGGCGCTGAAGTACGAGTAGCCATGACCCCGGCTGCCCGCGAATTCATTGCGCCACTCACATTTCAGGCGCTCTCCGGCAACCCGGTTCACTGCGACTTGCTGGACCCTGCCGCCGAAGCCGCCATGGGGCATATCGAACTGGCTCGCTGGGCCGATGCAGTGATCGTCGCCCCCGCCACAGCGGACTTTCTTGCCAAGCTGGCGAGCGGTGCTGCCGACAACCTGCTGCTTGCCACCTGTCTGGCCACTGCCGCACCTATCGCTTTGGCACCCGCCATGAACCAGGGCATGTGGAGCAAAGCCAGCACTGCTGCCAACGTCGAGCTGCTGCGCAGTCGTGGCTTCACCCTGCTCGGCCCCGATGCCGGCAGCCAGGCCTGTGGCGACATTGGTCCCGGCCGCATGCTTGAGCCTCTCGCCATCATCGCAGGCCTCGACACTCTGTTCAGCTCCGATCTGCTGGCCGGCAAAAAAGTCGTCATCACCGCTGGGCCGACCCGCGAGGCTATCGATCCTGTGCGCTATATCTCCAATCACAGCTCGGGCAAGATGGGCTATGCCCTCGCTGCTGCTGCCGCCGCTGCCGGCGCCGACACTTGGCTGATCAGTGGTCCTACAGCCCTGGCAACACCTGAACGGGTCAAGCGTATCGCCGTCACCTCCGCCACGGAAATGCTGGAGGCGACCCTTTCAGCAATGGCTGGTTGCCACTTGTTCATAGGCTCTGCCGCCGTGGCCGATTATCGGCCGCTGTCCGTGGCCGAACACAAGATAAAGAAAAAGGATCAGAGTGGCACTACTCTTACTTTGGTGCTGGAAAAGAATCCCGACATCATCGCCACTGTCGCCGCGCTTCCTAACCGCCCTCTCACAGTAGGGTTTGCCGCCGAAACTTGTGATCTCGAGGTTCATGCCCGCCAGAAGCTGGACAGCAAGAATCTGGACGCAGTAATCGCCAACGACGTTTCCCGTACCGACATCGGCTTCAATAGCGATGACAACCAGGTTCTACTGGTTACTGCGGGAGGTGCCGACTGGCTGCCACTGATGAACAAGTCCAAGCTGGCTCAAGAGCTGATCGCTCGTCTGGCAGCCCGGCTCTGAGGCCGGTCTCCACCTGCCAGCCCAGCCACTCAACAGAACGACCTCTTGACTGAGTACCTCATGCGCCAAGCCACCAGCGACGTCAACACCCAACTACTCACCGGGGCAGACTCCCTCCCTCAGCCCCCGGTGGCACCGGCCTGCCGCTATCCTCGCCATGTGTTCCGCGACTACGATATTCGCGGCTGCGCGGATACCGAGATCACCGCTGATTTTACCGAAGCACTAGGCCGCGTTCTGGGCACAGTCGCGCTGGAGCGGGGCGAGAGTACCCTGGCCGTGGGCATGGATGGTCGCTGCTCAGGGCCAGAGCTACGCGACGCCCTGTGCCGGGGTATTCTCTCAACCGGCTGCAATGTCGTGCGCATCGGCATGGTACCCACTCCCGTTCTCAACTTTGCCCTCAACGGCAGCCTTCAGACCCATTCCGGAGTCATGGTCACCGCCAGTCATAACCCCGCTAGCGATAACGGTTTCAAGATCATCTTCGACAATCATGTGCTCAGCAGCGAGGAAATCAGTGATCTACACCGCCGCATGGAGGAAGAGGTCTGGTTGAGTGGTGCGGGCGACAGCACAGAAGCTACTGTCAATGACAAGTACCTCGAAGCCGTAACGCAAGACATCCACCTCTCCACAGATCTCAAGGTAATAATCGATTGCGGTAACGGCGTCACCAGCTTGCTGGCACCGGCACTGTTCCGTCGCCTCGGCTGTACAATCGTGGAGCTGTACTGCGAGGTGGATGGCAACTTCCCCAACCACCCTCCCGATCCCACGGTAGCCGCCAACCTGGAACCCCTGATCACTCAAGTGTTGGCGGAAAACGCCGACCTGGGGCTGGCTTTCGACGGCGATGGCGACCGCATGGTAGCGGTTACAGCCACTGGCCGTATTGTCTGGCCGGATGAGCTACTGATGATTTTTGTCGAGGACATCCTGGCACGCCAGCCGGGCGCAGATATCGTCTATGACGTGAAATGTACCCGCCGTCTTCACGCCCTGATTCGCAGTCACGGTGGTCGCCCCTTGATGTGGAAAACAGGCCACGCCCACATGCGTAACAAGGTGGCAGAAAGTGGTGCCCCTGTAGGCGGCGAATTCAGTGGCCACCTGTTTTTCAACGACCGCTGGCCCGGCTTCGACGACGGCCTCTACGCGGCTGCGCGGCTGTTAGAGGTTATCAGCTGCCGCGCCCAGGGGCTCGACAACATCATTGCCACCTTCCCGACAACAGTTGCCACTGATGAGATCCGCGTGGCCGTGGATGAAAAGAAAAAATTTACCCTTATCGAGACCCTGCGCCTGGCGGGCAACTTCACCGGCGGCACCCTGATCAACATTGATGGCATTCGGGTAGAATACCCAAATGGCTGGGGTCTGATCCGCGCGTCCAATACTGCGCCAGCGCTCACCCTGCGCTTTGAGGCAGATGATCCAGAGGCCCTCGCTCGTATCAAAGCCTGCTTTCGCGACCAGCTGAGCAAGCTGGATGGCAGTCTCTCCCTCAAGTTTTAAGGCCATCTGTCTCTAGGACCACAAAGACCTAACCGCACCGATAAGCCAGCTACAGAACAATCGATCTCTGCCAAGGAAATACCCATCATGTCTCTGTCCCGCAACGACGCCCTCCACACCGCCAGCATCCTTACCGAAGCCCTGCCCTACATCCAGCGTTTCACCGGCAAGACCATTGTGATCAAGTTTGGCGGCAATGCCATGGAAGGCGCCGAGCTCAAAAAGAACTTTGCTCGCGATATCGTGCTGATGAAACTGGTGGGCATGAATCCGGTGGTCGTCCACGGAGGCGGACCTCAGATCGGCGAGCTTCTCAAGGCATTGGATATTCAGTCGCAGTTCATCGACGGCATGCGAGTTACTGATCAGCGCACCATGGATGTGGTGGAAATGGTGCTGGGGGCCTCCGTCAATAAGGAAATCGTCAGCATGATCAACCACGCTGGCGGCAAGGCCATCGGAATCACTGGCAAAGATGGCCAGCTGATCATGGCCAGAAAGCTCAATATCACCCGCAACAACCCCGCTCTCGACACACCGGAGATCATCGACATCGGTCAGGTAGGGGAAGTCGAGCACGTCAATGTGGGAGTGATCGATATGCTGGTGAACAGCGACTTCATCCCCGTGATTGCCCCGATTGGGGTCGATGCCCAGGGCAACTCTTACAACATCAACGCCGATCTGGTAGCCGGAAAAATTGCCGAATTCCTGAAAGCCGAAAAGCTTATGCTGCTGACCAACGTGGAAGGCCTGAAAGACAAGGAGGGCAATGTCCTCACCGGCCTTTCGACCCCTGAGGTAGATGCCCTGATTGCCGACGGCACCATTTACGGCGGCATGTTGCCCAAGATCGCCTGCGCTCTCGATGCGGTGAAGGGCGGCGTCCACAGCGCCCACATCATCGACGGACGAGTCAATCATGCCGTGCTGCTGGAGATATTTACCGACGAAGGAGTGGGCACTCTGATTACCAATAACCCAGAGAACCCATAAACTGCCTGAAAAACGCAAATCCTCCCCGCCGCTCGGCGGGGAGGATTTTCCTGACGGCTCTCAGCCGGTTACTCAGACCCCGTAATGCTGGCGGTAGTTGCGAATCGCAGCGACGGTGTCGGCGCGATCGCCCTGCTGATCGAGATAGCCGATGACATGGTCAATAGTGATGATACTGACAACGGGAATACCATAATCCCTTTCGACCTCCTGAATAGCGGACAGATCTCCCTTCCCCCGCTCGCGGCGATCCAGACCGATGACCACTCCCGCAGGCTGCGCTTCGGCCTGCTCAATGATCGCCATCACTTCGCGGATAGCGGTACCTGCAGTAATCACGTCGTCGATAATCAGCACCCGGCCAGCGAGAGGCGCTCCCACTAAACTGCCTCCCTCACCGTGATCTTTAGCTTCCTTGCGATTAAAGCAATAAGGCACATCGCGACCGTAGTGGTCCGCCAGGGCTATTGCCGTGGCAGCCGCCAGCGGGATGCCTTTGTAGGCTGGTCCGAACAGCATATCGAACTCCACTCCAGAGGCAGTGATGGCCGCTGCATAACAACGCCCCAATACAGCCAGCGCCCCACCGTGACAGAGAAGGCCCGCGTTGAAGAAATAGGGGCTTTGGCGACCCGACTTAAGAGTAAACGAACCAAAACGAAGGGCGTTTTCAGCTACTGCCAAATCCACAAACTGCTGCTGGTAGGGGTCCATTGCTTTTTCCAATAGGGGTGATCGGGAACGATTGCTTTTTTTATCAGCTGAGACTCGGTTATGATACACGTTGCGTAAATTAGGGGCGACCATGAGAATCATCAGTCTTTCAGTCGACGGGATCTTCCAAGCATCCCATCGCGGCCTGTACGACTGGCTGGCCAGCCAGGACGCCGACATTATTTGTCTACAGGATCTTAGAGCACAAGAACCAGAAGTCGCAGACCGCGACGAGTTCACCCTGGACGGCTATTATTCCTATTTCTTTGATTCACCCAAGCCACACACCAATGGTGTGGCCATCTACACCCGCCAGGCACCGAAAGCGATCGTGTTCGGTTTTGGCCTGCCCTGCGGCCTTGATATGGACGGACGCTACCTGCAGGCAGATTTCGACTCCATCAGTGTCGGCTCCCTGCTGGCGCCGCCAGCAGTTGCAGGTGAGCCAGAGCAGGCACAAAAGGACAAGTTCTTTCAGGAGCTGCAGGCTCACCTGGAAAAAATTACTCGCAAAAAACGCCGCTATATTATCTGTGGCAACTGGCAGCTGGCCCACAGCAACGACGATGTGCAAAATCCTGAGGCCCATCTCGGCGAGTCCGGCTTTCTGCCCCACGAGCGCCAGTGGCTCGACCAGCTGTACCGAGAGGTCGGCTATGCCGATGCCTTCCGCCGCGGCAACACCGATAAGGACGAGTTCAGTTGGTGGCCATCCGGTGTGTTAGAGCGCGGCGACGGTTGGCGCACTGACCTGCATGTCGTCTCCAAAGACCTTGCCCGGATGGTGGAGTACGCCGTGATGTACAAAGCCAACACCTTCTCCAGCCATACGCCAGTGATTGTCGACTACGACATCGAGTACTTGTAACAAGTATTCAGTTGCCGGTTTTCAGCCTCGCGCTGAAAACCGGCAACTAAAACCTTCCACAGTCACTCCCGCGCCAGTGCGATTTCCTGCTCCTTCACCAAATCGGCGATCCCGCGCTTGGCCAGCGCCATCATGGCTCCCAGCTCCTCTTCGCTGAAAGGGGCTCCCTCTGCCGTGCCCTGCACCTCGATAAAGCCGCCCTGGCTGTTCATCACCACATTCATATCCGTTGCAGCGTTGGAGTCCTCAATATAATCGAGATCCAGCACCGGCACCCCTTGATAAATACCCACCGACACCGACGCCACCAGCGTGCGCAGCGGCTGCTCCTTGAACGGCTTTTTCGTCCCCATCACCGCGAGGGCATCCGCCAGCGCTACGCAAGCACCCGTGATCGACGCCGTGCGGGTGCCACCATCGGCCTGGATAACATCACAGTCCACCGTAATGGTGTTCTCTCCCAGCAAGGTAAGATCCACTGCGGAGCGCAAAGAGCGACCAATCAGGCGTTGAATCTCCAAGGTACGGCCACCCTGCTTGCCGCGACTGGCCTCGCGGTCCATGCGCGACCCCGTAGAGCGCGGCAACATACCGTACTCGGCGGTCACCCAGCCCTGGCCACTGCCGCGCAGAAAACGTGGTACTGAAGCATCGACACTGGCGGTGCAAATCACCTTGGTGTCGCCGAACTCAACCAGCACCGAACCCTCGGCGTGCTTGGTGTAATGACGTGTAATACGGACGGGGCGAAGCTGCTCGGGCTGGCGGCCGCTGGGACGGGTCATAGCTAATTCCTGGCAATGGCTCAAAAGAAGGCATTATACCCTCCCCCCGAGAGGGTCGCGGCCCCGTGTTAGAATCGAGCACTCCAATGCCCCACTGGACACGACCATGCCACGCAGTATGACCGCCTTTGCCCGCGTCTCCCATCAAGCTGACTGGGGTAATCTCATCTGGGAGATCCGCTCCGTCAATCACCGCTATCTGGAAACCACCTTTCGTATTCCGGAAACCCTGCGCGATCTGGAAATGCCCTTGCGGGAGCTCGCCCGCCGTCGCCTCGACCGCGGCAAAGTGGATTGCACCCTGCAACTGGTCCTCAACCGCGACCGGGATGGCGTCGCCATCAATGAACAGTTAGCCCGGCAATATATCGACGCCGCCACCCATATCGCCGCCCTGATCCCCAATGCCTCGCCGGTGTCCCCCATGGACATTCTCGGCCACCCAGGTGTGCTCGAAGAGCGCCAGGTGGACAGCGAAGCCCTCAAGAGTTGTGCCCGGGAGCTATTTACCGCAGCCCTCGACCAGCTGACGGAAATACGCGCTATCGAAGGTGCCAAGCTCGCCGACTTCATCCGCCAGCGGCTTGTCGCTCTAAAAAGCGAAACAGACCGGGTCCGCACCCTGCTACCAGACATTCTCGATCACCAGCGCCGCCGTATCGGCGAGCGGGTCGCAGAACTGCAACTGAGTCTCGACCCTGAACGGCTGGAACAGGAAGTCGTCCTGATCGCCCAAAAAGCGGATGTCGATGAAGAACTCGACCGTCTTGAAGCCCACTTGGCCGAGATTGAGCGCGTATTGGCGAGCAGCGAACCTATCGGTCGCCGGCTCGACTTTTTGATGCAGGAACTCAACCGTGAGGCCAACACCCTGTCATCCAAGTCCATCGCCATCGATACCACTCAATCCGCCGTGGAGTTAAAGGTGCTGATTGAGCAGATGCGGGAGCAGGTGCAGAATATTGAGTGAAATCGGTCGATGCGAATCACCTCGCACCGCCATCACTCTCCAATAGCCAAGCGAATGTTGTGGGGGCTGAGGGACGGTGTGCCGGAAAACCCCAACACCAGGGAGGCAAGGTCCTCCCAGGGGTCGCTTTTGCGCATGCCTTTGATGGCCCGGTCGACAGCCCCGCTTTGACGCAGCAACAGCCGCAAGTGGGGCAGTTTGAGGCGGCGAAGAGCGCCTTTTACCAGCGGTTGGCGCTTGGGCCAGACGCCCTGTTTACGCAACAGGTCGTCGGAGATATGCCCTGCTTCCAGTAAGCTGATGAGCGTGCGCAGCTCGCGAGCCAGGGCCCAGAGGATAACGATAGCGTCAGTGCCGTCCTCACGCAGGCCGCGCAGGTTGCGAGCTGCACCTTGGGGGTCGCCTTCGAGTATCTTGTCCACCAGGGTGAAGACGCTGTAACGGGCGCTGTCGGCCACCACGGTGGACATGGTATCCGCGTCGATATCGCCTTCGGGTGCCAGCAATTTGAGCTTTTCGATTTCTTGTACTGCCGCCAGCAGGTTGCCCTCCACCCGGTCAGCGAGGATATCGACAGCGGCCCGGTTGGCGCGAATACCCGCCTGTTTGAGGCGCTGGCCGATCCAGGCAGGCATTTGGCGGGCCTCCACCGGCCATACCTGGATGATAGCGCCGGTGTCGTCGAGGGCCTTGGCCCACTTGGTCTTGAGCGCACTGCCATCGAGCTTGGGGGTGATCACCAGCAAAAGGTTATCGACACTGGGATTGGCGCAATACTCCTGCAGCGCAGCGGAGCCCTTGTCACCAGGCTTGCCACTGGCGATACGCACTTCGAGAATTTTGCGCTCGGCAAACAGGGAAAGGGAGCTGGCTTCGGACAGTACCCGCTGCCAGTCAAAACTGGCATCGACATGAAACAGCTCTCGCTCAGTAAACCCGTTGGCGCGCGCAGCGGCGCGGATGGCATCGGCAGCTTCCTGCGCCAACAGCGGCTCATCACCACAGATCAGATAGCAGGGGGCCAACTGCCCCGCTAAATGTTGGGATAGCTGTTCAGGGCGCAGGCGCACCACTTACACCCTGGATCTGCCGAAAACGGTTGAGGATCTGGTTGACCAGGTCGCGGCGCATCTCGCCGCGGATCAGCTGCTCTTCGTCGCGCGTGGCCAGCACGTTGGTTTCGTCGTACTCGAACACCCGCTCTACCAGGACGGTCGAGCGCGGCAACAGGACAGTGCCATCGCGGTCGGCAATAAGAAACTCCACTTCCTCACTCAACTCCTGCTCCGACACTCTGGCATTGGCATTGACGGTAGCAGTGCGCACGCCGCTGCGCTGGTCGAGGATCACCAGAGCGTAAGGGGCCTCGGCGGCGCTGGCTGTCACCTGCACATTGGCCGCCCGCAGGGTGCGATTCAAGTCCATCACCAAAGGGCTGTAGGGATCGCGGCTGGAGATATGAAGGGTGTCGAGCCCTTCGGGCACCAGGCCGGCACCGCGCAATTGCCAGCCACA
>JALNZZ010000254.1 GCA_023229065.1 Porticoccaceae bacterium
TCGAACCAGCGTCCATAAGCCGCATGGTGGGCGTTGCGGAAATTGAGATGTGTGACCTTGCCGGGGGCGCCTTCGGCGATCAGCCTGGCGACAGCCCGGTTGGCGGCGAAGAAAGGCTGGAAGTAGCCGCTGGTAAGCGGCGTCTTGTAATCCCGGGCCAGAGCATAGATTTCTTCGACATCGGCCACGGTCGTCGCCAGGGGTTTTTCGCAGAGGGTCGGCTTGCCCAGCGGCAGCACCTGGCGCAGCAGGGGCAGGTGCCGGGTGTTTTCGGCACAGACGATAAAACCGTCCACCGCCGGATCGGCCAGTACTTTTGCCAGATCCGCCTCGAAGGGACAGTTGAACTCTGCCGCATATTTGGCGCCCCGGTCTGCGACTTCATCCCAGATCACGTATGGCGACCCGCCACTGGTCAACTTGCTGAGATCTTCACAAAAGCTGCGGCTGTGGATATGGGCAACAGAAACGACGGCGATTTTCGGCATGGTTTTCCTCACGGTGGATAAGGTAGATATTGCGCGATCATGATGACTCAAATTGCGCCGCTGCCAGGGCTGTTTCATCTGAGACATCATAAATCAGGCATGTCGTGTAATTGTGCAAAATGACTAGATTTTTTTTTGAGTCTCTGCTATAACCCTCTGCATGAAACGCAAAGACCTCACGCCCGACGGCGATATTCTGAAGAAAGTTACAGTACGTCTGTTAGCAAATGATGAACGGGAGCTATTTGACGAGCTCATCATAAGCAAGCACTATCTGAGCAGTGCCCGTGTCGGGGGGCGTTCTTTACGATATGTGGCCGAACTTGACGGCAAGTGGGTTGCTCTCGCCATTTTCAGCGGAGCCTCCTTTAGCCTGAAACCACGTGATCAGGCTATCGGCTGGTCAGCCAGACAACGTATACGCCGACTGAATTTTGTCGTCAACAATAGCCGTTATCTTGTTTTGACAGAACGTCAGAAGCTTCCCAACCTGGCATCCCGGGCCATGGCTTTGATGCTGCGCCGCCTCTCTCGCGACTGGAAGACGAAGTGGGGGCACGATGTATTTCTGGTGGAAAGTTTTGTTGATGAAAGCCGTCATCATGGCACTTCCTACCGTGCTTGCGGCTTTAAGGCTGTCGGCCTTACTGCCGGCTACAAGCGTTCTGCCCGTGATTTTTACGAAAAGCACGGCGAGCCGAAGCAGCTTTACCTCAGAGAGTTGCGTCCCGATGCATTCAAGTTACTGCAGCAGGGACGCTGGCCTGAGGAGCTGAAAAAGCACGAAGAGAACATCGCCGGCCCCTGTCCCTGGCGTGCTCCCGACCTTGAGTCGCTGCTTGATTTGTTGGCTACACTCAAGGATTCCCGCAAAGGACATGGCTTGCAACATCGCCAGCGCTTTGTCCTCGGATGCACTGCTGTCGCTGTTCTGATGGGGGCAAGCAGTTATAGGGCAATTGCCGATGTATGCAGCCAGTTCACGCAACGGCAACTAAAAGCTCTGGGAGCAACTCCTCGTGACGATGGGAAGTACCGCTCGCCGAGTTATGCCACTTTTTACCGTGTACTGACAAAAGTAGACGTCGGGATGCTGGATGAAATCATTGGTCGCTGGCTGCTAACCCAGGAACCCGCTGCCCTTGAACGAATAGCCCTTGATGGAAAAACTCTTCGCGGCAGCGGCGGCAGCGGTGATGGCAAACCCCTGCAATTGCTTTCGGCTGTAACCCACCGACTTGGTTTGACGCTTGGCCAAGTCGCAATCAAAAAGAAAAGTAACGAAATACCTGCCTTTCCAAAGCTTCTTAAGCGCATACCACTGGCAGAGGGGACAGTAATCACGGCTGATGCGATGAACTGCCAACAGGAAAGTGCCAGGGTTATTACCCAAGAACTCGGATGCGAATATGTTGTCGGGCTAAAAGGAAACCAGGGCGGGATATTCAAACAAGCCAAACACCTGCTTGACAAGCAGGTTTTCCCCCCTCGACAAGGACCTGCCATGGGAGAAACATCACGGAAGGCTTGAAAGACGTCGCTTGAAAAGAGTCGCTGTGACTCCCGAGGAAATCGGACTTTGCGGGTGCTACCAGGTTATTGCCGTAAGACGTGAATCTAAACCGGTTGGAAGCAGTACAATAAAAGCCAGCGATGATGTCCTCTATTATGCAACCAGCTTGTACCAGGACCAAGCTGACGAGGAAAAGCTTCTGAGCATCATCAGAGGCCACTGGACAATCGAAAATGGTTCACACTACCGACGCGATGTGACCTTTCGTGAAGATCAGTGCCGGGTATCGCACCGAAATGTCGCCCATGCTTTAGCTTCATTTAGAAACCTGGCCATAGGCCTCTACGAGCTTGAGCGTGAAAAAGGCGAGGCTCCAAGCGACAGCATGCCTTCATGGTGCCGACGAATGACCTTCACCAATGCCCTTAAGCTGCTGCGAAAGGGAAGCAGGTAAATCTAAAACCCAAACTTGAAACTGCAACTCTGCCGCCCAAGGCAGGGTAGAGCATAGCCATGCATTA
>JALNZZ010000044.1 GCA_023229065.1 Porticoccaceae bacterium
GCCTTGGCAGCTTCCTTCGCGGCCTTCTGCTCGGCCTTGGCTTCCGCCTTCAGCTCGCGAGCCGTCGGGACGTTCTCGCCGTCGCCACGCAGCTTGTTGCGGTACCAGTTGATGCTGGCCATCGAGGTCTTGGCATCCGGGAAGGATTCCTTCACCGAGGCGAGGACTTCCTCGTTGGTCTTGCCGGCGCGGATCAGGTCCTTCGCCAGGTCGCCCACACCAGGAGTCTTCTCCTTCGGCTGTTCGGTGGCACCCTCGGCGCCGGTCTTGGTATCTTCGGTCATGTTGCTCTCCTTCGGAGTCAGTGGTTGGGTCTGCCTGTCGCCACCCGTTCGGGCGGCTTGCCCGGCGTGCGTCAGTGGGTGTAGTGTAACGCCGGGTCGTGTATTGCGGAGCCGTTGTTCGCGGCCCAGGTCGGGTACTACAGTTGCTGCCTGAACAGAGCCAGCAGCCGGTCACGCAATCCGCGACCGGCGAGCGACTCGGACACCGACCGCTTTTGGTTCAAGTTGGCGAGGATGTACTCGTCAACTGTTCCAGGTGTCACGTAGTCCCTGATGGTAACGGTCTTGCCACCAATCTGGGTGGCACGCTCATTCGCCTGGTCCCGTTCAATCAAGTCGAACGTGTGAGAGTACCAGAGGATGAGGTCTGCCGCCGATAGGTCAAGTCCCTGTCCACCGGCTTTCGGCTGGCCGACAAAGACCGTGACACTGGGGTCATCATTGAATGCGTCGATCGCCTCCTGTCGTTTGGACTGTGAATGGATAGCTCCATGATACTCGACACACTTGATACCCGCCGCCGTCAATGCGCGAACAACCCGACGAATATCTTCCCGGTATTTGCACCATACGATGCACTTCCGGTCGGACTCCTTCACATCCTCGAGCATCGACTGCAGGCGAGGGTTCTCATCATCCGAGACCAGCTCACGGACGACGCCATCCATATCGACGACAAAGCCACCAAGCATCTGCTGCAGCTTGACCAGTCGAGCGCCGCCATCAATCGCCTCAACTTCGCCACCGCCCTCAAGCTCGAGAATCATCTCTTTGAGCAAGGTGCGATAGGCCTTCATCATGGCTTCCGGGAGCACCACGGTGCGCTCATCCATAACCAGGTCAGGCATGTCGTCGACGTCTTCGCGGAGGACGACAGAGGACCACTCTGCCATGCGTCCTTGCAGGTCATCCAGGTTCCGATAATGGTCAAGCCGCTCGTATGACCTGCCTCCCTTTGTCCGCTCCTGGACATAGTAGGCATAGTGGCTCTCGAAGTCGGCGAAGTTCTGGAAGCCGAGGGCATGGTCCGACAACAGCTCAAACTGGCTATAGGCTGCAAGCGGGCTGTTGGATACCGCAGTACCTGTCAGGATGCGTCGGACTTTACAGTACCGCTTGAGCGACCGAGCCCGCTTGGTGCGCTTTGAGCCCGGCGACCTGAAGTCATGGGACTCATCGACAACCAGCAACACCTTGCCTTCATGCCGTTTCAAGAACCGACGAATAATCTTCGCCGGCTTGTCATGAATGATGGATTCCGAATTGACGGCGAGCACGGCCAGCGCTTGACCGTTGATGGAGAGCAGCTTCTCCAACGATGCCGCATGCTCCGGCTTGTGGGCCTCGGAAGCCTGCCAAGCATGAGCGACATAAGGCACAGTCTCCCACATGTGTTGGGGAAGCTGTCGACGTATCCAGTTCACGTGAACGCCGTTGGGAGCGATGACCAGGACGGCCTGGATGTCTCCTTTCAGGCGACGATAGCACGCCAGGTCCAGAACAGCCTTGGTCTTGCCGGTCCGCATCTGCCAGAGGAGTGCTCGTGCGTCGTCATCACGATGTCGGTCCCACTCATCTTGCTGATGCTTGTAGTTTTGAAGGCGAAAGCCGAACTCCACTTGATTCTCCTTACTTCTTATAGCGGTAGCCGGTCCAGCCTTCCGCAGTTACCGGGCAACCAGCCGCCCAGTCCTCTGTATGCGCCATCGCCGCCTCGAAGTCCTTGACGCTACCGACGCCCTCATCACATTCGGCGAGCAGTTCATCGTGCACGCTAAGGATGACATCATAGGTGCCGTCTTGGTGGCAGCGGAGCATGGCATCCGCCATCAAGTCGCGAGCAGTCGCCTGGGTGATATTCTCGACAAGCATGCCGCCATAGGTATCCTGACGACGCCACTTCTTGGTGTACGGGTCAACACCCATATAGGTGAGAGCATCACGCTCTGCTCCCCAAGGCGTCTTGCGTTTATGCACCTGCGGGTCACAGTAACCGAGCAGGCGACCGCTTGGCAGCTTGCAATGCAGGAACCCGTCGATGACACGCCAATAGACCTTGCCGCAGCGGAACGTGCGACCTGGGTTCTTGACGGCGGCGATTGCAGCGGCTTCCTGGTCCCACCACATCTTCTTGACACGCCAGAACTTCGCACGGTAGGCGTCAACGATGCGTTGGGCGAAGTCGAGCTCGATGAAGATGCCCCACTTCTCTGCAAGGGTTGCCTGGAACTTCTTGGCCCCCATCTGATAGCCCAGACCAAGCACGGCTTGCTTGCCCATCTGGCGCTCGTTGGCATACTTCACCTTGTCGTCGATGAGGCGCCCGTATATCTCCGTCGCCATTGCCATGTAGATGCAATCGCCACGGCGGAAGACTTCCAGGGCTTCCTCATCGTCTGCCAGCCAAAGCAGAACCCGCGCCTCGATAGCGGCATAGTCTGCCACCATCAGCTTGCGGCCTCGTGTGGGGATAATCATCCCGCGCAAGGCGTGAGAGAGCAGGGTCATCACATCCCCATACATCATCTCCATGTAAGCGATGTCACGGGTCTTGATGACTTCCCAAGCGAGCTCCATGTCCTTGATGTCGCCGCGGGGGAAGTTGTGAGGCTGTACGCCTGAACCGGACCACCTGCCTGTACCTGCACCGTGGTATAACAGCCCACCGTGCACCCGCCAGGTGTCTGGGTGAGCCCAATTCTGCGCAGCTACGAACTTGGCTGTGCTCGACCGTCCGAGAGCCCTGACGAGCTCCAGACCGCGACGGACGTCGGGCTCCAGGTCTTGCCGCCGGAGCCATGAATCGATGGTATCGCCCTGCGTGTCTTCAAGTGGAAGTCCGTTCTCATTGAACCACTTCATCATGCGCGCACGTTGCGTCGCCTTCTGAACTTCTCCATTGGTCAAGGCGACCAGTTCAGCGTTCAGCTCTGCATAGATACCATTGACAACTTCCAGTGCAGCTTCAATACCTTCTTGGTCGAGCTGGAAGCCACGCTGGTTGATGGCTTGGTCCATCAAGTACATCTGGGTCTCACGTGCCGACAAGTCACGCAGGCGATGGGAAGCAGCTTCTTCCGCCAAGACGTCAACCCGGCAATAGGCGCACAGAATCTCGAGCAGCTCGGCGCTTTCATGCCAGAACACCGGAAGCCGATGCGTCTCTTCCCCGCCTTCCCACTCGGCTGTCACGTCATACGTGCCATCGTCATTCGGGTAGAGAGTCGTGACGCACTTCTTCGCTGGCAATGGAAGGTCGGCGTTTTCATCCAGCCATGCTTGCACATCCCTCTTCAGAGGTTTGCGAGGCTTGGCCATCTTCTTCATGACCTTGGCGCCCTCGGTGTCCTTCTTGACACGAAGGCGGAGCGCAGCGGTCAGGTTCTCAAGCGAACGCGGCAAGGAGTATGCCGCTGCTTTGGCAGCAGAGCATCTCCATTGCTCGTGGCCGACTTCGGGCCATCCTAGCTTGGGCACACAGATGTTGGTCCAGCAGCCCCTCTCAAACCAGGCATTGTGGGCTTCAACCAGGTTGCCATCAGTAATCCACTTGAACAACTCCTCTAGCTCAGGGCAGTCAGCCTCTTCCACACCGAGGTGCTCAAAAGCTGGGTGCCAGAGAGCTGTTCTTCCTTCTTCCCAATATGGCATGCGAAAAGCAAGGCACATGACTTGGGTTGTTGGGTCCAGCGAATAGCGCCAAGACCCGCAGTCTTTTAAGGAACAAGCGGATCGCGTTTCAAAGTCGATAGTAGCCTTAGGCGGATTATCGTAGGAAATAACCGTTTGGGGTACTGCTTCAAGAGCCTCATTCATTTATAGACTCCACCAGAGCTTTAGCCACCCTCATAACATTCTCATCCGAGTAATCCCCGCGCATATGATTGAATAACCAGCACACTACACGGACATTGCCTGCAGCATATCCTAGTTGGCGGTTTATGCGATCTAATGATGGAGTCCACGGATTTTTCAACGAGTCTCCTTCATGCTTGGTGAAACTAAGAGATAGACCAGTCACTGAACAGGTCATCCCCTCCAATAATAGGTCTATATCATGCTCAGTTAAAGTGCAAGGCACTTTTAACCGCTTGGCACGCTGTCTAGCTTGACCTAGCAACATGCGCGCTGGATTTTTATAACCCCATGCACGAGTTCCTTCAAGCTTTTTCTCTGGGTTATCTTTTGCCCATTGGCGATTCATGCTTCGCAGCTCTTGCCTCCAAGTAGACCCGAACCGACGAAATAATGATCGATAATTAGCGAGAGTGCTAGTAGGCGGGCGACGACCTATCATGCTCTCTACCCTATCAGCAAGTTCTTGTGTTTCGAAAATACCTTCTTCAAAAAGGCTTTCCACTATGTCCAAAGTTGATGGTATGCTCATAACTGTCACCTCGAATATCTTGACAGCATTGTGAGCTATTTATAATCCCGAACAAGCCATCAGCATCACCATTCTGATTCATCCTCCAGGATGGCCTGCAAGTAGCAGTTGATGACGGGGTCCGGGTCGGCTGTCTGTCCACGGGCGATAAGGCCTGCCGCCTTCTCGAGCTTGCCGATGTCGATCGCGCCGATTCTCGCCTCTCGGACCAGCGCATTCTTGGTCGCCCATATCGGACGGAGCACTGTGACCTTGATGGCCTCCAACTCAACCCAGCGACGCCCGATAGAACGCACTACCTGACTCAGCCGGATATATTGGTGCTCAGGCACCAAGCCATCCGGCCTGTCGACCGGTTTGCCGGCGAAGTCGGCCACGGCTCTGAGGTCGCGAAGAGGCCACGCACCGAATTGACAGAGAGGGCACGGGAGTGACATCCCATGCTGTTCGCACCGTTCCATTACCAGTTACTCGAATGACGGAGACGATGGACTCGGGCGACTTCAGCTTGATGCTCCTCTGCCATCTCTCGGGTTGGATAGACGACAGGCAGACGACGCCCTTGTGCGCGGACGAAGCTGGTATCGACCCAGTACGTCCAAAAGAGAAACCGACAACGATACTGGACGCGGAACCGGTTGCCTGCCTTGTTGGGCAGTATGCGGAGATGGATGCTCATTGCGGTTGCTCCCAATCAAGCTCGTGAGGATAAAAGAAGACGTCGGACGAGGCGCCATCACGACGAACCCATACCCTGCCGTCTGGTGCATGGTAGGAGACCGAGCCGCAAGCATTGCGGTGAAAGCCAGCATGTGGTAACACAACTACGCGGTCACCGGATTTGAACCAGCGAACTGCATCAACGTCATATTGAGTGGGAATTTCCTCTATGATGAGCCTGCCGCCCGCTTTGACTACACGATAAGGCACTCCCTCCTTAATCGCGCGGAGAGGCGAGCTCAGGCCGCCAGTCAGCAGCAACCAGGAGACAGTGCGAAGCCAGTCCATCATGACGAGACCTCCACAGTGAACAGCACCTCATCATGCAGCTTGGTCACAACGACCTTGCCACCTAATCCAGCCTTCTCGAGCGCCTCACGCAGGAACTGTCCGTGCATCCGGTCCAGCTCTCCGCGGTAGTGTTCGAGCGCCGCTTGTATATCTGCCTGGCGGCGATTGCCAGTGCGACGCTCTTCGCCATCCCACCGGCTCATGACGAGCACCCGATGGCAAGCTGTTGCTCCTCGACAGGCGTATGGAGAGAGAAGTCTTCCGCGGCCTCGATGCCTGCATTGAAGGCAGTCGAATTGACGGGCTTCTGCTTGACTGCCTTGCCGGGTACCAGCTCGCCATACTTCTTGGCAATCCAGCGATTGACTGCGGCGACTTCATCCTCTGCCGGCACGATAGCTTCCACCTTCTCGCGTACACCGACAAGCCAACCGAGATGGAAGGCTTGACGCTTGCCGCCATCTCCCTTCATCCAGGGACGACGCGACAGGAACTCATCCCACGAGCCCTGCATGGCTCGCCAGACGACTCGGTGGGAATACTCGGCGAGCAGGACTCTATCGCGAGGCCCGACATAGCGGACGTTGAGACGATTGGCAGAGCCTGGATTCCGCTCATAGATGCACTGGACACCGAAGGCTTCCATGATGATGGACGTCAGGAAGTTCATCGTCCTGCAGGCGCCAAAGCCCTCGCGAGTCTTGACAAGCGATTCACCCAGCTCGAGGCCCAACAGGTCGGCCTCCGTGAGGTCCAGCTCCTTCATCAGCTTCTGCGCTTGGCGCAAAGCAGCTGCAGCCTCGTGCGGCTCCGGGCTGGCCGACAGCGCTAGGCACTTCTTGAGGCGGGAGATGAGCTTCTCCCTTCTGTTCTCTTCCATCACTTCTCTCCTTCTACGTTATTCAGGCCGAGCACGTCAGCTGCGGCCCATATACTGTTGCCGTATGTGCCAGTCCGTGTCCCCGGGACTTCCGACCGATCGTCAAGGTCATACAGCGCCCATCCTCGGTCGTCCTTCAGGAACTGGAATCCAGCACCCTCTACTGTGTCGCGCATCTGTACTGTCGGACTCACCGCTGACCCCGCAGAAAGCGCACCACACGGCGGAAGGCAGTTGGCTTCTTGGCACGCGCCTTTGCCGCCGCTATGGCAGCACGGACTTCAGCGCTCGGCGGAGCAAGTTTGCGCAAGGCCTCCTCACGGAAGCGCTCCTTCTCCGTCCGGTCGTCGACCAGCTCGAGGTTGGTCCGATACTCGTTCTTGCTTTCGCGGGACATGCTCAGCCCTCCGTTTTCAGCCACTTGCCGTCAGCCTGCTTCTCATACTTTTGCCCACGACCCGGACCTACTCGGCCCAAGCCTGTACCCAGTGTCTGACAGGAGGGGCACATGCACGCCCAGCCTCTGCCAGTGTCTGCGTCATAGAAGACAGTCGTGATGGGAGTGCTGCAGGTGTCGCACTCCGCTGGTGGTTTGCTCAACCAGTAGGTAGCCATGTGATTCTCCTCAGTTCGTGGGGCAATCATGGCATGTGGTTTCGCCCTGGGACGCCATTGAATGGGTAAAAAGAAGGGAGCCGAAGCTCCCTTCTTACCAACATTCCTGGACGGTTAGTCGAGGAAGCTGGCGTCACCGGACTCTTCGCCTTCGCCAACGAAGTCGTCGACGGAATCGAAGTCATCCTCGGCAGCGGTGCGACCGCTGAAGCGCTCACCGTCAGCCAGCTTCTGCAGGTTCTGCAGGCCGAAGGCGACGCCCTTGTTGCCGGCCTTGTCGTAGCCGTAGGCGGTCACGGTGGCACGGGCATAGCAGCCGCTGTAGAAGTCGTCCTCGCTGATGATGCGGGACAGGTTCTGGTCCACGATGCCAGGCTGCATCTTGCTGGTGGCGCTGGCGAAGATCATGCCTTCGTAGCCCTCCAGCTCGGACTTCTCAGCACCGTCGCGGAACGGGTTGCGCAGGCCGATGAACCAGCCCTTGCCATCCGGCTTCAGCTTGTCGCCAAACTTTTCCTTGGCGGCGTGAACGGCGAGCTTCTTCATCAGCTCAAACTGGGGCGTCTTGCGTGCCGCCGCGTCGAACAGCATCGTGACACCATACTTGGGATCGCCGGTGCTGCCTTCCATCGGAGGCTGCGGCTTGAAGGCCCAGACGAAGCTGGCGCGGAAGCGGGGGGACGTGACCTTGCGGACGTCTTTCTTATCAGTTGCCATGGATGAAACTCCTTATAGCGGGTTAGTCGATTTAGACGAGTTAGACATGGAGTCTTGTTTACCACCGCAGCTTGCTGTGGTGGACTTTCATTATCCCGAGTCGCGTACCTGGAGCAAGCCGCCGTTCTGCATGTTGTCCGCCAGCTCAGCGAGCACATCGGCATGACAGGGCTTCGGCTTGCACCAGCAACCCAACACCTTGCCCTGAAGCTCAGGCAAGCGGGCAATCATATCGGGGCGAGACAGCACCATCGCCTTGTACTTGGCAATGACCTCTCGGCGAGTGCCATCCACCCCGACATGAAAAGGGTTACCCCAGAACGTCGTCCGGTCCACCATGACGTCATAGTGGACGCCTGTTCTGCGGTTGACGACGCTTGTGGACATTACTCGCCCTCAGGCTTGTCGATGCGTTCCTGTGCGGCCTTGTCGGTATAGACGCCCTCCGGGTAGCGCTTGCCGAGCTTGCCCTGGTTCGCACCCAAGACGTCGGCCTGGCGGACGCCAATCATCTCGCGCAGCTGGCCCATCATGACTTCCAGGCGGAGCAGCTCATAGCGTACAGCACGCTCGGCATTGGCGTCAAAGGGCTTCTCGTAGACCCAGCTCTTCTTGGTCAGGTCGAGCAAAGCGCCTGCCGTAGCAGCGATGGCGATGGTGACTGTGCCGAGCACCTGGTTACCACTCGGGTCACCGGTTTGCAGAGACAGCTCATCCGCCAGGGCAGTACGACGCCCGCCAAGCACCTGGTAGTAGGCCTCGACATAGAACTCGATGTCGCCCAGCTCTTCGACGATGTTCTCGATAGAACTGGCGATGATGAGCTCCGCCGCTTCACCAGCAATACCGACAGCAGCGTGAACACGAGTGGCCGCATCCGAGCCCATCGGCTTGAAGAGGTTGCGGACCATTTGAGGGTAAGGCACGACCACAAGGGTACGTGCAGGAATGCGCTTGTCCATGTATTTCTCCTGGGTTGGTTATCAGACTGGCTCGCAACCACCAGGGCAACTGCCGCAAGCAGAACGTGAAGGAGCGAGTTTCAGAGACTCCTCTACTTCTTCACGTGGAGCTTTGTCAGCTGCCCAAAGGCAAAGCCAGATGATAGGGGTGATAGCGGCCACGGAATGAACCGAGCCCGCTGGAATGGTAATCAGGTTGTAGCCTTCATACCGGGTACGCTTGCCGTCGACTGTCACGTCGGCAATACCGCTGACAAGCACAGAAGTGTGGGCATGCTTGTGACGATGGGACTCGAGCTCATAGCCTTTGGGGGCAACAGTCTCGACAACGAAAACCCCGCCGGAAGCCTCATCGCCTCCGCGGTAGGCAATATGGAGGTCACGCATCCTGCAGTTCCTCCTGGTCAGTGAAAGCGCCGGTCGCCATGTTGCGCAGGCCGATGCGGTAATGACAGCTCTCGGCAGTCGCCAGGTCGTTCCGGAGCGCTGCGGCACAGTCAGGGTCAAGCTTGCCCAGCTGAACCGCCTTGGCGAGTGTACGTGACCAGGCTTCGAGCACCTGCCAGTCGGTACGGGACACCCATTCATGCGTCGCTTGCGGCGGACGGTCATAGAACGGACCCTGCTGGAGAGGGATGTCGTGCTGGTAGCGACGCTCGCCAATGATGACCACGAACGGCGTGACGCCATCACGGCTGTTCCAGACCAGCAGCGTCTCGGGCTCACCGACGGCATCCTGCTCGCGGTAGGTCATCAGCTTGAAGGCTTCGACATGGGTGAACGCGGGAGCGCCGGGTTGGATGCGGGAGACTGCTGCCTTGAGGGTCTTCAGTACACCCCGCAGATGGACAATCTCTCGAGCCAGGTTCTTCTTGCCCTGCGAGGCAAGCCCCTTGACCATGTTGGCCTCCTGCTCGATGAACTCGTGCAGCTCACGCTGCAGGTCCGACTGGGCTTGCTTCTCACCAGCCATGCGCTCGAGGAACGCTTGCTGCTGCGGTGTGGGGCCTTTTTCGAGGCCCTCGAATGGGTGCTTCATGTCCATCAGTTTCTCCTTCAGTTGTGGTGCAGATATTGCTCGACGCGCTTGGACTTATCCGCGCAAGCATGGAAGATAGACCCAGCATCCAAGTCGGATGAGCGAGTCATGAGATTGACAGCGGCATTCACATCGCCCAGCTCTTTCTCGAGGAGCTTGCGATTGGGAGTGCGCTCGGCATCTTCCGGATGATAGCTCTCGAAGCCATGACGAAGGACCTTGCCGATGACCTGGGCTGCTTCGCCCATCTCTTCAACCAGGAGGGCGAGACGTTCGACTTCTGCCGGAGTGAGGCCATTGAAAGCCTGCATGCGGCGAAGCCGTTCGTTTTCCAGGATGATGGCTTGTACTCGCTTCACGGCATCATAGGAGCCATGGACAAGGAGATTGCCACTCCCATCGCCGACGCCTACACTGGCCTCATATTCAATTGTTGGCATGCTTCTCTCCTATGAATGAAAAGGGGTAAGAGCATTCATCATGCTCCTACCCCTGGGAGGGTTACGCCCTCATTCAATACGTGGACTCATCGCCCACGGCATCGAAGTCGGACTCTGCCGCTGCGCTTGGGTCGACGGGTTCGCGGGGGTCGGACAGAGGCGCGACGGTGATGCCTCCTTCCGGCTTGAACGAGACCTCGGCGACGACCTGCTTGATGAATTGCGCAGGAGCCCTCACCTTCTCTGCTTTCAGCTTCGCCATCAGCTCGGGCGGACGGACTGCTTCCACCTTTGCCGGTGACTTGGGCTTCGGCTCTTCGTACAGCAGCTCGCGGGGGATACCCCGACGCTCGAGCAGCTCGAACGCCGTGACAGGACGGTCTTCGCCGGTCTGCGGGTCCACTTCGGTCAAGTCAGTACGGAAGGCCCTGTTGGACTTCTTGCGAACCAGCTTGCCATAGCAGGCCTCGCCACCAGGGGTCTCACGAAGCCGGCGAAGCGCCTCCGTCTGGGTCGCCTTGATGAAGCTATCGAGCAGCGGGATCGCCCGCATACGCAGCTCCAGGTCGGCATCACTGTCTTCAGGTCCCACGCTCATGACGCTCGGCTCCTCGAATCCGTCCCCGAAGTCTACGCCGGCCTGATCGAACGCCGCTTCCCGCAACGCGGGACAAACCGCTGCGGCTTTGCAGAACTTGCAGTGGTCTCCCGCTGCAAGTGGCGCATCAGGGTCTTCCGTCGCGATGGCAGCAATCCGCAGGCGCTCCTCGAACTCCTTCAGATAGGCCTTGGTCGTAGACCAGCGACGCACCTTGCCATCAGCATGCCTTGCGCGGGGCTGGACAATGACGAGGTCCAGCGTGTCGAAGGCCCAGTCGAGCTCCTTCGCGCAACCGAGGGCATAGTACAGCTCCTGCTCGTTGTCTTCCACCTCGACGACAACGCCCTGGCCGTGCTTGTAGTCGAACACAGTCACGTGGTCGAACAGCAGGACAACCGAGGCATCGTTGGTGCCGAACATCGGACCGTGGCAGGGCTTGCCGTCGGCATGGACGAGGTCGCCGAAGTCATCACGGCGGATGCCCGACGGGGAGACATAATAGTCGCCCTTCTCGAGAGCCCGCTGCTCGGCTTCCTCGTCGTAGTCGTAGCCTACCAGCCAGGACAGGTTGAACCGCTTCTCCACCTGGAGCTCGGCATGCTCGCCCAGGCGCTCGAGCTCATCCCGCACTGCCTCCAGATAGACCTGCACGGCGTCAGCCATGTCGGCATCAATGGGGAAGTCTTCGTGGCCCTTGGGCGGACGACCTTCGTCGGTCGCATGGACAGGCACGATGATGGTCCTGTCCCCAGACTCGGGGTCAAGCGATGATGCAGGGCGGTACACGACCGCCTGCTCCGTCGGGTCAAGCCGGACATAACCCCCCAACCACTCATAGGCCTCACTGCCGTCAAGCAGGCAGGCCTCACCGAGGGCATGTGCCGCGGTGCCGAGCCGTGCGGCATCGGATGAGTTATTGGGACGTCCGTGCTCCATGTTGATGGAGCCCGGACAGTTCATCCAGCGCTTGGCCCCCGACGCGTTACGAACTGCGTGGGCGCTAGGCATAGTTAATTGACTCCCATCAGTTGGATGGTCGGATACTCGATGGTCATGCCGCGCAGGTCTTCCACGCGGAAGATGCTCTGCGAGCGCACACCACGACCATCCGGGTAGGACAGGAACTCGACATTACCATCACCCTCGGCGAATGCCAGCATGGCCTTGTCCGCCTCCGGACGCGTGGTCAGGAAGGCGGTCGGCTGCGGAAGGCCCTTGAACCAGAATACCAGCTGCGCGGCGTCCTTGGGCATCTTCATGTTGGGCTGCTCGGACATATCAGCCCCCGCACTTGGCGATGAGCTCGGCCAGCTTGTCGTCTTCATCGGTGCTGGCTTCCGCCAAGGCCGACACGGAAGCACCGCCCAGGCTGGTCAGCAGTTCCATCGCGGCGTCGTTGCCTTCGATTGCGGCATACGCCTTGAGCGCCTTGCGGGCATCATCCGCAGTTGCGCGCTTGGCGGTCGTCTTGGCGGGCTCTTCTTTCTTCTCCTCGACCTTCTTGGTCTCGGTCTTGGTTTCCTTCTTGTCCGCCTTGGCCTCGGTCTTGGCTTCCTTCTTGTCGGCCGGTGCGGCGTGGACGACCTCGCCAACAGCCTTCAGCTCGGTGCCTTCGGGCAGGTGGAAGTTGGTCACGTGGACGCCCTGCTCGTTGAGAGCTTCGATGCCCTCCGCGATGCGCTCCAGCAGGGACAGGGACTTGCTCATATACTCGTTGACATCCATCTTGCGTTCCTCTTCATGGTTACGGTCTGGGAGTAGCAACTATGCCGCCGAGTCATGCACTGCGGAGCCGCTGTATGGGCGACGACGGTCCCATGACGCGGACGCAATGCGATTGTCGGCTTCAAAACGCATTGCGTCCAGGCATCATGACTGTCCGATCCCGAACAACCCAAACCCTATAAGGAGCGCACCCATGGCAGCACTATGCCGACAGATGTCGCTGCGCCTTTCTGACCGCCACCGCGAGCTCATCCGCTCGAAGCTGGAGGAACTGAAGAGCCAGAGTCAAGACCCCGAGAAGGTCACCGAGGCCGATGCAGCTCGTGCATTGATTGAGGAAGCGGGCAAAGCCTGCCGCCAGGAAGTGGGGGTCACGGAGTGAGCAACCAGAAGAACAAAGCGAACCCGCGTCCACGCGCAGGCGACTTGCGCGCGTATATAGAAAGTGGCCTGCAGCTCATCCCGCTGCACGTGTGGAATGCTGTCGATGCCAAGGGACGTGACCGCGGCAAGACGCCTCGTGATGGCGCCTGGCAAGCGAGGGAATACGATTCCAACGGTGTCGTCGAGTTGACAGCACGCTCGGGCATCAATGCGGGTGTCCGTCTGCCGGCATCGGTGATGGTGCTCGACGTCGACCCACGCAACTTCCCTGACGGCCGCGACTCCCTGGCCGAGCTTGTCGCTGATATGGAGCTCGACCTGTCCCAAGCCCCTCATGTGATTACGGGCTCCGGCGGTCATCACTACTACTTCCGCAAGCCGGCCGATGTGGACCTGCTCGACTCCCTGGAAAGCTATCAGGGCGTGGAGTTCAAGTCGCTCGGCCGTCAGGTCGTCGCTGCCGGCTCGGTCCACCCGAACGGCAAGCATTACGAATGGGACGACTTCGGCCCTTCACTGTCTGACGGCTTGCCCGAGATGCCTGCCGCATTGTTGCGCCTTTGCCGCCGTCCTACCAGGGCGCACGGTGAAGCTGCAGGCCTGGGCGAACTGACCCCCGAGATGCTCGCCGAG
Source organism: Porticoccaceae bacterium (assembly GCA_023229065.1). GTDB lineage: Bacteria > Pseudomonadota > Gammaproteobacteria > Pseudomonadales > Porticoccaceae > NAT127. The sequence goes on from JALNZZ010000044.1 coordinate 13,679, forward strand.
ACGCTCGAGCAACTGGATGCCGAGGACTTCCAGGACCATGACGTATGGCGTGACCTGATGATGGCGTGTCACCATGCCACCAACGGAGAAGGCCGGCAGGAGTTCATTGACTGGTCCACACAGGATGCCAAGTATCAGGATGACGCGTGGATTATTGGACGTCGCTGGGATTCACTCCATGCCACTTCCGGCCGCGGCGGTCGTCCTGTCACAATCAAGTTCCTCCACAAGGTTGTCCAGGAAGCTGGCGGTGAAGTCGCACGTACCGCCCCTGAAGATGACTTTGAGGTCTGGGAAGACCCCGACGAGGCCGGCCACGGTGTTGACGATGCCGTACTGCGCAGCGAACCCAAGGCCGAGGGCATCGCAGCAGTCATGGAGGACCTGAACGAGCTGCATTGTGTCGTCATGGAGGGCGGCAAGTTCCGCATCTTCACTGAAGAGATGGACCCGGTGCTCGGCAGGCCTTTCTTCCAGCGCTCCACCAAGGAGGACTTCGAGAACCTCTATTGCAACCAGCTCGTGGAGATTCACGACAAGCTGGTGACTAAATCCTCCTACTGGATTCGCAACCCGCATCGCCGCCAATACAAGGGTGTCATCTTCGACCCGGAACGGTCGCATGAAGGATGGCTCAACCTGTGGCGTGGATGGGCGGTGCAACCTGTCAAGGGTGATTGGTCTCTGCTCAAGCAGCTTATCCTCGAGGTGCTCGTTGACGGTGACGAGGCCCATTACGAATACGTCATCAACTGGCTGGCCTACATGGTGCAGCACCCGAGCCGTGCAGCAGAAGTGGCCCTGTGCTTCAAGGGTGAGAAGGGGACAGGCAAGGGGACGCTCGGTCGTGCTGCTGCAGCACTGGCTGGGTCTCATGGCCTCCACATCTCCTCACCGGAGCACCTTGTCGGTCGCTTCAACTCTCACCTGCAGAACTGCATCTGCCTGTTCGCCGACGAGGCCTTCTGGGCAGGTGACAAGGCGGGTGAGGCGAAGCTCAAGCAGTTGG
>JALNZZ010000255.1 GCA_023229065.1 Porticoccaceae bacterium
TGCCACTGGTGACGGGCATCATCCAGTCGAGCAGTACGAGGTCGGGTTTTTCGTCGATAATCAGGGCATGGCCATCGCGGGCATTTTCCGCCTGCAGGCAATCGAAACCTGCGACTTCGAGGGCTATATTCACCATGTCCCGGATGGCGGCTTCGTCGTCGATGATAAGGATGGTCTGGTTGGTCATGGCTGTCAGCTCCTGAAAGTCTCTTTACTGTCGCCTATTACATGACGAAAGCATGACAGGTTTGTGACAGAGCTTCCTCCTCAAAAATAATCGAGTGCAATAGCGGCAAACAGTACCGCGCCTACCCAGCGACTGTGCATAAAGGCGCGAAAGCAGGCGTCGCGATCGCGATGGCGACTGAACCACAGCTGGCAGGCGAACAGCAGGACAATCAATGCTACACCCGCATAATAGATGGGGCCAAGGGCAAACAGCAGGCCGGTGATGGTCATCAGCGCGACACAGAGCAGTTGCAGCAGGCCGATAATTGCCAAGTCGTGGCGTCCGAACAGGATGGCGGTGGATTTGACGCCGATCTTGAGGTCGTCTGCCCTGTCCACCATGGCGTAGAAGGTGTCAAATACGATTGTCCAGCACACGACGGCCAGCACCAGGGGCCCCGCTTGCCAAGGCACAGAGCCAGTGACGGCGGCAAAGGCCATGGGAATGCTCCAGCCCCAGGCGATACCCAGCACCAGTTGAGGCAGGTGGGTGTGGCGTTTCATAAAGGGATACAGGGCAATGATGCCTGCGCCTGCCACAGCCAGAAGTACCGTGAGGGCGTTGGTCAGCAGCACTAGCCCGAAACCGACCAGAGACAGGATGACAAAGACGGCCAGCGCCTCCCAGGGCTGAATAACACCGGAGGCGAGTGGGCGGTAAGTAGTACGCGACACATGGCCGTCAATATGGCGGTCGGCATAATCGTTGATGGCACAGCCGGCAGCGCGCATCACAAAGCCGCCCGCAATAAAGATTAACAGGAGTGACGGTGGGGGAGGGCCTTCCGCTGCCAGCCATAGTCCCCAAAGGGCTGGCCACAGTAACAGAATTGTACCCACCGGCTTGTGCAGGCGGGTGAGGTGGATGTAGTGGTGCAGCCGGCTTGGAGTACAGGTAGTCATGGACATTTTCGGTTAGGGCCTGTTAACACTACTTGAATAGTCAGTATTGTACGGATCAAACCCGGGAAGGAAAAATTCCGCGACTAGCAGCGGTTTGTCGTCGACACGGAATACGGAGCGACGTCCCCACAACAGAGTTGGCTGGGGTCGGTCCAGGGCAGCGGTTGCGGTGGTGAGTTTTTCGGGTAGCGCTGTACTGGGCAGGCGTGCTATCTGCACAGGGTCGCGGCGCATATTGCCCGCGTTGAACAGTACTTGACCCAGGGGCCGGTTGCTGAGCTGCCGCAAGTGTCGCAGGCGGCCGCTGAGAGTGCTGAAAGGCAGTACGCTGCGAGCGTAAACCCAAGGCATGTCGTAACCGATTAACACGACTTCCCGAATCAGGGCCCAGCGGCGCTGGGCTAGACCCAGGGCGCGAGCCTCGCTGGCAGTGGGGAGCGCAAATTCCTGGCGGAACACCTGGACGGCAAAGTTGCCCCTGCTAGCTGCTTGCAGTCGGCGGGTCAGAGAGCCCCGGTCTTCCAGCCACGGTCGCCATTGCGAGGGCACCAGGCCCGCGGGGCAATGGTGCAAAAACCGCCAGTGCAGAGCACTGAATGGGGAAAAGGCTGTGTCGGGCAAGGCTGTGGTTTCCGTTGAGCGGGGTGGCATTGTACGGCAGGCTGGCAGCTCTGTAATCCGGTGCTGGCTTGCAACTGCCGGGTGGAGAGTACCCAGCTTTTACCCGGTGTAGTACACAGCTGCGAGGGGATGTCGCGTCTCGTCGATCTCTACCAAGTGTAGGAGATTCCCAACGAGCCATACTCGTGGTGCTTGTCCTGGCCTTTGAACTCGCGGGTACGAAAGACCTGGGCGTAGGAGATCTTCCACTGCCGCACCAGAAAGCTGACACCTATCGAAACATCGGCAACAAAGTGTCGTTTGTCGACGCTGTGGCTATCGCGCCAGGTGTTGCCATCGAGAAAAATGTCATTGGCCACCGCGCGACCGTCAACAGAAATAAAGCCGTGCAGGCCGTGTAGCCAACGGTCGCTGATGATCAGCCGGTTGTCGCCGGCGCCGGGGGCGCTGTTGTCGCCTGCGGGTCGCACCGCCGAGGTGCCGAAATCTTCCGGCAGGTCCCAGCCGAAGCGGTATTCGCCACCGACATTCACGTAACTGCCGACATTGCCAAGGGCGAGGCCAGCGTGACTGATAAAGTCGTGCTGGATGTTGGCAAACAAGTCGTGCTTGAACAGGCGGAGCTTGTTTTCGTACACCAGCCTAAGCGCTGGCTCATTGCGAAGCTGGTTGCGCCAACCCTGAAAGCGGTCGATGCCGCGCAGGTCGTGGATGGCATTCTGGCTTTGTTGGGCCAGCGACGCCGGCCCTACCACACCGATAT
>JALNZZ010000256.1 GCA_023229065.1 Porticoccaceae bacterium
GAAAATACTCAGGATCTTTGATGTTCGTCGGCTTCAAAAAAACTTCCCCCTAGCAGAAAGCCTCTTTGCCGACCTGCTCTGGGCAGACCTGCAAAAAGGCAGCGGCCGACCATAGCAACATGGTCTTAGCATATATACCGAAAATAGCGCAAAAAGTAAACGAAAACCTTTGCAAACAAACCCAAATTCCCTGGAAATGGCACACTTGACCCGCATCTGAAACACAGCCTCCAGGCTCTGTCTACGTCAGCTTGCTGGCCTCCATAACCGTCGACCGAGGCACGTCCGGGCATCCTCTGCCTGAGATACGCCTGTCCAGTTCGACACGGCGGGCGGAGCGTGCATTCCCACCGCCTGCCACCACCGTTCAACCTTTTGCTGCCAAACCTGCTGACTATATAAATAGAGCTCAATCGGGGCTCCGGCAGCGAAAAGCGGCATATTGTGTCGCGAACCCGGCACTATCACAAGCCAAAAACTGACAAACAGCCTAATTCTTCAGGTTCTTTCAGGAAAAGACCGCAAAGTCTTCGTAGCGGGTCCGGTGTCGCCAAGGCCACAACTTTGCCTTGCCCTGCACGCTGGCCGGGACCCAACCCAGCCACGCCAGACATTCAATTGCCAAGGTAAGCACGCTATCATTAAGGCTCTTTTTCGCCTGTCCAATGAGGTATACCATGGGTTTTGAACTGCCTGCCGACAAACGATTCGCCCTCTCTGAACTGCATGTTACCAGCAATGCTTTTGCCCCCAACGGGGCGATTCCTGCACGCCATACAGGAGAAGGCGACGACACGTCCCCCGCCCTGGCCTGGAGCAAACTGCCTGAAGGCACCAAGTCTCTGGCCGTGTTCTGTCACGACCCCGACGCCCCCGTTATCTCCTCTCAGGGCAACTACGGATTCGTGCATTGGGTTTACTACAACATCCCCGCCACTGTCACCAGTCTGATAGAAGGTTGCCGCACCTACACCACCGGCAGCAACGATTTTGGCAACACCGGCTACAACGGCCCCATGCCCCCCAACGGGCACGGTGTGCATCGCTATTATTTCTGGGTGGTCGCTCTCGACGCCGCGCTGGAGCTCGATGCAGGACTCAGCCTGCCGCAGCTGATTGAAAAAATTCAGCCGCACACTCTGGGTATGAATCGCCTGGTCGGCACCTACGAGCGGACCTGACCCGCTACAGACTGGCGCCCCTCTTTGGAGCCCGAGTTCCGAAGAGCGCGCCAGCTTCTCCAGCTGGCCGCAATCCGGCTGTTCCAGGGGTGGCTCCAAGCCCCGGTTTTCCAGCCCTCAAGTCTTGTACTTTCTTCTCAAGATGCGTAGTGTAGTGGGCACGATGGTTGCACAGATCGAGTTGCAGTTCTTTCGGCCCCCCTACCGCCACCATCACGAGGAGGCGTTTATGACTACCTCTGCATCAGATCGCACTGCCGGCAATGTGATCGACCTCTTCACCGGCAAGCCCTACTCTCAGCACCACGAGCGCCGCATCGTCCGTCTCGCCCCCGAGCTTGATGGCCTGGAGATGATTTACTCCAATGATGCCCACCCCAACAGCTACTTCACACTCAAGGTGCTGTGCTGGGGATTGCGCGCAGATGGTGAGGTTGTAGGGCTGGTACCCTGGCTCAACGCCATCACCGCCTGTCCTGATCTGCGGGACCCTCTGCACGGCCGCTGGGAAGGCTACTTCGACGCTGGCATTGATGAAGTCTTTTACGAAGCCCCTATCCACAAGGTGGTGGAGCTGGAGTCGGCGGCTGAGTATTACGAGTTCGAGTGGGAAAACGACAACGATATCCTGCAGGAGATACCCGACACGATCGGTACCCATGCGGTACTGTCCGGCGATGGTTTCAGAACTCTCACTCTCAAGGAAGTGGTGAGCTGGCGCCTGTACGCCGACGGCACCATCAGCGGCATGCTGGTCGACGAAGAGCGGGTGGTGAGCACCCCTGTATTACCAGGTGATGACTGCTTGTTCCCCTCGGACCAGCACAGTGAGTTTCGCTATTATTTTCAACATCATATTGCCAACCGGATCAAGGCTCATGATCCTGAGGCCATAGCCGCCATTGCACAGCTGGTGGAGACTTGAAGGCAAACGGGAGATGCGGGCAGCGCGTTTACTATGCCTCTACAAGCAGGCGTCTACAAACTTTCGCGTCTCGACGACAGACTCGTCGATCAGCTCTTCATGACTCCGCCCCGCTGTCTTGCGGGGTTTGAAATCGTGATCGCCATCCTCTAGCCAATGGACTCTCAGCTGTGCTGACAGTGTCAGCTCTGTCACCGTCTCCGGTTTGCCGAAGGGATCTCTTGTCCCTTGCAGGATCAGAGCCGGTGTAACCAATGACACCAGATGTTCGGTGCGCAACTTGTCGCTGCGGCCCGGCGGATGGAACGGATAGCCATAGCAACACAGGCCTGCGGCCCCCAGCTCATCCGCCACCATCGAAGCCATGCGCCCCCCCATGGACTTGCCACCCACCAGTAGGGGCAAG
>JALNZZ010000257.1 GCA_023229065.1 Porticoccaceae bacterium
GGAGCTTGTCGCCATACCCGCGACCGCCGTGTCACACCGCTCCTATGGTGCCGTCGTCTATGTACTCACGCCGACAGAGCAGGACTTGTATGCTGTCACCCAGCGCTTTGTCACGCCGGGTGCGACTTTGGGAGATCTGCTGGCGGTAGAGGGGCTTGAGGTCGGTGAGACAGTGGCCAGCAGCGGTTTGCTCAAGCTGCGGGCCGGGGGGCTTACCCGCATCAACAACAGTGTGCTGCCCGAGGCGGAACTGAATCCCCAGCCGCCCAGTGGCTAGGCCCTAAGACAAAGGCGGCATCTGATGAAGTTTACCGATATCTTTATTCGCAAGCCGGTGCTGGCCATGGTGGTCAGCCTGTTCATCATGCTGCTCGGGCTGCGTGCTGCTACCGAGCTTAATGTCCGGATGTACCCTTTTGTCGAGAACTCGGTGATTACGGTGACCACTGTCTATGTGGGCGCTGATGCCGATCTGGTGCAGGGCTTTATTACTACACCGCTGGAGCGGGAAATCGCTACCGCCGAGGGCATCGATTACCTGACGTCCACCAGCGGCAACGGGATGAGCAGTATTCGTGTTGCCGTGCGTGAAGATGCCGATGCCGACGAAGTGTTTACCCAGGTGTTGAGCAGGGTCAACAAGCTGCGTACAGAGCTGCCGGCCGGTTCCGAAGACCCTGTCATCCTGCTCAGTACCGGCGATGACGTGGGAGATATGTATCTCTCCTTTGCCAGTGCGAGCATGGGCCTCAATCAGATCACCGACTATCTGATTCGCGAAGTTGAGCCCAAGCTGGCCACGATTCCCGGTGTGCTGCGTGCCAGTATTGAGGGTGACCGCGCCTACGCCATGCGGATCTGGCTTGATCCTGCACGCATGGCAGCCCTGGATGTCACACCTTCTGATGTGCGTCAGGCGCTGATCTCCAACAACGTGCTGTCGGCAGTAGGTGCCACCAAGGGCTCCATGATGATGATGGATCTCAAGGCCAACACCGACCTCAGCAGTCCTGAGCAGTTCGAGAACATCGTGCTGCGCCAGCGTGACAATACTATTGTACGGCTTCGCGACGTGGCCGAAGTTGAGCTGGGCTCCGAAAGCTATTCCGGCAGCACCACCTTTACGGGTGTGCAGTCCGTGTTTATTGCTATCAATGTGGCCAACGAAGCCAACTCACTGGATGTCATTCAGGAAGTGCGGCGAGTATGGGATAACGAGATCGTGCCACAGTTGCCGCAGGGAATGATCGCCGAGATTCCCTACGATGCCACTGACTATATCCGCAGTGCAATTGCCGATGTGCAAGCCACCATTATTGAAGCGGTGGTGATTGTCATCGTGGTGATTTTCCTGTTCCTGGGGTCGATGCGTTCAGTGATCATCCCCGCTGTTGCGGTGCCGCTGTCATTGATTGGCGCGCTGTTCCTGATGCTGTTGATGGGATTTTCCATCAACCTGCTGACCCTGCTGGCGATGGTGCTTGCTATCGGCATCGTGGTTGATGATGCCATCATTATTCTGGAAAACATTCACCGCCATGTAGAGGAGGGAATGGCGCCTCTGGAGGCCTCGTTGCTCGGGGCCCGCGAACTGGCCTGGCCCATTATCGCCATGACCACTACGCTGGTGGCGGTGTACTTGCCCATCGGGTTTGTCGGCGGCCTCACTGGCACCATGTTTACTGAGTTTGCTTATACCTTGGCCGGCGCTGTGCTGCTGTCGGGAGTGATTGCGCTCACATTGTCGCCCATGATGTGCGCCAAATTGCTCCGCCGACGCAGCGAAGAAGGCGCGAGAACAGCGCGCCTTGCCCTGTGGCTGGATACTCACTTCGAGCGCCTGCGGCTCGCCTACCAGCGAGATCTGCACAAGGTGATGGATGACAAGGGTGGCGTACTAGTGTTTGGGGCCATCCTGCTGGTGTCCTGCTACTTTTTGTTTGTGAATTCACCTACCGAGCTGGCACCGGAGGAGGATGTCGGCTTTCTGTTCTATCTGTTGGAGACTGACCCCAACACCAGTTTGGAGTATGTCGAGCGCTACAGTGACAAGCTTGCCGATATCACCCGCGCCATTCCCGAGATCGACAACAACTTTCTCTACAATGGTGTGAGCCTCACGGCAGCGTCTGCTACCAACGGTGGTTTTGGAGGCTTCGTGTTCAAGCCCTGGGACCAGCGGGAACGCAGCGCCAAGGAGGTCTTGGTCAGCGATATCCAGCCGCGTTTGGATACTATTGCAGGGGCGAAGATTGTCGCCTTAGTACCCAGCTCAATGCCCATTGCTGGTACTTTTCCGGTCGAATTCGTGATCGGCACTACTGATAGTCCTCTAGTGCTGCACGAAATCGGCGAAGAAATTTTGCAGCATGCTTATGCCAGTGGCAAGTTCATCTTCCTCAATACCGATATCAAGTATGACCGCCCGCGCCAGCAAATCCTGATCGATCGCGATAAGGCGGCGCTGATGGGGGTCGACATGCAGACCCTGAGCAATGACCTGA
>JALNZZ010000045.1 GCA_023229065.1 Porticoccaceae bacterium
CCTCTGCGGTCGAGGACGACAACCGGGGGTTCGGCGGGCACACGTTCACCATCATCAGATTCGGCATCGGGCGCATTCTGCGTCGAGTGGGGGTTGACGACATTGCCCGCTGCATCCTTTGATACCGACCGCGCCGGAGAGTTCTTGAAGGCAGAATACTGGCACCAGTACATTGCGTCAAGAGCGTCATCGTGTCCGCTCGGGAACTTCACCCATTGATCGATGAACTTCTGCCACTCAGGGAGGATGACAAGTTCGCCCTCGGAGTTGCGGCGGGCTGGCAATCGGATTTGCCCCGTCTGGAACCGCGCGGCCATGTTCAGGAAGCGGATCAGTTTCGCTCCCATTGATGCGTTACGGTTCTGCGGGTTCTCAACGGTGATGTGGAAGCGCGTGCCGTTGCCGTCGTTGATCTGCGTGGTGAGTGCCACGTACACGAATCCACGCGACGAGTTCTCCTCAAGGATGACGTGGTTCGGCTCCCACAACTCCATCCACTCATCCATGTACGGCGCTTGATCCTCGACCTTCTTGTGTTCGAGGAAATAGTCGAGCGGATAGAGCCGGTTGCCAAGCCGTTCAGCGACCGCTCCGGCCATGAAGTCAGTGTCGTTGGACTCGCCGCCCTGTGTAGGGTCGAGGCCGACGTGCCGGATGCCACGGTTGACGTTGTACTCTTTTCGAGCGAGTTCGATCTCCGTGTCTACGTCGTATCCGTGTAGCCACTCACGCTTCAGCGCCTTGCCCGCCAGTCCGGACGGGTCATTCTGGTACGACGCCCCGAAGAACACCGTGCCGTCCATGAGGAGGTCGAGAAGGTTCTCCACCGGCCATCGCTCGGGCCAGTAGGAGTAGAGAGCGCCGTCCTCGGTTTGATGAAGTGCCTGCTCGAAGATCAGAGTGCGCTTCTTCGAGGAGACGGCGAGGCGGCGACCCGCTGGCGCGTCGTCTACAAGTCTGGCGGACTCGTCCTCGACCGGGGCGGGTGTCGGCTGCTCGTTCATACGGCCACCACCGTAACGCCGTCTAGGAACTGTTGCAACGCCTTGTCCAGATCAACCCGCGTCTCATCGTCGGGCACCTGATCTTGCAGATTCCATCGCTTGATGATTCGCGCGTACAGGTCATCGGGGTCCCAAGTCGTGCCTGTAAAGATGCGCCGACCACCGGGTACGAGGATGGGGGAGAGACTGGTAAACATGAAGCGTTCGAGTTGATCTTGAAGGGTTTTGGAGTAGGCGTTCTTCTCGGTAACGAGGTCGTCGCCGATGATCTCGTCCGCACGCTTGCTGGGGATCGCGGAGCCTACACCAACGATGGCGATCGTGGGGTCTTTGAGGCCACCGGGCGGCTCGACGCGGTTGACGATCATTTCGCTGCTCGTCCAACGCTCGGGCTTGTCGGGCTTCAGTTTGCTGAAAATCTTGATGAAGCGGTCGTTGGATTCGAGGATCGTTTCAATCTGTCGTGCGAACGCGAAGCCCTGCGCCTCCATAGATTGAAAGCAAAGGAGGAAGCGGATGAGCGGGTTGCGGCCAATCTTCCAAGTGGTGTAGTTGACGGACACGGCGGTTGACTTTGCGGAGCCGCGCGGGGCGAGGATGAGTACATCATCGGTGGTGTACTGCAAGGTGTCGTAGATGTCGTGGAGGACGCGGGAGTTGGGGACGAACTCAGCGTTGCCCTCGCCCGTCACCCACGTCGAGTAGAACTCCAAGGATTCATAGGAGGAGAGTTCATTGCCCTTCAGCCCGCCGATCTGCTCGGATAGGCCGCTGGTGAACAGGTCGCGCCAGTCGCTCGTCATCCCGGTAGCCTTACTCGCTGCTCAACGTTGGGGTCGTTGCTGATGTGTAGCCCGTTGCGGCAGTCAAGGCAGCGCGGATACCCGTAGGACTTCGCGTTGCATCCACACAAAACGCATGAACATCGTCTACGTTGCCCCATTCCGCCCTCTATCTGGTCGGGTGCTCGGGTGCCAACCTTGATCTGATCAACCGTGTTCGGCGGTGCCGCCAGCCGCGTTGCCCAGCAACCAGCCTCAACCACCCATCCTCAGCGTTGTCCTGATCTACGCTGCCGACGCTCCGCAGCCCTGCGCTGCTGCCGATTCATGGTCTGCATATCGGGCTTGGAGGTCTGCCCGAACTGGCGCATTTCCGCATCCTTCACGAGTTGCCGATACTCATCTGCGGTCAACTTCTCAGCCGCTGCCTTCATCTGCTCGCGCGTCAACTGGATTTGTTCAGTGGGTGTGCCGTCCACGGTATCTTCCTTGGTGGGCAACGCGCTCGGGTGGAGGACGCGGCCCGCTGTACAGGGGTTGATATCCGCGAGTGTACCACATTGATCAAACGGTGTGCGGCGGATCGGCTGTTCGGCGGCAGGGTCAACCTCAACTCCCCCGAGCGGAGCGAGGGGCCGCAAGTCCGCGACGACTAGCACCCGCGCTCAACCGCTGGCAACCCGCCCGACCCCCCGACCAGCAACCTTGTGGGCTGCGGATCACCCGTTCCGAACGTGCAACTGTCTGGACTTGCTTGTAACGCGGGCAACGCGCCCAACGCGGAGGGCGGTATCGAGAGGTCAGGAGGTCAATGCTGATGCCCGTGTGCTGGGCACCCCACCCCCCGTCACCCTCTCCAGAGTAGCGACCCCGGCCAAACCCTGTGTAAACATGGGGGTGGCTTGTAAACATGCGTGTAAACATGGGAACCCCAGCAACGGCGCGGGTTTATGGGCTTGGCGCAGCCACCAGACCCCATGTTTACAAGATTGCACCATTTTTCACAATGCACAGAATTGCCTAGGATCACCCTCACCTGTCCAGAAAATCTCTGATATTCACCACGTCAGCATCTGTCATCACCCCTGATCCGCCCACGAGACATGATTTGTTTGTGCTTGTTTTCTGGACTATCTGGGCAACGCGGAGGACGGGGCACCGCGCACCTCCCCTGATCCTCCTCACCAAGTTGACAGCCGATGGCCTTGGTTTTCGGAAATCGATAGCAATGGCCCGCACCTCAATCTGCACCTCCCATCGATTTATGTCGTGTGGGACCCAAAATGATATGGTTTTGATATGGCATCCGGACATAAGATCGTTGACACGGTGGGCGGCGGCTGGTATCCTCTGGATAGGAAATGAGAGATGGACGGGGACGGGAGGACGGTATCGCATGTACGACAAGTGTGCATGTTGCGGACACGCAATAAACAGACGTATTGATCTGTGTGTAACGTGCCAAAAAGAGGAGCAATACGGGACGGTATGCGGGCGCGATCTATGCGCTCCCCCATGCGACGTATCCGGACATGCTCCGAAGTCACTAGCACCTATGGCGCGTCAGTTATACGTGTCATTGTTCGGAGAATAATCGAACGCTCAAGGGTGCATCTAAACCTAGTGCTTAGGTGCATCCGTGATCGGTTGATTGTTAGGATCGGAAGAACACACTAATAGCGTTCGGGGAGTACGTATTACCCGCGTGCTATGTGATCCGGTGATCTGACGCATAGGCTGATCTGCTAGGGGATGCATCCCCGCTTGTTGTGGACGCGGAGTAACGGGCGATCTGTATCGCGTGCTACTGCGCCTCAATAACGGGCGAGGAACCGAACAGTAACGGACACGCGGGAACGTCCCGCACTACACGGATCGGAGTGTGCGCCTATGGCAACCGTCACCTATCAGGAATACGCGGGCGGGATCGCACGTACCTATAAGGGACTAACGATCATGTTCCCATTCGGGACGCCTCCCCGCGTGCTATTCGGTGACATTCCTACTCGCATCGATGAGCCTGAGCGATTCGGAGCGTGGGAAACGTCGAATGAACAGTATCAATACGTGTTGTCCTACTATGAGCAATGCGTAGTGATCGGGAAGGACGCGGACTAATGGCGCGGAAGTCTTGCGATCAGTGTGTCGCAGTAATGATCAACGGCGTTTTCTGCCATGAAACGGGATGCCCCAACGCGCAAAAGAAACGCCGCACGGGACGCCGCTAATCCACGCTCCACGCTCGCGCCTGATCGAGCATGTATCGGGCGCTTGCGTGGTGGGTAGATTGCCCACCTAAACCCCTGTATTGCGGGTGCGTCCCGCGCGTTGGGCACATTGCCCAGATTCGGAGCCTCTATGATCTGCTTCAAGTGTCACCTACCGATCCGCGAGGATATCGGGCACTATTGCCCGCGACTCGCACGCCTGATCGCCCTCTAGGGCCGGGAATCCGTGAACGTGTACGCGGGCGCTGAGGATCGACGGGCACTAACACCCGCTGACACTCTCGCCCGCGTGCATGGGCAACGGTGGACTAGGGCCGGGTACATGGGCAATGGCGGCTAGGTGAGCATCTGAAGGTGTCTAGAGGCGATCTAGAGGACGCGGACGCGGGCAATCCGGGCAACGCGGACGGGTGCGGGACGGGGCCGCCGAACGGCCTAGAACGGGAGTATTGCGGCATGAGTAACGGGATCAACGTACCCGACACGTTCGGTAACGCGACGGCAGAGGCCGCGCTAGTGCTGCGAATAGTGCGCGGTTTCGGGCGCGGCGAAACGTCCGATTGGGCGCTGAAGCAGATCAACACTTACACGGACTCACCCGCGCACCGCGCACGGTTGCGGATGCTTGTCCGGCAAGAGATCAACGCAAGGGGACAGTAACGCGCATGGAAAAGAAGCGATTAGAGTACGGCCTAAACAGATCGCATACTCTCCGAGTGTTGGAGGAGTCGAGTAACGGCAACACTTATTCGACGATTGAGATCGTCGCGGGTAGTCCGAGCGTGGAGATCGTGCGCCTAGAGGTGACGATCAGCGAATCCGGCCTAGTCCAGATCGGCGGGACGTGGGCCGAGTACCTGAAGCGGCGCGGGGAGGACATGCCCAGATGAAACAGTGTCGAGAGTGCGGCGCTCAACGCGACTTGATCCAGTGTACCGCGTGTCACGATTGGCATTGCCGCCCGCATGACGTGAAGCACGCGCGGACGCCGGGAGTAGTAAACCCGTACACGGATCGGGTATGGCTGGAACACCACGGTTTGAGCGCCTGATCAGGGCCGAGACTGTCGCGGAATCGATATGCTTTTGATATTGCATTCCGCGCCGGTATCGTCTATGATCCGCTTGTAGTGAAGGGACGGACGACATGGACAACGCGACGGACACGGGCAAGGCGGCGCACACTTGCGGCGGGCCAGTGTTCGGGCGCAAGGTAGCGGGATGCCCGCGCTGCGATCAGTTACTCGCCGGGGCCGCGCCGGTGAGGTGGGCGGGCAACGCTCGCGCCGATCAGGACGCGGCACGGCGGCGGGCGATCCGCGCTCACCGCTGCGAGGTGGCCGGGTGCGGGCCTGTATGCACCGCGTTTGACTGGTAGCGCCGATCACCAGTCCACGGACACCCGGCATTCAACCGGGGACGGAAGGATCGAGACATGGCCGCAATCCCTTATGACGTAGCGGAAGCGTTCGTGAAGGGCGAACACAAGCGCCGGGGCGCGTTCACCTCCACGGGTGATGCGATTCACTCCTACGCGCTGAACCTCGCGCGGATCGTGCTTGACGCTGAGGACGGGAACGTGATCCGGTACGTCCAGATCATGCACCCGCTGGACGACTCGCACAACATCAGCGCCACAACCGCGCGTCACATTCGGGCATTGGCGCATGTCCTCACGCGGGAGTGTGTCGGGCCGACCGGCGCACCGTTGACCGCCGCCGACCTGATCCGGGGCGCGTTCGTCCGGGTGCAGCGTTGACCGGCTGGCAACCGGGCGACCGGCGCAACCGGCGACGGCGGGAACCGTTGCGGGCGAGGATCATCGACGTGATCGGGCTAATGCTGCTGGGCTTCATGCTGGGCGGACTGTTCGCCACGGGATCGCCGGTGTATCTGGTGCTGATCCTCGCGGCTATCGCCGTGGTGCAGTTTCGCTGATCGGTTCCCGTTGCGGGTGTCGGGCGGCAACGTCCGGCCCCTGCTACGCGGCCTGATTACCGCGTCCGGCGCGTTGCCCGGATTGTCTAGTAACGCTGGAAGGGTACGACATGACGACACAAGCAAGGCATGACATCGCACGTGAGTACGTCCGCATCCGGGCGCAAGGTGTCCCGGCATCTGCCGCACTTAGCCGCGCACGGGCGGCGGTCGCGTACAACGCGGGCAACGCGGAGATCGGGGGCCGCTGGGCGTCCCTCGGGGGCTACACCCGCGCGGTCGATGAGCAAGGCCGCGAATACCCGTCACTCTGGGACACGGGCAACCGCGAATCCGCGTCAACGGCGTTTGTCCGCTTGACCGTCGCGGCGGATTCGTTCTCCGATTCCGTGCTGGACTTCGACTGTTGCCCCGATCCCGCCACGGGCAAGCCGGACACGGGCGCACGGTGGACGATCTGCCAGTGTGCCCGCCGTCGCGCTGAGGACGGGCGGATCGATTGGCCCACCACGGCCTACGGCAACGGTCGCGCGTGCGAGTACGGCCAACCGTGCGGGCACAAGTGCGATGAGGCACGCCGGACGAACGCTGAGGGCGTGTACGGCATCTACTCCGAGATCAGGAACCGCGTAACGGGCCTATGGTCGCGCGTGGACGATTCAGCAGTCTGGGGATTCGTGGGCAACGATTGGCATGAGTCCGGGTACGACATGGACGCTATGAGCGCCGCGATTGAGGCGTTCGAGCATCAGGACGGGTGCTAACGTGACTGACACCACAACGCGGGCAACGCGCCCGACACTGATCAACATCGTAGCCCCGGAGCCTCGCCCGACACCGCGCGACGGCCACGGCGCACCGCTGATCCTCAACCTTGCGGCACGGGCCGCGCTGGGTGAGGTGAAGGTACAAGCAACCGCCCTTGACCACGTACACGTAACGGGCACCGTGCGATCTCATGGCGTCCTCTATTCGATCTCCGCGCACTTGTGGCGCTGGGCGGATGGCGCGTGGCGGCTGGGCGCTGAACCCGGCCCCGACTACACCGGGCCGCGCCGCGAGCAGCAGATCGTCAAGGAACGGCATCACGCCTTGACCGGCAACCGTGCGCCGTGGGCGGGGCCGGGGGATGGCCTCACCCCGTCCGCCCGCGTGAAGATCGGCGAGGCGGTCGAGCAAGCGATCACCGCATGGGCGTACACCCCGGAAGCAAGCGCCGCGCTCCGCGTTGCCCAGCGTGCAGATTGGGCGTTCACCGCGTCCCGCATCGAGTACCGCCTCAGTCGCGCCGCCGAGGAATGGAATGCGGCGCTTGCGGATTTGGACCGAATCGAAAGCAACATGAGGGCGTTTGACGCAGAGAGTGAGGACTAACGTGACGGTTGACAATCTGGGCAACGCGGGCAACGCGGAGGACGCGGCCCGCACTACACCGCTGTCCGTGGTGTCCGCCCTGCACACTTACGATCAAATCGGGTGCTACGCGGACGCGGCCCCGTACTGCAAGGATCACTGTCCCGCGCCGGGGCAGGAGTACGATGGGGCCGCGTGCTACCACGCTGACCACGCGCTGATCACCCCTAGCACGGAGACGGACGTACCGGAGCATTGCAGCACCTGTAACGCCTTGCTCGACACCCGCCTAACCTCGGACGGGATCGCCTACGTGCTAGATGCCATTGAGGACGCGGACGGAGCGCCAGACCTGTACCCGGATCACCACCATCGGATCGTCCGAGCGTGGGCGGCTAACTGGCGGGACGTGCTCAACATCGGATAGCCGCGCCGCGCCGCTAGGTGGCACGCGACCGGGAACATGAGCAACGGACGATCTCCCGCGCTTGTGTTTCCGTCGCGGATCATCTACAATGGTGGACGCTGATTGGAGGTAGCCGTTGATTGAGTGGCAGACGATCACTGACGAAGTAACGGCGCGGTTCGGCGTCGATCCGATCCGGGTGACGTTCAATCCCCGGTTCCGCTCGCTCGCCGGACGCGCCCACGCGACCAAGCGCCACGTCGAGATCGGCGCGTGGATGCTGTACGCACCAGATGAGGATCAGCGCCAGACGCTGCTACACGAGATCGCCCACGTACTAACGGGGCCGACAAAAGCCGCCCACGGGCGCGAGTGGAAATCGTGGATGCGGCGGCTGGGCGTGGAGCCGGAGCGCACGTACTCCGATTCCCTAGCGGCGTATTCGCCGTCCGCGTCCCGCACCGCTGCACCCGTCCGCGTCTACTTCATCTGCACCGGCCAAGAGCACTCTACCACGCCGATTATCCCGTGCGAGATTCGACGCCGACGTAAGCCGCGCAATGACTACTCGCATCCGGCGTACACTTGCAAACTGCACGGGGCGCGGTTCGTGCGAGCGACAATGAGTGCGTACTAACAGGCCAGATTACTTGTGGGACGTGGGCAACGCGCTCGGGTGGAGGACGCGGCCACGCACCCGACCAGATAGAGAGGCACTTCATGGCATCACTCACCGTTCACTACGACTGTCCATCCGAGGACATGGACGATATCATGGAAATGGCCGGGTACGGCATCGGCTATTGGGCCACCAGCGCCGAGATTGGCTCGGACGCGGACGGCGAGTGGACGTACACCGTTACCCCCGACGATGACGCCTACCCCCTTGCCATCGTCCTGACCCGGCACGACTACGCCGAGGCTATGGTCTGGGCGGCTGGGGACGCGCCGATCCGCGCTGCCCTCAGTGACGCTTGCCGCGCCGCCGTGTTCACTGGCGACCTGTCCGACGTGGACGCCGACGCCGCCGACGTGCTCACCCAACGCGCCGCATTCGGGGAAGTCGTCTACGGTTGAGTCGTCAATGGGGCCAGCGGGCGGGCAACAAAAAGTCTGTCCGTTGACCCCTTGACACTTGACAACCGCTCCTCATGTGGTACTCTCCGAGCATAGAAAGCATTGGGCGGGGCGCTCAACAACACAAGCCCCAGACCACGAGGTAGACGCCTAGACGACAGACGACACGCCGGGGCCGCACGCCGCTCCACCTTATGTCAACCAACCACCCAGCGACAATCAGATTGGATTGCACCTCATGGCCGATACTCTGGCCGATCAGGTCAAGGCCGACGAGCAGAAGCGGGCCGACCTTGCCGCCAAACTCGCCGAGCACAACGCTGAAGTCTCCAAGCACGACACCGCCCTCGCTCCCCTGACCACGAAGGATGGCGCGGCCAAGTCCGGCATGGAAGCCGCCGTCAGCACGATCACCAGCCTCCGCGATGCCGCGCAGACCTCTGCCGACAACGTGACGGCCCAGATCGACGCCATCGACAAGCGGCTCGCCACGGCCCGCTACCGCGTCCCCCTGATCGAGAAGATCGGCGTGGTCAAGGTCGAGGACTCGTCCGCCCTCCCCGGCTCGATCAAGATCGAGGAAGTCGAGGAGCGCCGCAACAAGGCTCTCAGCGTCATCAAGGGTGAGCAGTCGAAGATCGCCGTGTTCGACGCGATCCTCGGTGCTCTGGATGCCGTGGAACTTCCGGACGACGCCATCGATTCGATGCCGCCGATCCACCTGAAGGCCAACGGCGAGAAGCAGATCGTCCCCGAGTTCGCGTCTGGGCGCGGCGGCGGGGGCGGCGGCGGAACCCGTGCCGGACTCGTCCGCATCACGGCGACCGCTGACAACTTCAAGGCGCTCAACGGCAAGACCGTTGGCACCGGCGGCGATTTCAAGTCGTGGCGGGAAGTCGTCCAGAAGTCCGTGTCCCCGGACACTTGGAAGGAACTGGATGGCGTGACCTCCACGGGCAAGCCGAAGTCGTGGAGCGCCCACGAGTACGCGAAGGGCAAGATGGGCATCACCACCGTCACGGTGGCCGAGGCCAGCGCCCCGAGCACGGAGCCGGAACCCGCCGCCGCTGGGTAGCGGATCGGGAACCGAGGAACATCAGGCGAGGGCCGGGAGCACAACACTCCCGGCCCAAGCCGCACAATAGAGAGGGCGCAATGGTGGATATCATGGACGACACCCGTAACCGCCGCCTGAACGTGGAGCGCAAGCACGCGGACGCGATCTGCGAGGACTGCCAGACCGTCGTGTTCGCGGCCAACCTGATGCCCGACGCCAACGCCCTCACCCGCGAACTGGCGATCATCCGGGCACGCGACTTCCACGCCCGCACCGCGCACCCCAGCGCCTAGCCGCCCACGTCGGCCCTAGCGGATTGATGAGCACTCGCTCGCCAGCCCCGCTAGGATCGATGTGTGCGCCCGCACGCTAATCCGAGTAGAAAGGGACGACACCCCTTGACTACCGATGCGCCGACTACCGATGCGCCTCAGATCGCCACAGAGACGGACAGGCTGACCACGCCTGACGCTGTGTGCCCGGTCTGCTACAGGCACCGCGAAAGCCTGCCCCCGCACCGCCGCAGCCGCCGTGTGCGCCGCTACAGGAGCCGTGAGGCGTTCCTGCGCCACGTCACCGGGCGGCACCACGCGAACGCAGCCGCCGCGCTGGGCATTGGCCGGGGCGGGTAGCCCTCCCCATGTCCAACTATCCAGATGGCTTCGGCAGTGCCCGTGATCTCGATCACGTCGAGGGGCCGCTGTCCGAGGAAGATATCAACGAGAACTGCCCGAAGTGCTATCACCCCAACAGCCTCTACATGGTGACATGGCGGCTGGGCAGTCCTCAAATCCTCTGCTACGAGTGCGATTACGAGCGCGAACCCGCAGAGGACGAAGCATGGTGCTGTGACGCGGGGCCAATCGGCCACCCCGGACGGCACTGGAAGGAGGAGTAGCCATGATCGACGCCAAACTGATCGAAGTCCGTGACTCGATGACAACCATCCCCGCACTCGCGTGGAAGCCCGACCCCAGCGACGAGGCCGAACTGTGGTTCTGGTCGCGCTCCGGATTCGGACGCACCCCCGGCGACTACGTGTTCCTGATGCGCCTGTCCGATCAGGAAACGAAGATCGACCCCTACGGCTGGGGCCACACCCGCACCATGCCCACCGTTCACCGGCACCTCATGGAGCATTGGGATTTGGTCCGAAATGGTGATGTGATCGACGTTCAGTTTCTCCTCGGGGAGACGACCATCCCGAAGGAATCCGAGCGACCTCACTACAACCTGACCGGGCTGTAGCCCCGCTCTCGCGGGTTGAGGGTTGTCTCCCCAGACTCCCTCAACCCTCGGTGGCGATGCTTCACCCTGCAAGATCGCTAGGAAGGAGAACTGATGACAACCCAAGCCCTGCCATACGCATGTCCGCGTTGTGGTGATTACGGACGCCGACCCGGATTCTGGGGTACGCACACCGCTATGGGCATGATCCTGATGATCACGCTCATGGTGTTGCTGTCCCCCGTGTCGTGGATCGTCCTCTGCATCTACCTCGCGCGGTACATGAGCGGACGCCCCGGCCCCCTCATGTGGCGGATGCGCTGCCCGTCCTGCCGCAACAAGTGGAAGGCGAACTAGATTGCCAGGTCGCGGAACACCTAACCACATGACTCAGATGCTCCCACGCACCCTTGCCGTGGAGATCATCGCTAAACTCCTGTGGAAAGCCGATGCTTGGCCGAAGCCCGATTGGGACAAGGCCAACGCATACGACAAGCGGGTGTTCCGCGACAAGGCCAGCCGACACATCGCAGTCGCAGAGATTGAACAGGCCAACGCTCGCAATCGTCCGTTCCGTGATCGCCGTTGACCACTGTTGACAAGCGTGGTACACTCGGCGTTCAGCCAGTGTGCCCATGCGCGAAAGGAGCCTCAGCACACACATGAGCGCCGCAGATTTGATAGCAGCCATCCTAGACCAAGCCGACCCAACAACCCGTGTATTCGGGCGCATTGGATCGGTCGCGGAGCACGCCGGGGAAATGGCCCTCGCCCGCTCCCTCCGCAAGTTCGATTACAACGCTGAGATCGTCGCCCAGATCGACGTGTTCGACAACACGATCTGCGCGGCCTCACGCGGCGAGGCG
Organism: Porticoccaceae bacterium; assembly: GCA_023229065.1. Classification (GTDB taxonomy): domain Bacteria; phylum Pseudomonadota; class Gammaproteobacteria; order Pseudomonadales; family Porticoccaceae; genus NAT127. The sequence continues at coordinate 11,938 of JALNZZ010000045.1, forward strand.
TGGGATATCGACGCCCTGATCGGCTCGCTCGACCCCACCAGCAACTTCGCGGGTGAGTTCGACGCGATGCTGGCGTCCGACTGGATCAGACCGCTGATCAAAACAGTCCTCGGGAACCTCGTCGTCTACACCGTCATGTCCCGCCTCAACAGCGGAGTCCACCACAACTTCGATGAGGCAGTCATGTGGGTGACAGCGCATCCCGATTACGTGCCCACAGAGTGCGGGTGCGAGGTCGCTGCCCGCATGGAGAAGGATGCCCCGCAGCGAGGTGATGCCTAGCGACACAGCGGGGTCGGATGATTCAGAAAACAAACAAGCATCACCAGACAAGGTTGTCCACATGCCACTGATCCGCGACAAACTCACTCCACCCGAGCGCAAGGCGCTCAAGACGATCCAGAAGCACCGCGACTACCATCGCGTCCCCGCCGCCGATTTCTTCGCGGTCTACGGGGATCACGAGTGCCCCGGCGCTGAGGCTCTGGTTGAGGCCAATGAAACCCTCAGCCTCGCTGGGCCTGAGTCGGCTGGGTAGTCCGCCAGACTTCCAGAAGGGGTGTCCGGGGCACCAGAGGGAACCCGGACACCCCGCCACCCTCCCACGACACCGCTGTTGGTGCTCACCGATGGGAGATCGAGACGCAGTGGAGGCTCCGACTCGATCTCCCACCTGTAAGGATCAACGACAAGGATGACACCGTGGCTGAAGTCACTGAATGCCCACACTGTTTCTCCGATGGTCTGTACCATCATACGTTCGGATCAGGCTGCAACCGCTGTGGAGCATCCATGCACCGTGGAGCACTCAACAACCTCCACTACTTCGGCAACGGGGAAGTCCACAGCCGACCTGATCTAGATGAAGCCTGCGAAGGCGAGCGACAGGATGACGACAATGGATAGTTACAAGAATGGGTACGGATGGGTTGCCTACCCGTCCCGATCCTCATTCCGCTGGAAGGACTCGCGTGGGCGGCTGTGGTCGATTGAGACGATCAATACCGATCACCTCCTCAACGTCCAACGCTACCTCCACGACCACGCGAAGGTGCCGCTCGCGGCTGAGTATCGCAGCGACCCCACGGGCCTGCGCCTTGCCCGCGAAGTCGTCAACAACGAGGTTGCCCGCCGTGGTCGCCGCGCGAAGCCGTCGCTCCGATGCGAGCACTCGAACTACGATCACCAGATCGTCTCACGCGGCTACCGCCAGATCGTTGACACGGCCCACGTCGAGGATCGCGTGGTGTTCGTGGACGCCCGCACCACGCCGCTGCCTACCCCACCCGCACCTCCCGTCGAGGGCTACGGATTGGGCACAGTCAACCAAGACATGATCAACACGCTCTCGAACGCGGTTGAGGCGATGCCCAACGGCCACTACGAGATCGCCTACGCGAGTGGCCGGGTTGCCAAGATCACGGTGAAGCCCGAATGACCATCTACGAAGGCCGATACGTGGCGGCACCGCGCCGCTCGTGCCCGAACTGTGGCAGTCCTCTCGATGGCTTCGACCTCAACTACGAGGTGAAGCGCGTTGAGGTAGACCCCACAGATGCGCTCGGCACCATCGTAGCCGAAGTGATCCTATTCTGTTCGCAGCAATGCTGGGAGCAGCGTGCAGATAGTGAAGGACTCAACCGTGGCTGATCTGATTCCTCCGGGTCAACGATACGCTGACGACTGCAAGGGCTGTGACATGGTGAAGGCCAACAAGGACTTCGGCCCATCGCACAACGGTTCGACCGGGTGCAAGTCTGGCTCCCTTGCATCTGGCGGCACCACCTCCCATTGCACCTGCGATACATGCTTCTAGACAGCCAACAGAAGGGCACCCGATGACAGCGTTCACCGCAGGGCAGAACATCGATAGCGACCTCCGCCCAGCCTCCCTAGACAGCGTGATCGGTCAGGATCACATCAAAGACACTCTCCGGGTGTTCATCAAAAGTGCGCGGATGCGCTCCACTCAACTCGATCACATGTTTATCTCCGGGCCTCCGGGCCTCGGCAAGACGACCATCGCCTCGACGGTCGCGCACGAAATGGGACAGGAAATGATCCTGCTCCACGGCCCCAACGTGTCACCAACCGTCCTGTGGCAACTGTGTGACTTCGAGCAACCGCTCCAAGACTGGACGAAGCGGTACATCGTGTTCATCGATGAAATCCAAGGCGTCGAGAAGGCCGCGTTCACCGCGCTCCTCCCGCTCATGGAACGCTTCATCTACCTCGGCAACCCGATTGTGCCATTCACCCTGATCGGGGCAACTACCGATCCGGGCAAGGTGCCCACCGCGCTCCGCGACCGCTTCGGCATCCAATACACCCTCGACTACTACCCCACCGAGGACATTCTCTCGATCCTCAAACTCAACTTCCCGAAGATGCACCCCGGCGGCTCCTACGCCCC
>JALNZZ010000046.1 GCA_023229065.1 Porticoccaceae bacterium
GCAACGTTGGATTGCTGATGACCACGCCGGCGGTGCTCGACAGGGATGGGCGGGAAATCCCCGAAGGTATACTCGATGCGGCTATCACCAGCCTGGCGGCGCTGCACGATCTGCGTGGCGATTCCGCGTCGGACTCTGGCCAGAAGGTGCGCAACTCTCGCCGCGGCAGTGTCTATATCGTCAAGCCCAAAATGCACGGCCCCGACGAAGTGGCGTTTAGCTGCGCACTGTTCGCCCGTGTTGAAACTCTGCTGGGGCTGCCGGTCAACACGCTGAAGATCGGCATTATGGACGAAGAGCGGCGCACCAGTGCCAACTTGCTGGAGTGCATCCGCATCGCCCGCGAGCGGGTAGTGTTCATCAATACCGGCTTTCTGGATCGCACTGGTGACGAGATCCACACCAGCATGGAAGCCGGCCCTTTTGCGCCCAAGAATGAGCTGAAGCACCTTCCCTGGATCAGTGCCTACGAAAACGCCAACGTCGCGGTGGGGCTGGCATGCGGCTTTCGGGGGCAGGCGCAGATCGGCAAGGGCATGTGGGCCATGCCCGACAATATGGCAGCGATGATGGAGGCCAAGATCGGCCATCCCCGCGCCGGGGCCAATACTGCCTGGGTGCCGTCGCCGACGGCCGCAACACTGCACGCCATTCACTACCATGCCGTCGATGTGGGAGCGGTACAGGCGCCGCTGGCGGCGGTGCTCAAGCGCGACCTCGACGCCATGCTGACCATTCCCCTGCTGGGAGATAGATCGCTGACCGCCGAGGAGATTCGCCGTGAGCTGGATAACAATATCCAGGGTATTCTCGGTTATGTGGTGCGCTGGGTGGACCAGGGCATCGGCTGCTCCAAGGTACCGGATATCGACAATGTCCCCTTGATGGAAGACCGCGCCACTCTGCGTATTTCCAGCCAGCACCTGGCCAACTGGTTGCATCATGGTATCTGCACCCAAGAGCAAGTGATGGACAGTTTGCTGCGCATGGCCGCAGTGGTTGATGCACAGAATGCCGGTGACCCTCTCTACCGTGCCATGGCGCCGGATCCAGACAGCAGTCTGGCCTTTGCCGCCGCCCGCGACTTGATCTTCAAGGGCCGCGAGCAGCCCAGTGGCTATACCGAGCCGTTGCTGCATGCATACCGGCAGCGCATCAAGCGTCAGGCATAATAGAGGCTGAAGGCGCGAAACTGACGATTAGCTGGTGTTGGTTATTGCCAGCTAATCGTCGGTCTGAGCGCTGTCGAGTTCTGTCCGCGGGCGCAGTTCAGTGTCGGTGGCGGGCAGCGATGCGCGGTGTTGTTCACGATGACTTAAGTGGAGACGCATGGCGCGGTGAGGAATGCCCACATCGTCAAATTCCTCACTACAAACAACAAAGCCAAATTTTTCATAAAAGGGCAGAGCATGGGTCTGGGCGTCCAGCACCAGGGTATCGATTCCGGCTTCGTTGGCGTGTTTGATGATCGCCCGTAGCAGGCTTGCTCCCACCCCGGCGCCGCGGTAGTCGCTGAGTACGGCCATGCGACCGACACGGTTGCCTACCAGCCGTGCGGTGCCCATCGGCACGGCTTGGGTGTTTAACGCGAGCCAATGCAAGGCAGCGGGATCATCGCTGTCGATTTCTGCCTCCAGAGGCACTCCTTGTTCGATGACGAAAACCTGGTGGCGGATCGCCGTGAGCGCACTGTGGCTGCGGCACCAGCTTGTCTGCTCGACGCGGATCGGGGAAAACTCAAGGAGGTCACTCATAGGGCGTCCAATCTTTAGTGTCTCTGCCGGGCCTCGGAATAATGTTCCTGCCGTTATACCATGTCGCCCAGTGGCGAAACAGTTTTCGCCGACAAGCTGTGTTGAGGAGCGTGTTATGAGAACCGTGTTATGAGAAGAGTTGTGTTCACTGCCCTGTTGGGTTTTGTCCTGTCGCTGAGTGTATTCGCCGACGAGGTGGCGTTTATCCAGTATCAGGACCGCTTTCACCCCGTGCTGGGCCAGGGTGGCATGGTGGTGTCTCAAGAGGCCTTGGCCAGCAGGGTAGGGGCGGACATTCTCGCCGCTGGCGGTAATGCGGTGGATGCGGCGGTGGCCACTGGCTTTGCTTTGGCGGTTACGCTGCCGCAAGCCGGCAACCTGGGCGGCGGTGGCTTTATGCTGGTGCACCTGGCGGAAACCGGTAAGACCATTGCCATCGACTATCGTGAAATGGCACCGGCGCGAGCCCATCGCGATATGTTTCTCGACAACGATGGCAACGTCGATGCGCAGCAGGCCCGCTTTAGTGCCCTGTCGACGGGAGTGCCCGGCACCGTTGCCGGCCTGATCCACGCCCAGCAACACTACGGCTCTCTGCCGCTCAAGCGCGTCTTGGCGCCAGCCATAACACTGGCAGAAAAGGGTTTTAGCGTCGGTTATCCGCTGAGCTATTCGCTGCAGCGTGCGCAGCCGCGGCTGTCGCAGCAGAGTGCAGCGCGCGCTTATTTTCTCACTGACGAGGGTTCGGCATTGCCGCCGGGACACCGCTGGGTACAAAAGGATTTGGCTGCCACCTTGAAGCGCATAGCCCGCCACGGTGCGGATGACTTCTACCGCGGTCGCACTGCCGACTTGATCGTGGCCGAAATGGAGCGCAGCGGTGGTCTGATCAGCCACGACGACCTGGCGAATTACCAGGTGGTAGAGCGCGAGCCGGTAGTGGGTAGCTATCGGGGGCTGGAGGTCATCTCCATGCCGCCGCCATCGTCCGGCGGTATTCACCTGGTGCAGATGCTCAATATACTGGAGGGCTGGGATCTGGCCGCCGAAGGGCACAATAGCGCGGGTTACCTGCACCGCCTGATTGAGGCCATGCGCCGCGCCTACGCCGACCGCAGCAAGTACCTCGGCGATCCGGATTTTGTCCAGGTGCCGGTTGCCGAGCTGATAGACAAGGCTTATGCCGAGCGCTTGCGAGACGGTATCGACCTTGAGCGTGCCACGCCGTCCAGTGAGGTGGCGCCGGCGCTGAAGCCGATTGCCGAAAGTCCTCAAACCACCCACTACTCGGTATGGGACGAGGCTGGCAATGTGGTAACCAACACCTATACGCTGAACTTTTCCTACGGCAACGGCATTGCCGTGAGCGGTGCGGGGTTCTTGCTCAACAATGAGATGGATGACTTTTCCTCCAAACCGGGTGCCCCCAACGCTTTTGGTCTATTGGGCGACGAGGCCAATGCTATCGAGCCGGGCAAGCGGCCACTGTCGTCGATGACGCCCACACTGGTGTTGCGCGACGGCGTGCCGGTGCTGGTTACCGGAGGGCCCGGAGGCAGCCGCATTATTACCTCGGTATTGCAGGTAATCCTCAATCATGTGGATTTCGGCATGAATGTGGCAGAGGCCACGGCCGCCCCCCGTATTCACCACCAATGGTTCCCTGATGCAGTGGATGTGGAGCCAGGTATCAGTCCCGATACCATCAACCTGCTGCGGGCGAAGGGCCATGACACCAGAATTTCTGGCTGGGCCATTGGCCGTACCCAATCCATTACCCGACAGCAAGGGTTGTTTCAGGGGATGACGGACTACCGCTGGCCGGGTGGCAGTGCCGAGCCTGCCAGGTAATTCAGGCTGGGCAGACGCCTGACTGGCAGAGACTAATAGCATCCAGGGCCCCGCTGAAATATTGCTATCCAGCGCTATTTAAAGCCGATTCGTCTACTCCGGGTGGGCTTTGTGGTAAATTTGCGGCCCTGTTTGCTGCCGGGTCGGTGACATCATCTGCTCCGGCCCGCTCCCTACCAGAAAAAGGTTGCCGGCCTAGCGTGGCCGGAATCGCGTTATTGAAATCGAGGTTGCATGTCCCATTTTGCCCGTGAAGTCGCCAAGCGCCGCACCTTTGCGATTATTAGTCACCCCGATGCGGGAAAGACCACTATCACCGAAAAACTGCTGCTGTTTGGGCAGTTGATCCAGGTGGCGGGGACAGTGAAGGGTAAAAAGAGCGATCGCCACGCGACATCGGACTGGATGGCGATGGAGAAGGAGCGCGGTATCTCCGTCACCTCGTCGGTAATGCAGTTTCCTTACAGTGATCGCGTTATCAACCTGCTCGATACCCCTGGACACGAAGACTTCTCCGAAGATACCTATCGAACCCTGACTGCAGTGGACTCGGTGCTGATGGTGATCGATGGCGGTAAGGGGGTGGAGGAGCGCACCATCAAACTGATGGATGTTTGTCGACTGCGGGATACGCCGATCCTCAGCTTTATCAACAAGATGGATCGGGATATTCGCGACCCTATCGAAGTGTTCGACGAGATCGAATCTGTCCTGCAGATCGTCGCTGCGCCGATCAACTGGCCGCTGGGCATGGGCAAGCAGTTCAAGGGGATCTACAACCTCTATACCGACACCATCCACGTTTTCCAGCCCGGCAAGGGACACACAATCCCCGAGGATATCCGCATCCAGGGCCTGGACAGCGACGAGGCCAGAGAGCTGCTGGGATATGATTACCAGGAAACCTGTGACCAGATTGAGCTGGTGCGGGGGGCAACTTACGAGTTTGATCTGGAAGCTTATCTGCGCGGGGAAATGACCCCGGTATTTTTTGGGACCGCGCTGGGGAATTTTGGCGTGCGGGAAATGCTGGACCACTTTGTGGAGTGGGCTCCGGGGCCCGGTGATCGCGCTACGGAGAATCGCATCGTCCAGGCCAATGAAGAAAAGTTCAGCGGTTTTGTGTTCAAAATCCAGGCCAATATGGACCCCAAGCACCGCGACCGCATCGCCTATCTGCGCATTTGCTCAGGCACTTACACGCGGGGCATGAAAATGCGCCATGTGCGGATTGGCAAGGATGTGCGCATCGCCGATGCGGTGACCTTTCTGGCCGGTGAGCGCGAGCATGTGGACGAAGCGATGGCCGGTGACATCATTGGGCTCCACAACCACGGCACTATCCAGATCGGCGATACTTTTACCGAGGGTGAAGAGCTCAAGTTTACCGGGGTGCCTCATTTTGCCCCAGAGCTCTTCCGCCGCATTCGTATGCGAGACCCGCTCAAGGCCAAGCAGCTAAACAGGGGTTTGCAGCAGCTGTCGGAAGAGGGTTCCACCCAGGTGTTTTTCCCGATCAACAGCAACGAAGTGATAGTGGGTGCGGTGGGACAGTTGCAGTTTGAGGTGGTGGCTTATCGCCTCAAGGATGAATACGGTGTGGATGCTCTCTACGAAGCGGTGAATGTACATACCGCGCGCTGGGTAGAAGGCCCACACAAGGAAGTGCAGAAGCTGAAGGACAGGGCTGGAGACAACCTGGCCATCGACGGAGGCGGTCATCTCACCTACCTGGCCCCGACCCGGGTCAATCTCAGCCTCACCGAAGAGCGGTATCCCGAGTTGCAGTTCCTGGCCACCCGCGAGCATTGATAGCGAGGCGGGCGTGATCGCTGATTTTTCGATACCGGCCCATCATCGCGCCTATCGTCCAGCCAGCGTACGCAAGTTCAGTCGATGGCTGCTCGCCCGTCGCGGCTGGCGCATCGAAGGGGATCTCCCTGCAGCCGAGAAGATGATTCTGGCGGTAGGCCCGCATACGTCCAATTGGGATTTCCTTGTCGCCGTAACTGCCATGCTGGCCCTGGATATGCGTATTTACTGGCTGGGCAAGCACAGCCTGTTCCGTCGGCCACTCAGCGGATTGCTGATTCGCCTCGGCGGTATCGCAGTGGATCGCAGCAATACCACGGGCGTGGCCGAGCAGATCGGCCAGCGCTTGCGGAACGCCGATGAGATGCTGATTGCCATCACTCCTGAAGGAACCCGCCGAAAAGTTGCCCAGCTCAAGACCGGGTTTTCGCGCATTGCCCGGGCGGGAGGTTGCCAGGTGCTGCCGGTCACCCTGGATTTTTCCCGCCGGGAAATCCGTCTCCACGAGCCGTTCGCACCGGGGAAAGATCCAGAGGCAGATGCCGCGCGGGTCCGCACGGTATTCGCAACCGCCACACCGCGACATCCCGACAATTTTTGACACTGGACGCTTCAGTTGCTGCGGGTTGGTTAAGGGCCACGGCAGCGCCTCGAAAAATTGCCTACACTTTCCTTGAAGTCTGAGTCAGGGAGAGCAGCGAATGCATACCCCCAGGATGACCCATGTGGCTCTCCATGTGCGCGATCTCAATGCCTGCGTGGCCTTCTACCGGGACTATTGCGGTATGGAGGTAATCCACCGCCGCGAGGCGGGGGCCAAGTCGATTGTGTGGATGGCGGAACCGGGGCGCGAGCGTGATTTTATTTTCGTTCTCATGAACCAGGGCCGTGATTTGGAGCTGCCGGGTGATGACTACCGCCATTTTGGCTTTGCGGTGGCCAGTCGAGAAGAGGTTGATGGAGTTGCCTGCCGGGCCGAGGCCGGCGGTTGCCTTGTGTGGGAACCCAGAGATGAACCCTGGCCGGTCGGTTACTACTGCGGCTTGCGGGACCCGAACGGCAACTTTGTTGAGTTCAGCTACGGTCAGCCGCTGGGTCCAGGTGCCAGAGACCAGGATGCGGCTGAGCTGGGAAAGCTAAAAATCAACTATTAACAAATGCTTACCGGGTTTTCTTCACCTGAATGCTGGCGATGCCGTTCTGCTGCAGCAGGTTGCGAGCGGTGGCCAGGCTCTGGGTGTTGTCGAAGGGGCCGACCTGTACGCGATGCCAGGTTTCGCCTGGCCTCAGGTTGACGGTTTCCACCCGTGCGCGCAAATTGAGCAACAGTAATCTGGCGCGCAGATTGTCGGCATCGGCAGCACTTTTGAAGGAACCCGCCTGGAGCAGAAAGACTTCCCGCGACGGCGGTGCTGAGCTGGTAGTGGAGACTTGCGGAGCCGGTGGGGGTGCGGTTGTTTCAGCCGCTGGCGCCGGTGGTACTTGTGCTGTGGCCGTAGAAGGGGGCGGGGTTGTCGTCACTGGCTGCGCCGGCGGCGTGACTGGGGCGGGCTGTTTGCTGGGCTGCTCCCCCACTTTTTGGTCAGCATCATCGCGCGACTGGCTGGGTGGCGGCAGAGTCGGGGGCGGCAGCGACGCCGTGGCCGCGGGTTGGGGAGTACCGTCGTCGTTAAGTATGACCTCGCTTTCCTTGAGCAGTGTATAGAAGTCGAAACGTGGGCGCGGAGCATTGGTGTCCTGTTCAACCTCGGTGGCTTCAGGAACAGCCTCCACAATCTCCTCTTTGGCCGGTGTCCGGTAGCTGATAACAGCCATTATCAGGGCACCAACGAGGATGCCAGCCACCATCCACAACCAGCCGGGCAGGGTTTTGCGGGAAGGCTGGCGGCGGGTGTTGCGCGCTGGTGTGGTGCGTTTGGGTTGTTTGGCGTAATCGCGGGTCATGGCTCTTCGAATCAGTTACAGGCACGGGCGATTGTAGGGGTACACCGCCGAACTGTCAGCTTTTGATGACCGGTGAGGGCATATTGGCACACTACAGCATGTCCTGAGGGTCGACATCCACAGACCAGCGCACTTGCCGGGCACCTTTGTCTGCTTCGAGCCACTGACAGAGGGCGCTGAGCAGAGGGTGCAACAATCGGCGCTGGTCGGCGCACAAGGATAGCTGGAAGCGGTAGCGATTGTTGCGGCGCTCCATGGCTGAGGGCAGGGGGCCCAGATAGCGCAGTGCCGGGGTGGGCGGCGACAGGCGCTCCGCTTCCTGGCGCAGGCGCTGCAAAAGTTGCTCTGCAGCCTGTGGATTTTCTGCTTCCGCACGCACCAGGGCCAGGTGGCTCCAGGGTGGCAGGTCGGCGAAGCGGCGCTGAGCCAGTAAATCAGTGGCAAAGGCGGCGTAACCATCGCTGGTGAGGCGGGTGATCAGGGGGTGATCGCACAGGTGGCTTTGGAGTAGCACCGTGCCTGCCTGCTGTTCACGACCGGCGCGACCGGCAACCTGAGTGATCAGCTGCCCCATTTTCTCGGTGGCTCGGAAGTCGGCGCTGAACAGGCCCCCGTCTACATCCAGCAGGGCCGCCAAAGTCACTTTGGCGAAGTGATGCCCTTTGGCCAACATCTGGGTGCCCACCAAAATACAGGGTTCTCCGCGGTTCACTTCATCCACCAGCTTTTCCATTGCATCCTTGCGGCGGGTAGTGTCGCGATCGACTCTCAGTACGGGAACCTCGGGGAACAGCTCGGCGAGTACGGTTTCGCTGCGCTCGGTGCCCTGCCCGACAAAGGCGAGGTTGGGGCTGTGGCAGTCGGGGCACTGATGTGGCAGGGGTTGAGGGGTTTCGCAGTGATGGCAAAGCAGGCGGCGTTGGCCGCGATGCACGGTCAGGCGGGCGCTGCACTGGTGACAGTTGGCCATCCAGCCGCAATCGTGGCACAGCATCAAAGGGGCGTAGCCGCGGCGGTTGACGAATACCAGCACCTGGTTGCCGGCTGTGAGGGTAGCGCGTATGGCGTCGAGAAGCGGCTCGGAAAACCCCGCGGTGAGTCCGCTGCCGCGCAGATCAATAAGACGCCAGCGGGGCAAACTGACGCCGGTCGGCCTTTCTTTTAGCACCAGCCGCCGGTAGCGGCCACGCTCGCAGTTGGCGAGGCTTTCCAGGGCGGGGGTGGCACTGCCAAGAATGACAGGCACCGACTCGCGGTGACCGCGCATAACGGCCACGTCCCGTGCGGAGTAGCGGAAGCCCTCCTGTTGCTTGTAGGAAGCGTCATGTTCTTCATCGACAATCAGAATGCCCGGTGTTGCCAGTGGAGTGAATACTGCCGAGCGGGTACCGATGACGATGCGGGCGCGTCCGTCGCGGGCTCGCTGCCAGGCGCTGAGGCGCTCGCGGTCGGTGAGACCGGAGTGAAGGACAGCGATGTCGCAACAAAAGCGCTGGCGGAACCGCGCCAGGGTTTGGGGCGTGAGATTGATCTCGGGAATCAGCACCAGGGCCTGACGACCCGAGGCAAGGACGGCGGCGATGGCTTGCAGGTAGACCTCGGTCTTGCCGCTGCCGGTTTCTCCCTGCAGCAGATAAGTGTTGAAGCTGTCGAGCTGAATAGCTGCCAGGGCCTGCTGTTGTTCGTCGCGCAGGGGCAGGGGGGTCCCCTTAAGCCAGCTGGCTGCTTCCTGTTGAGGCGGCTGTGGAGCGACACTGAGGCTTTCGATTAACCCTTTGCCAGCCAGGGCGCGAATGATCTCGCGGCCGATGCCGGCTGCCGCGATAGCCGTTGCCGGGAGCGGACCTTGCTGGCGCAGCAGGTTGAGCAGTTGCTGCTGCTTTTTGGCCCGTGACAGGGCAGTTTCTGGCAGGCCGTGACCGTGGGTGCTCAGCTGCCAATGTTCGACAGGGTCTCCGTCAGCATCGGCGCCGCGACGCACCAGGGCTGGCAGAATACCGCTGAGAGCATCGCCGGGTGGATGCTGATAGTAATCATAGGCCCAGCGGTAGACTTGCCAGAGGTCTGCTGACACCAGTGGCCGAGGGTCGATAATAGTCTCGATAGCCTTGAGCTTGCTGGGGTCATGGCCGCTCGCGCTGGCAGTTTCCACCACGACTCCAACGACGGTACGACGCCCGAAAGGAACCGTGACTCGACACCCAGGCTGAGGGAGCACATCGCTGTTCTGGGGGGCAAGATAGTCGAACAGCCGTCGCAGGGGCGAGGGGACGGCAACCCGAAATACCCGCTCGGGCAGGGATTGCTGATCGCGCTGTTGGCGTGGCAGTCTGGGGCTGGGCGAGGCGGGCATTGCTGGCACGTTGATAATCGGGAAGTCCTGGAAGCGAGCGGCTTGGGCACGATTTTGGAGCAAAATAATGCCTTGAATCCGGAGAGGTTTCTGGTAGTATGCGCGCTCCGTAGACCAATGGCATACGGTGCTCGGCAAGGCAGGCAAGTTAATTGACCGGGTGGCGGTATGCAAGCATAGAGGAAAAACCCATGAGATCCGGTATCCACCCCGAGTACGGCAAGCTGGTTGCAAACTGCAGCTGCGGCAATGTCATCGAAACCCGCTCCACCAACACCCAGACCCTTCACCTGGATGTATGCTCCAGCTGTCACCCCTTCTACACCGGCAAGCAGAAGGTTGTGGATACCGGTGGCCGCATCGAGCGCTTCAACCGCCGCTTCTCTGCTCGCAGCACCAAGAAGTAAACAGTTCGCGAGTTTGAGACGCCCTTTGTGGCGTAACTCAAGAGCTGATCTGGTGTTCGGCAGGAACAGAAAAAACACGCCCGGAGTTTGCGCTCCCGGCGTGTTTTTTTGTGTCCTGCTGTGGGTGTTTTCCTGCTCGGCTATCGCGCTGGCAGCACCGCCCAGGTCGGCTGGCGAGACTGCAGCCAACTGCGCTATGCCCGGCGGTTTGTCTGCTGGGCTTCGCCCTGTTGGCATCGAACGGGTACAGGACGGCGATTCCTTTATCGCTGCCGATGGGCGCCGGGTGCGCCTGATCGGTGTCAACACACCGGAACTGGGTTCGCAAGGTCGTGCCGGCGAGCCTATGTCACGGCAGGCCAAAGCCTTTGTCGACGATTTTGTGAGGGCCAATCCCCGACTGGTACTGGTGCCCGGCAGTGAGCCAAGGGATAACCACGGTCGCTACCTCATGCATGCCTATACGCCTGAGGGGCAGAGTCTGGAAGCGCTGCTGGTGGCCGAGGGCCTCGGCTGGGCGATAGCGGTGCCGCCTAACCTAATCCTGGCGGATTGCCTTGCCGGGTTGGAGCAGCAAGCGCGCAGAGCCGGGCGGGGCCTGTGGCGGGACAACGTCACGGTGCCTTCCAGCCAAATTGTTGCAGGTGGCTTTCAGCGGGTTGTCGGTAAAGTAGAAAAGGTGGTGTTCGCCAAGGCTTGGTGGATCAATCTGGAAGGCGGCCTGGCGGGTGTCATCTACGCGGAGCACCAAAAAAACTTCAGCCGCAGTCAGCTGCGAGAGCTGGAGGGGCGCCGGGTAGTGTTGCGAGGTTGGGTTTACCCTTCCAACTCCCGTAGTGACAAGCCGTGGCGGGTGAAAGTGGAAACCATCCATGCCATTGAGGGGCTCTAGGCCGCGACTCCCCCCAGATATCGTCGCGCCGGGTATTTCCTTAAATAGGGAAGTATCTCCTCAGGCCGTTAAGGTGTCTTGAGCAGTAAAATCCATTCTGTGGACCTTCCCGAACAATTCTTGGCTGTTGGCCTGTTGTGGGGTTGCAGGCTTTCCGGTTTAATGCCGGCGATGAAAAGTCTTCTTCCATTCTTTATCGGCCTTCGCTTTGTGCGCAGTAAGCAGAGCGAAGGCTTTTTTTCGCTGGTGTCATTACTTTCCTTCGGTGCCATGACGTTGGGGGTGATGGCGCTGATTGTGGTGTTGTCGGTCATGAACGGTTTCGACCGCGAGATCAAGAGCCGTATTCTCAACGTCGTGCCCCACGTCACTGTGGAGCACGCCACACCGCTGGCCTCCTGGCGGGACGATTACAGTACCTTGCTGGCCGATGCTGCTGTCACTGGCGCTTCCCCCTATGTTGAGGCCCAGGCGATGCTGTCCAGTGGTACTGGTATGGAGGGTGTCAGCCTGCAGGGTGTGGACCCGCAGGATACACCGGTACTGTCGTTACTGGAGGACAACCTGCTGGCAGGCGACCTCGGCAGTCTGACTGCGGGAGAGTACGGCGTGGTATTGGGCAGTCTGCTGGCGCGCAGTTTGCGGGTGATGACTGGCGACGATGTGTTGGTGACCCTGCCGGAAGTGACGGTAACACCGGTGGGGGTGTTCCCTCGGGTCAAACGGCTCAAGGTGGTGGCGGTATTCCAGGTTGGCGCCCAAGTAGATAATGGCATCGCCTTTTTGCATATCGCCGATGCACAGCGGCTGCTGCGGACAGGTGCCGATGTCCACGGGCTGCGTTTGACCCTGGCAGATCCGTTTGCCGTGGAGACGGTGTTGCCGCGCTTGCGCGCCCAGCTGCCGGCAGAGGCAAGCCTGGCCAGCTGGCACCAGTCGCTGCGCTCCCTGTTTGATGCCATCAAAATGGAAAAAACCGTGGTGGGTCTGTTGCTGACTGTGATCATCGCCGTGGCGGCTTTCAATATCGTTGCCAGCTTGGTGTTGATGGTGGCGGATAAGCGCAAGGATATTGCCGTGCTGCGGGCCATGGGCGCTACCAGTGCCACGGTGACCGCGATTTTCCGGGTGCAGGGAGCCAGCGTCGGGCTTTCGGGAGTTGCCCTTGGCGTGGTGGCGGGTTGCTTGCTGGCCTGGCAGCTCGGTGCCATTGTGGCTTTTTTCGAAAGACTGTTTGGGGTCGCGATCTTCGATCCGGAGGTCTATTTTATCAGTCAGCTGCCCAGCGACCTGCAATGGCAGGATGTGGTGATCGTGGCCGCCATCGGCACTGTTATCAGCCTGTTGGCGACTCTTTATCCCGCCTGGCGTGCCGGTCAGGTCAGCCCCGCGGAGATTTTGCGTTATGAACACTGAAGCTCGTGCTCCGGTGCTGTTGTGTCGCGATGTGGCCAAAGCCTATCGCCAGGGTAATCAGACAGTGCGAGTGCTGGAGGACCTTGACTGTGAGATCCGTCCTGGGGAGCTGGTGGCGATTGTCGGCTCCTCGGGGTCGGGCAAGTCGACCCTGCTCAATCTGATGGGAGGGCTCGACAACCCGGATCGCGGCGAGGTAAGGGTCGGTGGCGAGCCGCTCAAACCCATGGGCGAATCCCAGCGGGCGCGCTGGCGCAACCGCCACCTCGGCTTTGTTTACCAGTTTCACCATCTGCTGGGGGAGTTCAGCGCACTGGAAAATGTCGCCATTCCCAACCTCATCGCAGGCAAAAGCCATGCCGAGGCCAATGCGGTAGCCATGCGCCTGCTGGCGCGGGTAGGGCTCGGTGAGCGCACCGGCCACCGCCCGGCAGCGCTGTCCGGAGGTGAGCGGCAGCGGGTAGCTATCGCCCGCGCGTTGGCCACCAGTCCCGCCTGTGTGTTGATGGATGAGCCGACGGGCAACCTGGACCCGGCAACCGCCGAGACCGTGCTGGCGTTGCTGCTGGAGCTCAATCGCGATCTGGGGATCAGCTTTGTGGTGGTGACTCACGACCTGGCTATCGCAGCGCGTATGGATCGCACCCTTGAGCTCAAGGACGGCTGTTTGCGGCCCAGGGAGCTGGCCGTTGTCTAAGAGCGCAGTATTTTTTCTGGGGCGACGCTATTTCGCTTCGGGTTCCAGCTCGCGACTGGCGTCGTTTATTTCCATCCTGGCCATGACCGGACTGGTGATGGGAGTGGCGATGCTAATCATCGTGTTATCGGTGATGAATGGTTTCGACCGCGAGATGCGCACCCGTATCCTCGGTGTTGTACCCCATGTGCAACTTTTTCAGCGCGGTGGCGTCGCTGAATGGCAGGCGCTGGCAGAGGTTATTGGCTCTGTGCCTGGCGTCGCGGAAGTTACCCCTTTCACAGGCTTTCAAGGCATGATCAATGCACGCGGCAAAGTGCAGGCGGTCACCGTGCAAGGGTTGCTGCCGAAGTCACTCGACAGTGCTATGGCTGAGGTCTTGCCGCCTGAGACCGGTGACTGGTTGGCCGGTGAGGCAGCGGGACGCAGTGGCTTGATGTTGTCGCGGGTGCTGGCTGAGAAACTTGGGGTTGAGAGAGACCATACTCTCACCCTGATCGTGCCTCGCCCGGGCGAAGATGGCCGCCAGCTGGCCCCGCTGGTGAGAGTGTTCAGTCTGGCGGGTATTTTTGACACCCATACGGCCGAGGATGTGGGGCTGGCACTGATCCATCTCGATATTGCAGGGGACCTGGCTGGTTACGGTGCCCGCCCGCAGGGGCTGCGCATTAGTGTGGAGGACGTCTTTGCTGCCCGGGAGTTGGGTTACCACCTGATTCGTCAGTTGCCGTCGGACTACAGCTTTATCGACTGGTTTCAGACCCATGGCAATCTCCACCAGGCTATCCAGATGTCGCGCCAGATGGTCGGGCTGCTGATCTTCCTGATCATTGCCATTGCCGTCTTCAATGT
>JALNZZ010000047.1 GCA_023229065.1 Porticoccaceae bacterium
TTGAGATACGCCTTTTCAGTAAATTCGGCGAGGGAGCGACGCTCCACGCCCTCCAGGCTGAGGTCCAGATTATCGGTCATAGATTGTCCATGCGGAGGTTGCAAGCAAATATAGGCAAATTAAGGTTGCTGTTCAGGTTTTTGTGGCACTTGGCGACGAACTCAGGGCACCCCTTCCAGCCAGCCCCCCGGCGGTGCCGCGAAGTGCCATACCGTGGGCCGAGCCTCGCCGTCGACACGCACCAGATCGTTGTTGTCGACACCGATCCAGACGCCGCTGTCATCCAGCCACAAAGCTTCCGCCAAACCATAAGGGCTCTCGTAGCGGCGCGACTCGGCGAGAGCGGCGTCGGCATAAGACCAACAGCGCTCCAGGGCACCGCTGTCCGGGTCCCGGCGGCACACCCGGTGGGCGAGCCGCTCCAGGGTAAACAGCCTGTCGCCATAGAGCGCCAGGGCGGAAAAGTCCGCAGGTCTGGTATCTGGGCCCAAGGCCGGCGGCGGTCGAATCAGCTTGTCTTCTGCCAGCAGAATACAGCCCGCCGCGCAGCTGCCGTCACCGTCCAGATCCACCCGCAGAATACCGCGGCCCTGGCGCTCCGCAGCCAGCCACAGGCGGGTACCATCAGCGCTTACAGCGACTCCCTCGTAGAGCGCATTGACGCGCTGCAACAACCCCGCTTCGCGCGCTGCGGCCACCATGCTCGAAGGCAAATCCAGCCAGGTGCTGGAACCATCCACTGCCAACTTGAGCACTGCAGCATAGGACTCGCTCACCAGATAGCGAGTACCACTGTCATCGCAGCTGATCCCTTCCAGGTCCAGCTGCCCGGTAAGTATGCCTCTGGCCTTGGCGGCCAGCACCAGGAATGACGGCAGCCCGGCATCCGGTGGTGACGGCGCACTGAACTCTTCCGCCACTGCGCGCCACTCATTGTCTTCCGCCACCAAACGATAGATGCGCTCGTCCTCGCGGTCGGAAACAGCCCACCAGCTGTCGCCACAACGGGCAAGGCCGGACAGATTGCCACCGACCATACCTTCGACAGGATATTCTGCCAGCAGCTCAAGTGGAGGCGAGGCGGGTTCACTGTGCCCGGCCCAAGCGGTAGCTGCCAGCAGAGAGAAGACCAACCCCATGACATTCAACACTGTGTGTACCATGACCCTCAACGGCGACGGCTCAGTCGCCTCTCGGCAACTAGACAGGGTGCGCCCAAATCGCTCCCACCGAAATGCAAAGAACCCAAAGTGGGCCATGGTAGCATACCGGTTACAGCGCGTTGACTCTGTGCCCGACAAGCGAAAAAAAAGCTCCCCAGCCTGCGACAACAGTAGCTGAACACCCTATTTTAAATTTTATAGACATCCGCAGCCGTTCTGCTGAACAGCCAGTCCTTTTCGCCCTCCGAGCACCCGCGAGTGATGATCTTGAAGGCATTCCAGGTGGCACCGTAGCTGCCAGCGGCCTGGTCGGGCGGGAAGTTGCTCTCAAACATGCAGCGTCGGGCAGTGAACTTTTCGATGCAGGTTTCCATATAGGGACGCCATCTTTCGGCAAGGGTTTGTGACGAGGCACCTTCGCTGACGTTGTCGATGCTCCGGTATATGTCCATACCCATCCCGCCCAGTTTGATACACACATTGGGCCTGAGTGCCAGCTCACCAATCTTGGCGCTCCACTCGGCCCGGACCTCGTTTTCACGACCAGCGTAAGCGCCGCGATACTCTGGTGTGCCGATATGGTCGAGTATGATCGAGAGCTCAGGGAGAGCGTCGGCCAGGCTGATCAGGTCGTCGAGCTGGTGATGCAGACACCAGACATCCAGACTCAGCCCCATGCCAGCGAGCACCCGTGCACCTTGCCGAAACTGGGGGCGCAACATAACGCCCCGAACACCGGGGTCACTGGGGCCTCCGAACAGATTGGACTCACTGAATACGGTATGGCAGCGAATTCCTCGAAAACGCTCACCAGCCACCGCCAGATGCGCTTCGAGAACAGGCTCAACAGCAGCCCCCAACATCAGATCAGCGCGACCAACGATGCGGTGGGCAAAGCGACAGGGGCCATAGCCGCCACTGGCGCTCATCGCCGCAATGCCATTGGCAAACTCTGTCTCGCCAACTGGCGCAAGCTCTGGCGGGCCATCAACCCGGTACATGGTAAGGCACTCGGCAAACACCGTGTGGGTGATGTTGTGGCCACTGCGGTTAACCATGTCGAGAGCTTCATGGAATAGAAACCGATGCGACGACCGCAGCGTACCCGATTCAGGAAGTAGCTCCCAATGATGAAGGTGTGGGTCGATGATCGGCCGCTGTGGATCAATTGGTTGCTCTTCCACCGCCTGTCTAGTCATACGCGCCTCTCGTTTTTCTTTTGCACGACTATAGGCATATCCCGCGACCGGCACAATCCTTGACCGGGCGGTAAGGCTTTACATCACACCAGTACCTCAGCCAGATCTCCCTTGCTCTCCAGCCACGTCTTGCGGTCGCCGGCCCGCTTTTTGGCCAGTAGCATATCCATGATTTCTTCGGTGCTGGCACCGTCATCAATCGATAACTGCACCAGCCGCCGGGTATCGGGATCCATGGTGGTTTCCCGCAGCTGCAGGGGGTTCATCTCACCCAGCCCCTTGAAGCGGGTGACTTGGGGTTTGCCGCGCTTTTTCTCTGCCTCCAGGCGTTCAAGGATAGCGTCCCGCTCCACCTCGTCGAGGGCATAGAACACTTCCTTGCCGAGATCGATACGATACAGGGGCGGCATGGCTACATAAATGTGGCCGGCTTCCACCAGGGGCCGGAAGTGACGCACAAACAGCGCGCACAGCAGAGTGGCGATATGGAGGCCGTCGGAATCGGCATCGGCGAGGATACAGACCTTGCCGTAGCGCAGCTGGCTGATATCTGCAGCGCCCGGATCCACCCCGATGGCGACGGCGATATCGTGAACTTCCTGGGAGGCCAGGACATCGCCGCCGTCCACCTCCCAGGTATTCAGGATCTTGCCCCGCAGCGGCATGATGGCCTGGAACTCCCGGTCGCGGGCCTGTTTGGCAGAGCCGCCGGCAGAGTCGCCCTCCACCAAAAACAACTCGGAAGCCATGGAATCACCGCTGGCGCAGTCAGCCAGCTTGCCCGGCAGAGCCGGGCCGGCAGTGACTTTTTTGCGCGCCACCTTCTTGCTGGTGCGCAGGCGGCGTTGAGCACTGCTGATACACAGCTCAGCCAGTTTTTCGGCATCGCCTGTGTGCTGATTGAGCCACAGACTAAAGGCGTCCTTGACAACGCCGGACACAAACACCGCAGCCTCCCGTGATGACAGGCGCTCCTTGGTCTGGCCGGAAAACTGTGGGTCGCCCATTTTGAAGGACAGCACATGGCTGCACTGGTCCCAAATATCGTCAGGAGCCAACTTTACACCGCGGGGCAGCAGGTTGCGGAACTCACAGAACTCCCGCATGGCTTCGAGCAGCCCCGTGCGCAGACCATTGACGTGAGTGCCTCCTTGCACCGTAGGAATCAGGTTGACGTAACTCTCCTGGATCAGCGCCCCGCCCTCAGGCTGCCACTGGACAGCCCAGTCCACCGCTTCGATCTTGCCCGCAAAGGCCCCCACAAATGGTTGGGCCGGCACCGTCTCCCACTCGGCTGTAGCACTGGTGAGGTAGTCTGCAAGACCGTCCTGATAGAGCCATACGTCGGTATCACCACTGGCTTCGTCGAGAAAAGTGACCTCCAGCCCCGGGCACAACACCGCTTTGGCTCGCAGCACATGGCGCAACCGTGACAGGGAAAACTTTACCGTGTCGAAATATTTGGCATTGGGCCAGAATTGCACGCGAGTGCCTGTATTGCGCTTGCCACAGCTGTCGATTACAGCCAGATCGCTGGCCTTGTTACCGTCGGCAAAAGCAATCCGATGGACATTGCCCCCCCGGCGAATAACCACTTCCAGGCGCGAAGACAAAGCATTCACTACCGACACCCCCACTCCATGCAGGCCGCCGGAGAACTGGTAGTTCTTGCTGGAAAACTTGCCTCCAGCATGGAGAGTGGAAAGAATCACTTCCACTCCGGGCTTACCCTGCTCCGGGTGAATATCCACCGGCATGCCGCGACCGTCGTCGGTCACTGACAGGGAACCATCGCGGTGCAGAACAACGTCAATCTTGCGGGCATGACCGGCAAGGGCCTCGTCGACACTATTGTCGATCACTTCCTGGGCCAAATGGTTGGGTCTGGAGGTGTCGGTATACATACCGGGGCGCTTGCGCACCGGGTCAAGGCCAGTGAGAACCTCGATATCTTCCGCTGTGTAATTACTCATAAAGTGTTGTCATTCCAAAACTGGAGGATGTCCGGAAAAAAGCGTTCGAACCCCTGAAAAGCGTGATCACCACCTTGTTCGACAGTGAGTCGACAGTCCCGATACTTGTCGAGGGCATGGCGATAATCCAGCACTTCGTCGCCACTTTGCAGCAATACCCAGAGATTGTTCGGTGTCGGCAGGGGATCAACTTCCCAGCGGACAAAAGCATCTACGTGGTGCTGCTCGAACAGGTACTCTTCGCCGGTGTGAAAGTTTTTCTGCTGCCCCACCAGGTAGTCTCGCCCCAACCAGGGACGCACGGCCGGGTTAATCAGCACCCCTTTGCAACCGACGGTTTGCGCTACCCAGGTGGCATAGAAGCCACCCATGGAGCTGCCCACCACCAGACTGTTTTCTGTCAGCGTATGCTCACACAGGGCTGTCAGTGTCGCCATCGCCTCTTCCGGGAATGGGCTCAACAAGGGACAGTGAAAGTGCACCTCGGGGTGAGTGCTCGCCAACCACTGACGAAACTGGACGGACTTGTGGGACTGGGGAGAACTATTGAAGCCATGGAGATACAACAGATTCATGGGGCACTCCAAACCAGTGAGGCGGGGATTATAGCCATCGGCGCCGGTCAGTTAATAGCCGCCGGCAGCGACGTCTACCCGTTCCTGACTGTCGACGATCACCGTGATCCCCGTCTCTACCCTGCCGCTCTCGTAGAAGTCGATCCAGCGAAACGCCGGAGGTGCCTGGACTAGGGCAAAGTCGTTACTACCGGGGGCAAACTGCACACTAGTGGAGGGCGCGGTATAGAGCGGAACCCCGGCAAAGTCCACTTCCTTCTCCTGGTGAACATGGCCGCTGAACAGCGCCTTCACATTCCGGCGACGGCGCAGAATCGCAGCCAGTGCTTCGCCATTGGCGACCTGGTGGCGATCCAGCCAGCGACAACCAATACTGGTCGGCGGATGATGCATAAAAATTGCCGCTGGATGATCCGCAAGAGTATCGAGCGCGGCCTCCAGCGCCGCCAGCTGATGACTGTCGATCAAGCCCCCCACTGCTCCCGGCACGGCAGTATTGAGACACAACAATCGCCACGGTCCCACGGCAATCAGCGGCTCAAAGGGCGGCAGTTGCCCGTTGTCACGCATACCAGCAAAGTCGTCGTGGTTGCCCGGCAGCCAGTGGTAGGGCAGCCCCAGCAAACTCATCCCCTGACCAAACAGCTGGTAGGCCAGTGTCGCTCCGTCGGCAGCGATATCCCCTGTCACCAGCACGCGGTCGATGGTATCGGCCTGTCGAGCGAGCTGGCGAAGCACTTCGTGAAAGCTGTACCAGGGACGCAGCCCTGCCAGCCGAAAGTCAGCGTCGGGGCCGAGATGACAGTCACTGATCTGCACGAGGCGGTGCAGACGCGCCGCCGGAGTGGTATTTGACACGGTCTCCCTCTCGATTGGGTTCTCCAGCATACTCTCCAGGCGCTGTAACCCTTCCAGCACTGTAACCCTTGACAGCGGGAGGAAGCGTTAAGACCTGTTCATCCAGTGGCAGCAAAAGAGGCATTCACAGCGTAGCCAGCGTCCGCGACAAGCGCTAGCCACTCAGCCAAAAAGCGGTTCCACTGGGCTTTTTCATCGGGCTGGTGCATAACACGGTTCGGGTAAGAGTAGCGCGGATAGATGCGGTGGACACCATCAAATCCCACTACCTCGGCCAATTCTGCGTCGCGGTAAAGACGCACCCGTATCAACGGCAGGTTCAGCCACGGTGCCTGGGCAGGTGTCTGTTCGGCGATTTCCACTTCGAGTGTATAGGGCGCACGATCCCGTACACGGACGACAAACTCGCGGCGCCGATCTGAGCTGCCGCAGGCGTCGAGCACAAAAATATGCCGATCAGCCGTATCGAGGTCAGGGCACAACCCCAGCAGACGCCGGTAGTTCAGTTCACAGTCCGCCATAAAGGCTTTGAGGTCGATCTTGTAGCGCAAAACTCTGTATTCCGTATGGCAGTAGCAGGATTAAGGAAGGTGCCGAGTACCTGGTGAGCAGCCTTTGGCCAGCTCCGGTTTCTCTTTCGGCAGATCAGCTCCCCCTGGCAAGCCGCTCATGATGCAGGGCCAGCCATTGTAAGGCAATGATCAATGGCGCATTGTTACATAGGCCAGCCTCCAGACCCGCCAGGGCCTCAGCGCGGTCAAAGAGGTGAACCCGGATATCCTCGTGCTCCTCGGCCAGGCCGTGGATACCACCGACGCCGTCGAGATCCGCCAAGGCGCAGAACAATGTCATGCGCTCATCACTGCCCCCAGGACTGACCAGGTAATCGCACAGTGGCACCAGCTCTGCGCTGGTAATACCGGCTTCCTCCGCCAATTCTCGATGTGCTACCGCCTCCGGTGACTCCCCATTTTCCACCATGCCTGCCACCAACTCCAGCTGCCAGGGACTCTCGGGATCGCTCAGCGCACCCACCCTGAACTGTTCCACCAGCGCAATTCGATCGTGGCGCGGCTCCCAGGGTAAAACCCCAACAGCGTGACCTCGTTCGAATAACTCTCGGCGAACTTCGCCACTCCAACCCCCGCCAAACAGCCGGTGACGGACACGGTACTCCACCATCTTGAAGAACCCCTGAAACAGGGTATTGCGCGCCAGAACCTGATAGTCGGCCCCGGAAAATAGTCGCTTGCCAAACATTCGATCTTCCCTATGAGAACATGAACTGACCTGGTTGCTCGAAGCCCGGGCTGCCCGGTCACAAACCTAGGTGCTTGCTGATTCGGACTTAGGGGCTATGCGTTGCATCTCACTGCGCAAGTAAGGGTACAACGGCAGACACCCTCGCTGCCTTTGCGCTATCATGGCCTTCTTTTTTTCAGCCCGGAAAACATTCGACGCCGGATCTCCAAGCCAGAAACCCAACCCAGCAAATAGTGCCTGCCCAAGGGCCACCAAGAAGGAACCCTCGGATATCATGAAAAAATTCGCCACCAAGCTATTATGCGCCGCCATCCTGGCAACGCCACTGAGTGGCCTGTCGAGCACCCTCATCGACGTCTACAGCATGGCGTTGGAGAATGATCCTCAGCTGGGGGCCGCCCGAGCCGCCTACGAGGCGGGTCTCGAATCCCGCAACATTTCCCGCTCGGCCCTGCTACCGCGAGTCGTCGGCAGTGCGGAATACTCGGAAACAGACTCGGACGAATATACTCGCTCAGTCTTTGTACTGGACGGCACCACTGTCAACTCCGGCTCGCGCGGTAGCGGCGATGCCGACCAGACCATCTTTGCCGTGTCCTTGACACAACCTATTTTCAACCTGCCGGCCTGGTACGACCACAAACGCGGCGCCACTATCAGCGAGCAGGCACGCACCCGTTTTGCCGCCGATCAGCAGGATTTGATTCTGCGCGTGACAGAGGCTTATTTCAACGTGCTGCGGGCCAGCGAGAATCTCTCCAGCGCCATCGCCGAGGAAGAGGCCATCAACCGGCAGCTGGAACAGACCCGTCAGCGCTACGAGGTAGGTCTATTACCCATCACTGATGTACACGAGGCCCAAGCGACCTTTGATGATGCGCGGGTCAACACCCTGGAACTCCGCGGCGCTCTCAACGTCGCATTCGAAGCCCTGGAAGTGCTCACTGGCCAGCCCCACGGCCAACTGGCAGGCCTGACGGCCAACTTCCCGGTACAGAATCCGGAGCCCGAGAGCCGCGAGGATTGGGTGCTGTTTTCTCTGCAGAACAATCTGGATCTGAAGGCCGCCCAGCTCGCCCGCGACGCTGCCAGCCACAACGCTGACGCGCGCAAGGCCGAGCACTTGCCTACCCTGACCGGCTCTTACAATTATAGGGACAGCGATCAAGACAAAAGTTTCCGTGGTCGCAACCTTAATGGCGACCCCATCAATACCCCATCCCTCAACGAAAACGAGTCCAGTGTGCTGGCGCTGCGACTGGAGATGCCCATCTTCACCGGGGGGCTGGTCAGCGCCAACCGTCGTCAGGCCTATCACCAGTTTGTGGAAGCGGAAGAACTCGCCCGCGCCGCCCAGCGCAATGTCACCCAGCAGGCCCGCACCGCCCATCTCAATGTGGTTACCAACGCCGCACGCGTGAAGGCCCGCGCACAAGCCATCACCTCAGCAGAAAGCGCGCTGGAAGCGACCCGCGCCGGTTACGAAGTGGGGACTCGCAATATTGTCGATGTGCTGTTTGCCGAGCGAACCCTTTATCAGGCCAAACGCAATTACGCCAATGCCCGCTATGACTATATTGCCAGCAATCTGGAACTGAAAAAGGTGGCCGGGCAGCTCAGCCCCGCAGATGTCCAGCAGCTCAACGCCTGGCTCGACCCGGCTCTGGTGATTGAGCCCACATTGGTGCGATAACCTCCAGCAGGCGCGCCATGGCGCCACGGTTGGCCTCTGCCACCGTGCGCGCGCGCTCTCCCATCGCCCGCCTGCCCTCTTCGTCTGCGAGCAGGCGGACAACAACAGCAGCAATTTGCTCGCTGTCATCGCAAATCGCCAGCCCATCAGCCTCTACCAGCAATCGCGCCACCTCGGTAAAATTGAAAAGCGATGGCCCCGACAGCACTGGTACTCCCCAGGCGGCGGGCTCGATGAGATTGTGGCCGCCCACTTCCACCAGGCTGCCGGCCACAAAGGCCAGGTCACAGGCACCAAAAAAATCCAGCAGTTCTCCCATGGTATCGCCCAGCAGAATCTGGCAGCGCTCATCCGGCGCCGTACCCTCGCTACGCCGCGTCACACAGTAGCCGCGACTTTCTGCCAGCGCAGCCACTTCGCCGAAGCGTTCGGGGTGGCGCGGCACCAGCACCAGCAAAGTCCTGGGGTGATATTCCAGCACCCGGGCAAAAGCATCGAGCAAGATAGCGTCCTCGCCGCGATGGGTGCTGGCCACCAGCCACACAGGGCGCTCGCTCCCGTCGCGCCACTGTCGGGCCAGCTCCGCAGCGCGCTGGCGGCGAGCGGCATCGATCTCCAGATCAAACTTGATATTGCCGGTGGTGACCAGCCGCTCGGGGGGCAGACCCAGCTCGACAAAACGCCGACCGTCAGCCGGTGTCTGGGCAGCCACTGCCGACAGATCGGCCAACATCCCACGCGTCAGGGGAGCCAGGCGCCGATACCCCGCCGCCGAACGGGCCGACAAACGCGCATTGGCAAGCACCACAGGTACGCCGCGGCGAGCGCAGCCGCTGAGGACATTGGGCCACAGTTCAGTTTCCATGATCACCGCTAGGTCGGGGTGAGTCCGGTCGAGGAAGCGGCTCACAGCACCCGGCAGGTCGTAGGGTGCATACACATGGTGGACACTGTCGCCACAGGCGGCACGTACCCGCTCCGAGCCAGTGGGCGTCATGGTAGTCACCACCAGGCGCGCCTCGGGGTAATCTCGTTGCAGGGCGCGGATCAACGGCAGCGCAGCGAGAGTTTCACCCACTGACACGGCATGCACCCAGATCACTTGCTCAGCGGAGGTAAGCGACGGCCCCAGGCCGAAGCGCTCACCCCAACGCTGCGCATAGGCGGGCGCACGGCGGGCGCGCCACAGCAGACGGACGGCCACCAATGGCAGCAGCAGGTAGAACAGTATGGTGTATATCAATCTTGGCAAGAGGCACCCCCGGGTAGAGGATAACGGCGAGCTCGATCAACCGCAAAGAGTTTAGCTGCCGTCCGCTGCCCCACTGGCTCAAACCGCTATAATGTCGGCACATTGCTTGCGGAACTCACCATGCAGACCACCTACAGTGTCGACGTGGCCATCATCGGCGGTGGCATCGCCGGCCTCTGGACCCTCAATCACCTGGTTCACCAAGGCTATAACGCCGTGTTACTGGAGCACCAGGGGCTCGGCGGTGGTCAGACACTGGCCAGCCAGGGCATGATCCACGGCGGCATGAAGTACACCCTCGGCGGCGCCCTCACCGGCGCATCGGAAGCCATCGCCGATATGCCCGACCACTGGCGCGCCTGCCTACGCGGCGAGGGCGACGTGGACTTGCGTGGCACCAAGCCCCTGAGCGAACACTTCCATATGTGGTCCACCGCGAGCCTCAGCTCCCGGCTGGGAGGCTTTCTCGCCAGCAAGGCAGTCCGCGGCCGGGTCGACCCTTTGAACCGAGAGCAGTTGCCCGAACTCTTCCGCCACCACAGCTTTCGCGGCAAGGTTTATCGCTTGGTGGATATGGTGATGGACACCCCGAGCTTGGTGCGTACCTTGGCCGCCAACATGGCCGGGCGGCTATTCGCTGTTGACTGGCACGATGCCGACCTGGTGGTCGATGACAGTGGAGCCTGCCGTTTGTCGGTGGACAATGGCAACGCCTTTTCACTCAGCGCTGCGGCCTGGGTATTCAGTGCTGGCGAAGGCAACGAGGCCCTGCTGACAAAAGTCGGCAGCAGCACGCCGCGGATGCAGCGCCGCCCCCTCAAGCAGGTCATGGTGCGCCACCATCTACCCTACCGCTTCTACGGCCACTGCCTGGGCGCCGAAACCACACCGCGACTGACCATCTCCAGCCACCCTCTCAGCGACGGCAGTCAGGTGTGGTATCTGGGCGGCAGCCTCGCCGAAAAAGGTGCCGGCCAGAGCGATGCCGAGGTCTTGGCCTCGGCCCAGGCAGAACTGGCGGACTTGATGCCCTGGCTGAACTTCAGCGACGCTCAGTGGGCAGTGCTGGCAGTGGATCGCGCGGAACCGCGCCAGCGCAACCTGGCTCGCCCTGACCAGGCCTTTGCCGACTGGGCCAGGGGCGCGGACGGCACCGCGCTGAATGCCATCGCCGCCTGGCCCACCAAACTGACCCTGGCCCCCAATCTGGCGCGCCAGGTATCTGAGCGCCTGCTGGAACGCGAGCTGCGCCCCTCTGGCGCGCCCCCACCAGCCCTGCCTCTGGCAGCGCCCCCCATCGCTGCCACGCCTTGGGCCACCGCTTTTGGAGTTGCCGATGCAACAGCCTGACAGTTCCGTCTCCCCCCCTCTCCCCAGACGCCCTCTCGGCAGCACCGGAATGGCTACCAGCATCCTCGGCCTTGGCACTGTCAAGCTGGGCCGCGACCAGGGAGTCAAATACCCCTCTGGATTCACGATTCCCGACGACCAGGCCGCCCGCCAACTGCTGGCTCAAGCCCGGGAGCTGGGTATCAACCTGATCGACACCGCGCCCGCCTACGGCACCAGCGAGGAGCGCCTTGGCCCCTTGTTGCAGGGGCAGCGCCAGGAGTGGCTGATCTGCTCCAAGGTGGGCGAAGAGTTCTGCGATGGTCGCTCGTCATTCGATTTTTCCCCTGCCCACACTCGCTTCAGCGTCGAGCGCAGTCTGCGCCACCTGGGTACCGATTATCTCGACCTGGTGCTGGTGCACTCAGACGGCAATGACGAGGACATCATTCTCAACCAGGGCGTGCTGGACACCCTTGCAAGACTGAAACAGGAGGGCAAGCTGAGAGCCTTTGGCATGTCCACCAAAACCGTGGCGGGTGGACTTCTTGCTGCCGAGCACTGCGACTGCGTGATGGTCACCTGGAATTTGACCCACCATGAGGAAGTACCGGTAATCGACCGCTGTCATGCACTCGGCAAGGGAGTGTTAATCAAGAAAGCGCTGGCCAGTGGCCATCTGGCAACCGCTGAGAACGCCCCCAACCCCAACGAAGCTCCCGCGACCGGCCCGGTGGCGGCAAGTCTGGCGATGATCTTTGCACACCCCGGGGTATCCAGCGCCATTGTCGGCACCATCAATCCATCCCACTTGGCGGCCAATGTCGCGGCGGCTATCGCTGCCGCCCGCTGAAGCGACGGCCTCGCTGCACAAAAATTACACACTTCTTGTACCGACTTGCTAGAATCCGCGCTTTTAGCCAGGGCCTGTTAACAGGCCCTGGTCCACTTTTTACAAGCTCTTTTGCAGGACGTCATCCCGATGGCTTTTCGCCCCTTCCACTCGCTTCTAACCGCCACCTTGCTGGCAGTTGCCTTCCTGGTCAGTGCCAGCGTCCAGGCGCTGACCTTCCGCCTGCCGGAAAATAACGACGAGGTCGTTGGCGACAACATGACCTACACCACCGGCTACGAGGATACTTTCGTCGCCATCGGTCGCGTCTACGGCCTGGGTTTTCGCCAGATGATGAACGCCAACCCCGACGTTCATCCCTGGGTGCCCGGTGAAGGCACCGAAATCACCCTGCCCCTGTCCTATATCCTGCCCCAGGAAAGTCGCGAAGCCATCGTTCTCAACCTGGCTGAATTTCGCATGTACCACTTTCTCCCGGAGAAAAATACCGTGCGCAGCTACGGGGTGGGCATCGGCCGTGAAGGCTGGGAGACACCGCAGACGGAAACCCGGGTAACCAGCGTGGCCGCCAACCCGTCCTGGACACCACCGGAGTCTATCCGTCGCGAACATGCCGAGCGTGGCGACATCCTCCCCCGCGTCGTGGCTCCAGGCCCGGACAACCCCCTCGGCCAATACGCAGTACGACTGGCACTGCCCAGCTATCTGTTTCACGGTTCCAACAAGCCGATCGGCGTGGGCATGAGAGTAAGCCACGGCTGCATCCGCCTGTACGACGGCGATATCGAGGAGCTGGCTCACTCTGTCAGCCCCGGCACCCCCGTGCGCATCATCAACGAGCCCGTGAAGGCCGGCTGGCTGCGCGGCCGCCTGTACCTGGAAGTGCACCCCCAACTGGAAGAGGATATGGACAAGCCTTTGGGGTTTGACGCCGTGATTGAGGCGGCGCTGGTACGGCGTCCTAATCATGGCATCACCGTGGACTGGGACAAAGTCCGGCTAGCAGTGGAAGAACAACGCGGCTACCCCATCGATATCACTCGGGACTGAGCTGCCCCGCTAACGTCAGTGAAAAGCGCGCATCAAAAAAGGCTGCCCGAGGGCAGCCTTTTTTGACCAGAGAGCAAAAACAGCTTATTTGCGGCCTACGCTCTCGGACAGACGGGTGACGGCGGCATTGGCGTCGTTAGCGGCACGCAGTGCCTGATCAGCGGTTTGCTGAGCGCGCTGAGCAGCAGCCATGGCAGCGTCAGCAGACTGCTGAGCGGCGTTGGCCTTGGCTTCAACGGCGTCGATACGAGCATTGGACGAGCAGCCAGTGGCCAGCAGCAGAGCCAGACCCATGGCAGCCAGAGCAGATTTAGTCATTACTGATTTCATTGTTTTGCCCTCTTAAATGTGGACTTACTTGTTTACCGTGGTTAATTTGCCTGTTGTATCACATTACCGGACACAAACGTGCAACAGATTATCCCTCATATTTCATAACTCTAAAACAACATTTTGAGATTTACCATAAATTTATTCCCAGCCCCGGATCATCGTGCTGCTTTAGAGCCCGCCAGCACAGCCACCGGCACCACAGCAGACCACCTTTCAGCCCCCTGCTATCAAGCTCCGCCACGCACCTTTTCGACAATCGCTGTCGTCGAACAGTTGTCGAGAAAGTCCAGAGCGCGCACTTCGCCGCCGTAACCCTCGACAATCTGCCA